>CAYLXG010000190.1:0-4302 GCA_964387445.1 uncultured bacterium
GTCACCGCCAACGGAACCAACAGGGTGGCGGTCCTGGTGCAGAACCTCCTGGCCGCCGGCAATTTCAGGAGGAGCGGAAGAAGGAACCTGAGAACGGGCCTTCTACTGGGGCTCGCTGCGGTTCCAGGGGCTGTGGCGGGGGCATTCACCGCCCTCTCCCTCCCCGATCCTGTCTTCAGGGGAATACTTGCCGGAGCCATAGTGCTGGGGCTGTCGGTGGTGGTCTTCCACCACCCGAAAAGGTGCTGCGGAACGGTTCTCAGAAGGAATTGGCTCCAGGCCTGCATCTTCCTTTTCATCGGCTTCTACGGGGGTCTCATACAGGCGGGAACCGGCTACCTCATCATCTTCAGCCTCACGCTGCTGGGGGGGCTCGACCTCGCCACCACCAACAGCATCAAGGTGATCATAATCGCCGTCTATCTCATACCTTCGATCGCCGTGTTCGCCTGGCAGGGCAATGTGGATATCGTTCCCGGGCTGTTCATGGCCGCGGGGAACGGAATGGGCGGGGTACTGGGAAGCAGCTTCAGCCACAGGGCAAACCCCAGGTGGATAAAGGTCATCCTTGCCGTGGCACTGCTGGCGATGGCGGTGAAACTTATAAGCGGCTAAATACCGTTCCTGGTCCCGGTCATGGGGTCGCCATCCAGCACCTTGCTCATAACGAGTATGTCCTCTCGCAGGTGCCAGCCTGCCTTCCTGTAGAACTCCACCGCTGTGTTGTCGGTGAAGATGAAAAGGTGAACCTTCTCTATCCCGGCACTCCGCAGGGCCTCCTCGCACCTCTCCATGAGCATCCTCCCAAGCCCCCTGCCCTGCAGGTCGCCTGCAACCGCCAGGTGATAAACGTACCCGCGCCTTGTGTCATGCCCCGCCATAACCGACCCCGCCAGGCGTTCGCCGGAAAAGGCGGTGAAGCAGAAGCCGCCGTTGGCCTCCAGGAAAGAGGTGAAATTCGCCTCCGAGTCAGCCCCTGTGAGGGCGTTGCCGGGGAATGATCTCCACAGCTGAATCAGGCCCTCGTAGTGTCCTGTCTCCATTGGCACTATTTCCATGACAACCCCTTCCGGTAGATCCCAGGGGAGCTTCCGGGGATGACCGCCGCTCCGCATGCCCTTTCAAAGAACTCCACCGGGCCTGCGTCGCCTATCACGGCATAACCGTACCCTGAGGCTTCCATGGCGTTCAGAGCGGAGACCACCAGGGCCCTGCCGATGCCCTTCCCCCTGTGTTCTTCCGTCACGCCCACCGGCCCCAGGAATCCCCTGGCGGTGCAGTCCCATGCGCAAAAACCAGCTGGGGCCATGGGATCAGAGCACACCGCAACGATTATGGTGGCGGGGACCCGTGATACCCCGGGAGTGATCTCAGAGGCCCAACCAGGGCTGAACACCCTCTCCACCCATTCCTTCAGGCGGGAGCCCTCGCTGGCCATGGGCCTGCGGAGGACATAGCCCTGCGGGATAACCAGCTCCCTGGGTCCGTAAAGTTTCGCGAGGAGGTCAGCCATTGTCCGGAAGGTTGAGAAGGTCCTTCAGGAACATCAGCGATTCGTTACCGGTTATGGCGCTGAGTATGCTGAGAACTATGCCCAGGGTAATGAAAACCATTATCACCGCCTTGCAGGCATCCTGGCCTTTTATGGAGCCCAGCTGCCTGGGTTCCCTTCCCAGGTAGGCACTTGCGGCATAGAGCTCCTCCCCGATAAGGGTGTAGTCGCAGGTGGTTATGAAGAATGGAAGCTGGGTCACAGCGTCGGTCCCGGCGATCTGGATAGCGCCTGAAAGGGAACCGGTCTCGGCCAGTATCAGCGACTCTGCCCAGAACATCCCCAGGTAGAAGTTGGTGGCGGGTTTCTCGCGGCTCATTATGCCGTTCACACCTGCAACATAAGCGAACTGGCTCTGGGTGAGGAAGAACACGCTGTCGGCATCGTAGGCGTCTGGCCTTCCGGCCTCCAGGTAACCCTGGCGAACGGTTTCCTCCGCAACAGTGTAGACGATCGGGTCGCAGTTCGGCACCAGCAGGGGTGTCTGGTACTCCGCCACCTTTTTCGCCACCCTTCCCAGGATGGTGAGGCTGGCAATGGTGGCAACATCGCTTATGGTGGAAAGGCCTGGAACGTAGAGTATGGGCTTGCCCATCTCGGTGGCCCTGCCGATGGCCTCGTCTATTGCCTCGATCCCCGCAATGGGCCTCAGGTAGAGATCGACCCCCCTCTTCGCCCTGTGGAAGTAGTAGAGGATAAGGGCGATGAAGATCACGCAGCCCACCAGTACCGGAACCTCATCACCGTTGAACCATTCACCCCTGGCGAGTTCAGCCCCGGTGAAGACCCCGCTGAACAGGGAATCCCCGTCCATGGTGAAGGTAATCGTCCTGTACTCGTATGCCGTCATTGGCTCGATGGGAAAGTCGGGATCGTATCCGTCCTCCAGTACAGGTGACTCCAGTGGAAGCGCCTCGGCAAGAACGGTCTGCCAGGCAGCATCCACGGCTTCCCTTCGCTGCACGAGAAGGGCCCCTGCGTCGGCGGGGCAGTCAGTGGCGCCGGAAACCTCCACCAGCAGGGTGGTGCCCGCGTCGTTGGGGGCATTGTGAACTCCTGTTATCTCCGGAACCGAAAACAAAGCCAGCAGCATCATGGCCAGGGTGAACAAGCCGGACCTCCTGTTATGGGTTATGTTCAATTATTGCATGAAGCGAAGGCAAGGTACAGAGGAGGAGATCCATGAGATCACTGATCGCTGCGGCTGCGATCCTGATGACCGCTGGATGCGGTTTCAGGGGAAACAGGGTAATGGTAACCAACGACACCGAGCAGGCCATAGACGGTATCACCGTTTCCGTCTGCGACAGCGTGTGGACCATAGAAATCCTGCCCCGGGGCGAAGCTGTGGGTTTCGATGCGGTCTATGACAGGGACGGCCATTTCAGGGTAAGCTCCCCCGAGTTGAACGGAGACTTCGGGTATGTTACCCACGGCATAACCGGGGAGGAAACCGAGATTACCTTCCGGGAGGACAGGATCGACTTCAGGCAGTCGGGAAGCGACTTGTACTGACCGTTTCGCAAAACCGCAGAACCAGTATATTACCCCCTCGAAACAACCGAAGGGAGGTGAGATGAATACCCATTGCCCCTGCCCCAACACAGGGTGCAGAAGATACGGCAACTGCGAGGCATGCCGTGAGTTCCACGCAAGCGTGAACTCCCCGGAGTACTGCCGGCAGACAAGCCGTGTTTCCCCGCAGGCATCCGGAGGCATCAACCTCATGGATTACGCCGCCTGAGCCGGTTGAGCGGGCAAGATGCCCCCCGGCAGGCTGTCGGGAATACTGGAAAGGCTGCCATCGGTTAAGAGCCCTAACCTCATTGTGGGCATGGACACCATGGATGACGCAGGGGTGTACCGTCTCACCGACGAGTCGGCACTGGTTCAGACCGTGGACTTCTTCGCCCCGGTGGTGGCGGATCCCCGCACCTTCGGACGGATAGCCGCCGCCAATTCCATGTCGGACATCTGGGCAATGGGGGGCACGGCAATAACCGCCATGAACCTCCTCTGCTTCCCTGGAAGCAAACTGGGGCCAGAAGTGGTGGCGGAGATACTCACCGGATCAAGCGAGAAGCTGGTTGAAGCCGGAGTGGTGCTTGTGGGAGGGCATACCGCCCAGCAGGACGAAGTGCTCTTCGGCCTCAGCGTCACCGGGATCATCCACCCGGAACTCGCCAAGATGAACTCCAAGGCCAGGCCGGGAGACGCACTGGTGCTCACGAAGCCCCTGGGAGCAGGTATCCTCACCACCGCGAACAAAGCCTGTCCCCTGGACCCTAGGATCATCGGGCCGGTGATCTCCTCGATGGAGAGGCTGAACATGTACGCCAGCCGTGTTCTCAACGGGTACGACGTAAGCTCCATGACGGACATCACAGGGTTCGGCCTTCTGGGGCATTCCCTGGCATTTGCCCAGTCGGCGGGAGTCAGGCTTCAGTTCGACCTGAGCAGGGTGCCGATCTTCCCTGGAACGGTGCAACTGACGGAAAAGTATTTTCCCGGTGGCTCCGCCCAGAACAGGAAGTATGTGGGAGAGAGCATATACATCGACCCCGGCATAGGTTCCCTCAGGTCGGACATACTCTTCGACGCCCAGACCTCAGGCGGCCTCCTTGCGGCGGTAAGGGCGGATCAGGCGGAAGAGGTCATCGATGCCCTGAGGGAAACCGGCGACGAGAACGCCGCAATAGTGGGATCCGTACACCGAAGGGAATCCGGGGAGCCTCCCCTCAGCCTTCTTC
>CAYLXG010000191.1:0-4272 GCA_964387445.1 uncultured bacterium
TCGGGATCCCTGAGGCAGTGCCGGTCATGGAAAGGGGCTCCTGAACGATAACCCCCCATTCATGCACCTGCAGTGAAGAGAGCAGGACCATGAGGGCCAGCATCTCAGTACACCCTGACAAGGCCCAGGAACATCCTGTAGTAGCTTATCATCAGATCCGGCCTCCCGTGGATGGTCAGATCAAGGGTGCTGATCCTCTCCACCTCGTCCCAGGGCAGTGGGAAAAGGATCCACAGCTCCCCTTCGCCCCTCCTGTCATAGGCAAGTTCGTCGCAGGCGCTTCTTGTCTGGAAGAAGGGTTTCCATGTGTTCCACAGCGCTTCTATCTCCTGGGACTTGAGCCTTCCCCCTGCCCAGCCGCAGATAACGTCCAGCACTTCTTCGTCGGTAAGGAGTTCCCTGGAGGGTGACCCTCCAGGAAGGGGCACCAGCGTCTGCCGGCGCACCTGGGGTTCATCCCCGACGGTGATGGCCAGACCCTCCGGGGAGTAGTAGCCGGCCAGGGTCTCCGGATCGTAGATGTCGTCCGGAGGATTCCAGAAGAGTATTCCCGCTTCGTAGTAAATGAAGTTGCCCAGGTAGTCGCCTGTTTCATGGTCGAAGAGGTCCCGGGATGGAACTTCCCTCCAGAGGGGCATTGCCCATGCGAAGGGCAGGTCACCGGCTTCCGGGGGGGACGGCCTTTCTGTGAGGGGAACGGGAGGCGGGCTGGAGATCCTCCATGCAGCTTCGACGGGATAGCTTTCATCCTCCACCGAATGGGGCTCGGGATACAGCGTGGTAAGCTCACCCTGAACCGCTTTGACCGTAAGTGTTGCATCCTGGAAGAACGCTCCATGGATCCAGATCACCGGGGCGTCGACCAGGAGGGGTCCGAAGGGTTCCCTTCCGAACTCCAGGCCGCCGTCCTCCCCGGGCGCTCCGGCGACGGTGGTTCCCCCGGCGGTGAACACCACCACCCCCCATTCGTTCACGAAGACCTCGCTGTAGTCCATGGGCGGTGCAATTACCGTATCTGCCAGGAACGGAAAGAGAAGCGGTATCATGATCCTCTCCCTTCTAAAGAGGCAGCGCCACGATGATGTACCTGCGGAGCTCCACCGGATAGGGGGTCTCATCCGGTTCCACGGTGATGGTGCTTATCCTTCCGGCGAGCTCTTCAGGCACCGGCAGGATAACCATGCCTGAGGCGTACTCCCTCTGGGAGCTGTGATCGTAGAGTATCCAGGATGACCATGTGTTCCAGAGCGCCTGGTACTGTTCCGGCTCGAGGATGTTTACCGACCAGTCGAAGAGAACCCTCATTATGTGGTCGGGGACCATGTCCAGGTACTCCATGTCGCCTCCGTACACAAGGGTGCCCAGGGTGGTGCTGGAGTAGAATACGCCGTCGGCCCTGCGCTTGATCACAAGCGCCGGCCAGTCGGAGTATTCGGCGCAGACGGACTCGGCTCCCGGGGTGTAGGGCAGAAAGTCCATTGTTTCCGGGGCCGTTTCATAGTAGAGGAACTTGTCACGCCAGCCGCCCTGCATGGAGACGGTCATCGCCGGCTCCACCCTCCAGAGGTCGTAGTTCCACTGCCCCGGGGAGGCGTCTAGATCCCGGGGATACTCTTCGATTCGGTCAAGGGATACCGAGCATTCCCAGGTTACCGAAGAGTGTGTCCTCAGATGGTCATCCACCGCCGGGTAGATGTCGAATACGGCGCCGTTGTCGGTGCTTACAGTTACCGTACCAGAGAACTCGGGGCCGTTGAAGTAGAGCACCGGGGCCCTGACGGCGTATCCCCCCGCATCGATCTGGTCGGAGCCTATGGGAAACACTTCCGGCACATCAGGTGCCGATGTGAATACAGGGTCACCGTCGGTCCAGGTAACGACGCCCCATTCCTGCACCACGATCTGCGGAAGGACGTCCTCGGCGAAGGAAACCTGTGCCATCAGGGCGACGGACAGAACGAAGACAGCAGCTGTTCTCATGTTCATCCTTTCGTAAATTGCACTATGGATAATACCTTCCCGGTGTCTATTCTATTCCAAAGGCCCGGCGGTGAAAACCACCGGCGTATGGTCCGAGGGCTTTTCCCATCCCCTGGGCTCCCGGTCTATTTCGCAGCCTGTGATAAGGGCCGCCGCAGGTTCCGTGGCAAGCACGAGGTCCAGCCTCATTCCCCGGTTCCTTCTCCACGCGGCTGCCCTGTAGTCCCACCAGCTGTATGCCTTGCCCTCCGGGTGATACTCCCTGAATACATCCCTGAATCCGTTCTGAAGGAAATCCTTTATCCTTTCCCTCTCCAGGGGATGGTAGCAAACCGTGCCGTCCTGTTCCTCCGGGGAGTGGGTGTCGTCCGGTCCCGGAGCGACGTTGAAGTCCCCCAGGACCACCACCGGTTCAGGATAGGAGAGGGCATGATCCAGGAGATGCTGAAGGTACCCCAGCTTCTCCTGGAACCTGGGATTCTCAACCTCTCCGCCGTTGGGCACATAGGTGTTTATCACCCGGATGCCCCGGAACAGCCCTGAGACCATCCTTCTCTGTTCCGGAAGGAACCCGCCGAGGTCCGTGTTCAGGTCGGTCACCGGCTCCCTGGAGATGAAGGCCACCCCGTTCCACCGGGGCTGGCCATTTACGAAGGAGGTGTATCCGATGCTCTCCAGCTCGTCCCGTGGGAACCGGGAATCGTCGGTCTTCAGCTCCTGAACGCAGAGCAGGTCCGGCTTCCTTTCCCGCAGCCAGCGCAGGACCACCGGCAGACGCGCCCTGATGGAGTTCACGTTCCAGGTTGCTATCCTCAGCATTGCCGACCTCCCGTCTCGATGGAACCGGATTCCCCAACGGATGCAAAATACAGTAAATTAACGGTTATGAACAGAAAGAGGTTTTTTGCCGCTGCGGCCCTGATAATGCTGTTCGCCCTGGGTGTAAGGGGTCTGGCCGCCCTGCGGAATCCCATCCCGGCAGGGGACGGCATTTCGTCCAATGTACTTCTGGCGGACAACCTGAACAGGGGTCTGGGCTACACCACCTTCGTGAAGTGGACCCTCTACGACAAGTCCGAGGAGTTCCTGAGACCCGAGGCCAACAGACAGCCAGGGACTGCGACGCTCCTTGCGGGGTGGTTCCGGCTCCTGGGAACGGGGTACCTGCAGGCTCAGCTCCTCGCCATGGCAATTGGAGCTGCCGCCATGCTCGTAGCCGCTGCCTGGACTGCGCGGACATTAGGCAGGTGGGCCGCGCTTGCGGTCCTTGCCTATCTGGCGGCGGATCCTCCCTTCGTATGGTTCAGCGTTCACATCGACAGCCTGATGGCCTATGTGGCTCTCTTCTACCTGATACTGCTCCTGGCCGACAGGGAGAGGCTGTCGGTGAAAAGGGCCATCCTGCTGGGAGTTCTCACAGGGTTTCTGTACCTGGTGAGGACCCAGGGGGTGCTCATGGTCCCTGCGATTGCCATATGGATAATCCACAGGGAGAGGCGGCGCTGGCTTGGAAGAACACTGGCTTATGGTCTTTCGGCGCTGGTGGTGGTCTCCCCCTGGCTCATGAGGAACATCAGCGAGTTCGGCGACCCTTCCCACAGCCAGAACGGCCAGTTCATACTGAACGAGAACCACTGGTCCGCCTGGAGCGTTCGGGATACCGCGCCTTCCCCCACGGACATGTGGAGGAATCAGGGCCCCCTGGCGGTAGCCAGATATATAGCCGCCGGAGTGCTCAGGGTCTTCGAGCCATTCACCACCGGATCCACACACAGGGGGGAGATCTTCGGTCAGCCCACCCTGGCGATCTTTGCGGCATTCGCCGTTTACGCCCTGATGTGCCGGCAGGCCAGAAGGAAGATGCTTCTGCCCGGGCTGGCCCTGGCGCCGGTGTTCCTTGCCCTGGTCCTTCACCAGCATTCAGGGAGATACCTGTCCGTTGCGGTGCCAGCAGTGGTCGCCGCGGGTTCCGCGGGGATAGGGAGGCTCGCATCCACCGCCGGGAGGAGGATCCTCCCGTGGCTGGCGCTTCTCATTGCCCTCACACTGGCCCGGCCTCTCCTTCAGGTGCTGGAGGAGGACGGCAGGGAGCGAGCCGCGGAAACCATGGAAGCGGCGCTCTGGGTCAGGGAGAATGCTTCCGATTCTGCCTGGGTATGCACCTTCCCCAATGTGGAGCTTTACACCTGGGTCTACAGGAAACCAACCCTGGCCTGGCCCAACGACTACGAAATGCTCCTCTGGCCCTACCTTCAGCAGCACGGTGTGGAGTACATGGTGGTGGACCCGGAC
>CAYLXG010000192.1:0-3101 GCA_964387445.1 uncultured bacterium
CCGCGGGCCACACCTGGACCGAAGTGCCTATGACAAGCATCACATCGCACTCCTCCGCCAGATGGTAGGCCCTGGTTATGACCTCGTGGGGAAGGGGTTCTCCGAACAGGACTATGTCCGGTTTCATGATCGAGCCGCAGGAGGGACAGATGGGCGGCAGGGTTTCCAGAAGGCCGTGGTCAAGAATGGTGGAGAATCCGCACTTCCTCATGCAGGAAGCCGTTCGCATTGAGCCGTGGATCTCCAGAACGTCGGTATGGCCGGCTTCCCTGTGCAGCCCGTCAACGTTCTGGGTAATGACCGGCAGGCTTCCCTTCCTGCCCTGAAGGGCGGTGAGGGCAAGGTATCCGGCGTGGGGGGCTACCCCGTCCGTTCTCATGAAACGCATCCTGTACCAGTCCCATACAGCCTTCGGGTCCTCCATGAGCCCCTGGATCGAGGAGAGTTTCTCCGGGCTGTACTCCTTCCAGAGGCCGTTTTCGCCCCTGAATGTCCTCATGCCGCTCTCGCTGGACATTCCCGCGCCGGTGAAGACCACCGGCTTGAGGCTTTTCTCGATAAGCTCAACCGCCCTCTGGATCAAGGGCTTACCGCCATGATGCCCGTAACGGAGGCCGAGCCGGAAACACCGCTGAACCTGAGCATGTAGACATAGGCGCCGGCAGCCAGGGGGTCGCCGTCGGCGTCGAGGCCGCTCCACACTATCTGGCCGGTTCCAGGGGAAACAGCGGTCTCCCCGGACCAGACAGGCCTGCCGGCAACGGTGAAAACGGTTGCCTCCACCGTTCCCGGGGAACCGGTGGTGAAGAAGAAGGCCCTGGTCCCGCGGTGGGGATTAGGGAAAACCCCGGTTTCCTCCAGGAGTGGAGGCTCTCCTTCAAGGACATTGAAATCCAGGATAGCTTCCCCGGTGTTCTTCATGCCGTCCCTGGCCACAAGGCGGACCTGATGCTGACCAGGAAGCAGCTCGGGGATCTGGTAGTCCAGGGAACCTGAGGTCGAACTGCCGCTGTAATAAGAGAAAAGCTCCGTAACATCATCGTACTCCCCGTCAATCGAGCAGATAATGATGGATCCGGCATCCTCGCCCAGCACGCATATCCCCGAAGGATCCGACAGCTCCGCGTGGAGCACCGCATTCTGATAGACCGAAGGAATGTCACCGGGTTCGGAGTCGACGAACTCCAGATCTATCAGTGGTCCTGTGCTGTCGGTGACATGGACACCGTCATCGATAACCGGTACCGGCCAGGAGTAGCCGGTGGCAAGTTCGCCTGCGAGAGACCCTGTTCCGTCGGCCCTTCCCATGGAACCCGTGTCCGCCTGCAGAGGAACGAAGAACTCTATTGAGGCCTGTCCCTGAGGGTCGGTGGTGTTGATCCCCTGGTATACAGGCGAACCGTATCTGAGATAGCTGAGGGAGAAATTCTGTGTGAGGGGACTCACATAGGTCACCATGCCTGCGCTCTCCCTGCAGCGGAAGAGAAAACTTGTCTCCGTCGGGAAAATGACCTGAACGGTGTTGTTCCTTCCCCTGAAAAGGGTGTCCGGCGAGACCTGGCATGGTCCCGTAATCCCGGCGGGTATCTGAAGACCTCCGTCGCCCAGAACGCAGTACAGGAGATTGTAGTTGTCCCCTAGTGTCACCACGGAGAGCCAGAGCGCCTCTGTCAGGGGCAGCCTGGCCTCACCATAGATGTTGCTGAGGAAGGAGGAAGATAAGTTCCTGTTCTGGGTGGAGAAGCTGATACCGGTGGATGCCATGGCTGCCGCTGCTCCGCCCTGGGGGTGAAAGAGCAGTACCTCGGCGAGGCAGTCCCCCGCCGGCAGGCTGAATTCCCCATTGTTGCAGGAGAACGAGTTGTACAGGAAGTACCTGGGCTGGTTCGCCAGCTGTGTAACCATGCCGGAGGACATCAGCTTCTCGCTGGCCATCTGGTCGTAGGAACCGTGGCCGAAAAAGCTCATGGAAGAAGCTCCGGAGTTGAGAAGGTCTATAAGGTCCGCGGCCGCCTCGGGTTTCTCTGGATGAGCGCCGTCCCCTGTGGTGCCCGGGGGCCAGGGATAGTCTATGAGATAATGCTTCACCACGTTCAGGGACCTGGGAAGAACGCTGTCCGCAAGAAGTTCGCAGGTTTCGGTGTGCTCCGATTCCGTCTTCGAATTCCCCCATTCGTCGTCGGCGGCGAGTATGACTGTGTTCTCCCACGGACCCGGCAGGGAAACATGCTCCATTTCGTATGATTTCTGAAGAGCTATGACAAGTTCGTTCACCGTTCCCGCGGGGATCCGGGAAACAGGGAGTTCCGGGAACTCCGAGCCCTGATGAACCATTGTGAAGAACGACTCCTTGCAGTTCCCGCTCTCGAGCTCGTAGTAGATGGGAGCTGGGGTCTCATAGCCGGTGTTGTATCCCAGGGGATCGCTGGAGCCGTCGCCGATGAGAAGGAGGGCCGAGGGTTTCTGAACCCAGGTGTCCAGCGCCCATCTCACGAAGGACCTCACGGCGCCGGGATCCGAGACCCCCTGACCGAACTCGTCGTAGACCTCCTGGTATGTGGCCATGTATACCGTCTGTCCCCTGGAGGAGTAGATGGAGTGAAGCATCTGGGCCGCCTGCTGCATCTCTTCGGGAACCACCGCCAGGACATCCCCCTCGGAGGAAGTGCCCAGGAGCCTTCCCGGCTGGGCCGGCTCAATGGAGACAGGGGACTGCATGAACTGGGGTTCCACGGCCAGCAGCACGGCGAAGTCGCCATCGGGATCATGGGTGAGGCCGGCGATGGAATCCGAGTGGCTCCATCCGATGAGTTCCACAGGCGAGAAGGGGTCTGTTATGTCGTAGATCGCTGCTTCAGGGGAAACCGGGCCGATGCTCAGGGAGAGGGGGCCCGGGGGGATTCCGGACAGGTGAACCGGATAGCCTGCGGAGACAGCAAGCCTGGCGGGGACCAGCAGCTCCGCGTAGTCCAGATAAGTGCTTCCGTGCCAGTCGCTCCAGAGCTTCAGCATGTTCCCGCCTGAAGACACGGAGATGCTGTCGAGGGAGTAGTATTCGTGCCTCATGCCCCAGGCGATGGTATCCAGAACAACGGTACCGT
>CAYLXG010000192.1:3180-4270 GCA_964387445.1 uncultured bacterium
TGGGATCTCGAAAATGAAGCCCCACAGCCAGGCGGTGCGGTTCCCCTGGTAGTTGGAAAGCACCTCCTCCTCGAAACCGAAGGGCACAGTTCCGCTCTCCCAGGGCGTTCCCCCGGAGGGCTGAGCTCCTGCGGTCCCTATCCGCGTGCCGTTCTCCCCTCCCCACGTAAGCCAGAAGGTGTTGGTCAGGTCGTACCTGTGGGGGGAGCGGAACAGCGAATCGGCGGTGAAAGACCAGCTCCAGAGACCCCTGCCGTAAAAAAGAAGCGAATCCCCCTGGTGGAACACGCCGTCGCCGCCGTCCTCCACCGAGATGGCAACGGGATGGAGCTGGTGCTCGGCGGTGCGGTCTTCAGGGTCGAACATTTCTCCGGGGCCGGAGAACATGGCCAGGGTCTGTGATGGAACGCCTGAAACCTGGCAGCCCGCCGCCTCCAGCTCCTGGCATGTAACCGAGAAAAACCCGGTTTCGTCCACCTGTATCCTTGCCCATGGCCTTCCCCAGAAGGGGCTTTCCGGGGATCTTTCCATTCTGGGCCACCAGGTGGTCGAACCGGGACAAAGGTGCTGGAGAAGGGTACCACGAACCGGTCTTCCCCCCGGGGGATCATCATGGGAGAGAACAAAGCTGATGCGGGAAGCATAGACCGACGGGGAACCGTAGCTGAAGGGAGAAATACTGACAATAGCGATCGTGGTGCCCAGCAGGTCGGCTGTTTCCATGGACACCGGCTGATGCGCCGGGGGAATGCTCCTTGAAGCCCTCTCCTCTCGAACTTCGAAACCGGTTCCCACCGGAACTGGAGCGGAAGAAAGTGGTATCCGCTCTCCCCATCCTGTCCTTGAGGTTTCCTCCACCACCCATTCCAGCATGGGATCGGAACCGGGCGGCACAGGGAAGAAGTATCGGCCCGCCGGCACCTGTCCGTAACCGTCGGCGGCCATCTGATTCATGCCCGGCACATGGATCTCGACCAGGTCGCCAACCGGCGTCAGGACCGGTTGGGGGACCTCAACGGTGACCTCGTGACGGAACGCCGTGAGGGCCAGCAAAAGAACGAATACTGACAGTTCGAACCTCCCTGAGCCA
>CAYLXG010000193.1:0-4206 GCA_964387445.1 uncultured bacterium
TCGGCAGAAGTTATGGTATTCGCTGGAGGGGAAACGAAAGGAGAAGATCCTTGATCCTCGCTCTTTTTTTCAACCGCAGCCCGGATTATTATGAATATCCAAGTATAATTAAACATAATGGTAGTCATTGGTCATATCCATTCAGTAAGGAGCTGTTATGCAGAATAAACTAGACAGGCTGCATGGTATCGCTTTCCTGATAGGTTCGCTCACCCACGCAGCCGAGAAGAACCTGGGGCAGGGAAGCCTTTCCTCCTGCGCCCTGGCCGGGAAGAAATTCGGCCAGGAAGCTGTGGAGGGTTCCGAGACCACCCAGGACCCCATCAAGGCCATCGATCTTCTGAACACAGCGCTGAAGAAGCGGGGCATCGTCTGGGACTTCAAGCCCTTCCAGGGAGAAGAGGACAGCCTCATCCAGGATCGGGACGGGGCCAAGGTGGTAAGGCTCGTATTCCACACATGCATGGTGAGGAACGCACTTTTCCGCTATGCACATGAACAGCAGCTCTCCCTGTGCTACATGTCCCACGGGGGCTTCGCCGGGGCAATGGAGAAGATCATGCCCGGGAAGACCTGCCATCTGGAGATCCTCCACGCCGGGCCCAACGCCTGTCTGAAGGAACTGATCATCGAGGAGGCGAAATGAAGGCAAAAGTATCCACAGAGTGGCTTTCCGGCTGCTCCGGCTGCCATGTTGCGGTGGTCGATCTCCACGAGAAGCTTCTCAACCTTGTGGACAGCATAGAGTTCGTAAGGATACCGGTGCTGATGGATGAAAAGGGCTACCCCAAGGCGGACATTGGCCTTGTTGAGGGGGCCATCAGAAGCGAGCATGACAGGCACTGCGCCGAGAAGATGCGGGAGAGCTGCGACAGGATAGTGGCCTTCGGCACCTGCGCCTCATACGGCGGAGTATCCGGCCTTGGCTGGCTCTACCGCGACGACGCGATACTGAACAAGGTATACGGGGGCCTTCCCACCACCACCGAGACCCAGAAGCCCCAGGGCGCTCCGGAACTGGAGCAGAGCGTGATACCCATAGACGAAGTGATAGATGTGGACGTTCATCTTCCAGGCTGTCCCCCGCATCCGTACTACATAGCCCAGGCCATCAAGGTGCTCCTGGGTCAGGACGGCGCGGTAATGCCAGCGGGCACGGTGTGCAGCCAGTGCGACAGGAAAATGGAGAAACGCACCGGCGTCAAGCTTCAGAGAGGCGCCGTGGCCGCCCCGGAGAAGGATGTCTGTTTCCTGAGCCAGGGCGTTGTCTGCCTGGGTTCAGTCACACTGGACAGGTGCCGGGCCCAGTGCACCAACAGGGGCGTGGCCTGCGCCGGCTGCACCGGTCCCTCGGTGGCCGTGGCCATGGAGCCCCAGCTGGATATAAGGAGCATGGTTGCAAAGAGGATGAGCCTGCTCACCGACATCGATCAGCAGGAGATCCTTGACTACATGGCCAAGGAAGCCAGGACCTTCTACTCCTACGCACTTTCCTCTCCGGTGATCTACAAGAAGCCCACCGTTGAGATCCGGGAATGGGCCGGAGAGAAGCAGGCAGCAAATTAAAGAGAAGAGGAACATAAAATGGCAAAGCTCGTTATAGATCCGGTGACAAGGATCGAGGGTCACGCCAGGATCACCCTGGACATGGACGACTCGGGAAAAGTGGAGAAGGGGCACCTTCAGGTGCTCGAGATAAGGGGGTTCGAAAAGCTCCTGGAGGGAATGGAGCTTTTCAAGATGCCCCTGATAACAGCCAGGATCTGCGGCGTGTGCCCGGCGGCGCACCACATGGCCTCCGTGACAGCCATCGAGAACGGCCTGGGTGTGAAGATAACCGACACCGCCAAGAGGCTCAGGGAACTGATGTACATGGGCCACATACTCCACTCCCACGCACTGAGCAACTTCGTTCTCACAGGCCCCGACCTGCTCCAGGGGCTGGACGCCCCCCACGACCAGAGGAACGTTTTCCAGCTCCTGAAGCTGGAACCTGAAAAGGTGAAGAAAATGCTCCGCCTCAGGAGCATAGGCCAGAGGGTGGTGGAGATCGTAGGCGGCAGGGGAGTTCATCCCGTAACCTCCATTCCAGGAGGTCTCGCCTCGGCTCCCACCGATGAGGAAATGGCGAACATGGCGGAATGGGGGGGAGAGGCCCTGGGAATACTCGACGAGCTCTACCCCACCGTAAAGGGAGCCCTGGAGAGACTGCAGGGAATCAGGGAGAGCATGAACATTCCCTACCCCTCCCTGGCCCTCACCGACAACGGAACGGTCTCCTTCTTCCAGGCTCCCCTGGCGGTTATGGACCCCTCCGGCAAGATAGAGAAGACCTTCCAGGGCGGCGAGTACGAGAAGCACCTGAACGAGCACTCCATGGAAGGCTCCTACATGAAGTCGGTGCGTCTCCGCGACGGCGACAGGTCCTTCTTCGTGGGACCCCTGGCAAGGCTCAACATCAACCATGCATTCTCCACCCCGAAGGCCGACGGCCTCCTTACAGAGTACAGGGAGGCCGGACACCCCAGGAAATCCGCCCTGGACTATGTGGAGGCCAGGTTCGTTGAAATGGTCTATGCCGCCGAGAAGATCCAGGAACTGGCAGCCAGGCCGGCCGGTGAGGATCTCCTTGTGAAGGCCGAGCCCGGCCCGGGCCGCTTCGTGGGCGTGGTGGAGGCCCCCAGGGGAATTCTTGTACACGAGTACCAGACCGACGACGACGGCGTTCTAACCTCCGCAAACCTCATAGTGGCCACCCAGCACAACTACGATGCCATCGACCACAGCATAGCAGGCATAGCCGGGAACTACGCCGGAAGCGGGCAGGACGAGCTGCTGATGAGCAGCGTGGAGTTCAGCCTCAGGTGCTTCGACCCCTGCCTCGCCTGCGCCACCCACTCCGCCGGCAGGATGCCCATGGAAATAGAGGTCAGGAGGAACGGAGAAACGGTAAGGACCATCGCCAGGGGGGTGGAATGATGGATATCAGGATAAAGGTAGACGAAGACGCCTGCGTAGGGTGCCAGCTCTGCGTGGACGAATGCCCCACCGACGTGTTCGAGTTCGACCAGGCGAAGTCGATCCCTGTGGTAAAGCACGAGAAGGAATGCTTCGGCTGCTTCAGCTGCTCCGAGATCTGCCCCGCTGAAGCCATAATCCACGAAGGGGCGGAACTCTCCAGCAACTTCTACCACGAGAGCTACGCCATGGACCTTGCGGAGAAGCTCGTTCCAGGCATGACCCATGCGGTGGACGTGGTGGACGAGGCCCAGCAGACCGAAGCCCTCCGTGACCTGGGCATAAGGCTCCTCTCAATCGCCAGCGTGTTCAGGCACACCCTTGGCGGCAGCATGCCCGCGGTGGGCACCATGGCGGGAAGGACACTGGCCAACCAGCTTCCCAGGTACCAGGAGCCGGAAACCTTCAAGGACGTTCTCGACCTGGCTAAGAAGCAGTTCGACCCCTCCTGGGATCTGAACTTCACCGAGAGCGGCGACGACCTCACCGTGGAAACGGGAACCTGTTTCATAAGAGAGCTCTGCAAGAAGGAGGGCATCGAACTGGGCGGCGACCTCTGCGTGCTGTTCTACAACAACCTCGCCGGCTACCTGGGCAAGATGAGCGGCGCCAGGCTGAAGCTGGAGGACATGTGCCCCGGCCCGGACAAATGCACCTACAAGGTGAAGCTCTACAGGAAGAAGTAGGCCTCCCTTGGGCAAAGTGATCTTCGCCGGCGTGGGCAACACCCTCGCCGGCGATGACGGCGCCGGCATCCACATGGTTAGGGAGCTGAGGAAAAGGCTCCCGGCAGCCGAACGCATACAGTTCATCGAACTCGAGGGAGACCTGTACCAGATCTGGGACCTCCTCCCGGGAACCGACGCCATCCTGTTCCTCGACGCAATAGCAGGGGATGTCCCAGGCGAGATAAAGGTGGGGAAGACCCTCCCCAGGGCCTACACACCTTCGTTCCACGAATCCGACCTTTCGGCGGTGCTCAAGTCCCTGGAGATCATATACGACGGCGAATTCCCGAAGTGGACCCTCTGGGGGGTCACCATCGACCCCCCCAGGGAACTGGGCGAGGGGCTCAGCGAACCTGTGCGAAAAGCGGCGGACGCTGCGGTGAAGGAGATAATGGAGAGGCTTGAAGAAGGCGGGTTTCAGATAGAGGGCCATACCGTATGCACGAACTGAGCCTGGCTG
>CAYLXG010000194.1:0-4154 GCA_964387445.1 uncultured bacterium
AGGTTGCCCAGGTCGATTTCAGCCCTGGCCAGCCTGTACCTGCACACGCCTCCTCCACTTATCAGAGGAGAGTAGGTGAGAACGCTGTCGGGTTTCGAAGAGAGGGCCTTGAGAAGCTCTCCCAGGCACCTCTCGCTACCCGGGGCCAGGAAAAGGGCGGCTTCGGCATGAGCGGCTGCGGAATCGGGCATGTCCAGATGGTTGAAACACCAAGCCGCCCTGTACCTGGGCCACCAGTCGAGATAATCCTCTGCGGCATCCTCGAGAAAGAGTGAGAGCGCTCCGGCTACATCACCGGCGGCAAGGAGCTGATCCCCATTCCCTGTTAATACCGCAAGGAGAAGGAAGGGAAGGAACGTCTAGAGCCCTCCGAGGTTCAGGTCGTCCTCGGGAAGGACTCCCCTGTAAACGATGGAGAACACAGTTCTGTCAGAGGGCCTCCAGTTGAGCTGCACACCCCCCAGGACATTACCGAAATCGCGCTCACCGCCGGAGAAGGTCAGCAGCCTGGAGTAGCCCATCTCAACCGTTGCGTCCAGCTTGGGATGCAGGGAGAAATGCATGCTGCCCAGGTAGGTTCCCTCTCCGTAGGAGCCGTACCTTCCAGTGGTGTAGCCGAAGCTCACCCTGCTGGAGAACTGGGGCCTGAAGGAAGAGGTGAACTCGGGAAAACCCACCAGATCGAATCCGGAGGGTTCCAGACCGTAGGCGAAAGCGCCGGCGGCTGCCAGGAAAAGAACTATGCAAACTGCTTTCATAGGGAACCTCCTGTTATGATGGGTATATTACATATACGTCAAATCAAGGTCAATGTTCCATAAAGGGAGTGTCATGGAAAAGCTGGAATACGCAAAGGGAGTAGTGTTCAGGAAGGAGCCGGGAGGCGGCATCCTCTTCAATATAGACACAGGGGACCTGAGGGTGACCGAAGGGGTGGCCTTCGGCATTTGCGACATGATAGACAATGGAGCTGACAGGAACTCCATTCTTGCTAAGCTCAGGGAACTTTACCCCGGGGAGAATAACCTGGAGCAGGACCTGGACGAGTTCATTACGGAAATGAAGAACAGGGGCGTTCTGGCTTGAGTGATGCCCCATACTGGGTCTCCCCCAGGGAAGCCAACCTCCTTATCACCGGCAGATGCAACCTGAGATGCCGACACTGTTCGGTGCTGAGCCACGGCCCCCTGAAGGAAGACCTTCCGCTGAGTGACTGGGAACGGATCCTTGATGAGCTTGCGCGAAACAAGCTGATCAAGCTCACCTTGACCGGAGGAGAACCCCTGGTCAGGGAGGACTTCCCCGAGTTCCTCAACGCAGTTGCGGAAAGGCCCTTCAGATTCTCCGTGAACACCAATGGGACCCTGATAACCCCCGGGGTGATAGAGTCCCTGGTGAAGCACCGGGGCCGGCTGAACGATGTAATGGTGAGCCTGGACGGCCCCGACGCCGAAACCGTGGACAGCCAGCGAGGGGAAGGGGTCTTCGAGAAACTGATTCTGGGAGTGAAGAAGCTCAGGACCGCAGGGCTTCCGTTCGGGTTCTACTGCACCGTAACCTCGCTGAACGTTGACAGGCTGGTGGAAACGGCGGACCTGGCAATGAGAACGGGTGCAGGGTGGATCAAGTTCAATAACATGGTCATAGCGGGTCCCTCGCTTGTGAACAGTATATCTGCAGATATCCCTTCGATGAGACACGCCGCAGAGCAGCTCGAGGAGATCAACAGGAGGAAACCAGGATATGTTACAGGCAGCATACTCTGGCTCCGGGAAAGAGCGTTCCTGCTCAAGGAGAACAAGATCGTTTCCAGGGAAAGAGGCGCTTTCTCATGCGGCGGAGGCAAGGAAAAGATAGCAGTTCTTCCGGACGGCACCGTTACACCCTGCGACCACCTTCCTCAGCTGGGCCTCGGCAACCTCCTCGAAATGAACCTGGAAAAGATCTTGACCGGTGACAGGATGACAGGATTTTCAGTGTTCGTAAACGGTGACAAGAACCAGTACTCTGACTGTTCTTCATGCGAGCTTATCCAGTTCTGCACGGGCGGCTGTCCAATCGAAGCTCTGCTTTACGGCCCCGGGGTTGCCCACAGGATTTCCTGCTTGAAGGAGTGGCTTGTCTGAATCACATATGATAACGAGCATAGAGCCGCTGAGGTTTCTCTACCTCAATCCATTCAGCGGATGCAACCTTCGATGCAGGCACTGCTGGGTTAATGAGGGATACCGGAGCGGAGCTATCCTCGATGTATCTCAATGGACGGATATAGTAGAACAGGCCTCGGCCCTTGGATGTACCAGCATCAAGTTCACCGGAGGCGAACCGTTATGCTACACGGATTTCACACGGCTTTACACCGCAGTTGCGAGAATTGTCCCACATTTATCCATTGAAACCAACGGCACTGTGCAGCCGCCGGGTCTCTGGGAAGCTTTCAGGTCCCACGCTCCATTCCATCTGGCCATCAGCCTAGACAGTTCCGACAAGGTGATCCACGACGGCTTCAGGGGAGTTGAGGGAAGCTGGGAGCGAACCGTCGATTTCCTGAAAAAGGCTTTGGATATTGGTGTGAACACTCAGGTGATAATGTCCATTTCAACCGTTGATAGAGCTCCGATCGAAGGGATGATCGAAACCTTGGAGGTTTTCGGGGCAAAGAACCTTAGGATTAACCTGATCACCTCAACGGGCCGGGGCAAGGGCATTGGTTTCATGGAGAGCAACCCTCCCGGAGCAGTTCTTGACTTCTTTCATTGGCTGGATCAGCTGCCTCGCTGGGTAAGTGCCTCGGTTCCACCGGCATTCTCATCTCCCGGAAGACTGCCATACAGGGGCAGCTGTCCGATTCGTAATCTTCTGGGCGTCCTTCCGGATGGAACGTATTCGATCTGCGGAGCCGGGTTCTTCATGGAGGAGTTCTCATGGGGAAGATATCCCGAAACATCGGTACGGATGGCATGGGAAGGATCGCCTGTTTATCAGGGGATCAGAGAGTGCGTTCCTTTGAGGATCGGGGGTGTCTGCGGAAGGTGCGTACACCGTTTAACGTGCAGGGGAAACTGTGTAGTGAACAACTCCCTCGCTGGAGGAAGCATCACCTCGCCGGACAGCATATGTCAGGCCATGTATGAGGCCGGTCTCTTTCCTGATACCAGGCTCTCATGAACTCTGGAAAGAGAATAATCTGCCGTGCCCTGAACAGAGCCGTTCTTCCTGAGGGAGCGCTGGTGCATTCAGCCTGCGCAGTCAAGAACGGCTTCGGTACTCTCATCATCGCCCCATCTGGAGGTGGAAAGAGCACTCTGTTGAACCGGCTTGTCACCGAGGGAGGACTTACCCTTCTCGAAGATGATGAAACAGTGCTGTCCAGAGGAACCGATGGCAGAACAAGGTGCCTTCCTTCTCACAGGATACGTCTCGCAGGAGGAACCGACTCAGCTGCTGCTGCTTATCTGAGGAACTTCGTGTTCCTGGAAAAGGGCAATCCGCCCTCTCTCGAGAAGGTAAGTGCACCCTATGCACTATACAGGTCCGTAAGAGAGGACTCATTCATTGGTTTTGGCCTTCTAAAACCGGAGGAAAGATCCCAGCTTATCGGTTTCATGGCTTCAGCATTCTCGAGTTTCCCCTGTTTCGTTTTCAGCTATTCACAGCCGTCAAATCCCCTTGACTATCTTCGGGATATCCTCTGATGAAGCTGCAGTTCTCAGGTTGGGTCAACGGACTCTCCATGTGGCCAAACCTCTTTCCAGGAGACTTCCTGCGAACCGAATGGACTGAAGCCTGTAGAATCGAAAGATCCCGGATAATTGTGTTTCCGGACGCTGGAGGTGATGGATTCGTAGTTCACAGAGTGCGCTGGGTAAGATACTTTCGTGAGAAGCTGATCCTGGCAACGGAAGGTGACTCCTCAGGAAGGGACGACTTCCTCCTGGAGCTCTCCCCATCCTGTCCCATCCGTGTAGTAACCGGAGTTCTGAGAAGGGGCAACTACCGACCAGTGATGCATTTCCGTATTCCTATCTGTCTCAGAAGGCGGAGGGTCATGGAACTATCAGCCAGGCTTGCGAGATTGTATTACTGGTAGTATTGTCCGTACTGAAAGTAGGAGTAATGAACCTTTTGCCTGACTCTTATGAGAAACCGGTTCT
>CAYLXG010000195.1:0-4142 GCA_964387445.1 uncultured bacterium
AGCTCCCTGGCAAGCTCGTATACCCTCTGTTTCTTAATGCTGTCCGTCAACGGGAATCACCTTCTTCCAGGCCTCTTTATTCTTCTTCTGTTTCTGTGTCTTCAATGGCGGGATCAGCGTTTTCCTCTTCCTCCTGCAGCCGTGCGGTCTCTATCTGGTGAGCCCGTTTCTCCACGAGCTCCGCCGCCTCCGCAAGGAGCTGGGCAGCCTTTACCGGGCCAACCCCCTGAACCTGAAGAAGCTCTTCCTCTCCTGCGTCCAGTATCCTCTGGGCCGAGTCATAGCCGGCCCTGCCCAGCCTTTCGGCCAGCTTCCCGGATGCACCCGGCAGCTCGCTGGCATCCACCCGCAGCATGTTCTGCCAGCGGTTTTCCTCTTCCCACTGGGACTGTGTCTTGAGGTCGATCCTCCGCTCGACCAGGTTGCCCGCCAGGCGGACATTGTGGCCGTTGCGGCCGATGGCAAGGGAAAGGTGGTCGTCGGGGACCACCGCCACGAGGATCTCCTCCATCTCCCCGGTCTCCCTGTTGAAGCTCTCTCCGGCCTCCATGTGAAGAACCGTTGCAGGTGCAAGGGCCTGGGAAGCAAGAACGATTCGGTCCCTGGTCCAGGGAAGGATGTCTATCCTCTCGCCGTTAAGCTCCCTCATCACCGACTGCACCCTGGTTCCCTTCATTCCCACGAAGGCCCCCACGGCGTCTATTCTCATGTCGGTGCTTGCCACGGCAATTTTCGACCGGACACCGGCTTCCCTGGCTATGGTCTTGATCTGGACCACGCCCTCCTCTATCTCCGGGGCCTCCCTCTCAAAAAGCCTTCTGACAAGCTCGGGGGTCGCCCTTGACAGCACCAGCTGGGGTTCCAGGCTCTCCGGTTTCTCCACGCGGATAAGGACCGGAGTGATGGAGTCGCCCTGTTCGTAGCGCTCTCCCCTGGCCCTTTCGTCAGCGGGAACCACAGCCTCTATCTTCCCGGCCACCTGAACCAGGATCCTGTTCCTGTAGACCTGCTGAACCCTGCATCTGGGTATGATCATGCCGATACGGTCGTTGTATTCCTTCCAGACCTGATTCCTCTCGGCGGACTTGACCAGAAGCATGAACTCACTTCTGAACTCGTTGACAGCGGAGCGGCCGAAGTCGGTGATGCTCACCGGAACGGCTATGCTGTCTCCGATGGAGCAGTCGGGATCGATCCTCCTGGCATTCCTGAGGTCTATCTCCAAGTGGGTGCGGTTCCTGCCGGGCTTCTCAACCACGGTCTTCATGGCTTCCATTCTGATGTCGCCGCTGCCCTGCTCCCAGGTGACCTTGATGTCCTGCTCCTCGCCGTATTCCCTGAGGGATGCCTTGACGAGACCTGCATGGAGGCTCTTGAGAAGTACTTCCCGGTTCACCCCTTTTTCCCTCACCAGACCGGCGAGGGCCTCGATTCTTTCAAAATCCGTCAACTTTCCCTCCTGTCAGATAACTTCCCTGGCGGCTAGAACGCCGTTCAGGGGTATTTCCCTGCCGTCCTGGAACCTGAGGGTGCCGTCATCGTGTCCTTCCAGCACACCCGTGTACTCCTCCAGTTCGGTCCTGACCTCGATCTTCCTTCCCCTGCACCTTATCCAGTCGTTCTCGGTTGCAAGGGGCCTGCCTATCCCCGGAGAGCTGACCTCCAGGGTGTATGCCTCCTGGATGAGATCCAGGGTTTCCACTGTGTTCCCTATCTTCCGCGAGAGCTCGGCGCACTCGTCGAGGGTAACCCTTCCCTGACGGTCTACTAGCACCCTGAGCACCCTGCGCCTGCCCGCCTGGAAGAGGTTCATGTCGACCAGAAGAAGGCCCATTTCCGCCACTATGTTCTCAATATGCTGCAGCACATCGTCTTGAGCCATGCCCGAACCTCCGTAATACCCTTTCGGGAACAGGGTTTATATCAAAAATGGGCGCAATGCGCCCATGCCTGAACAGCACAAGTATGTTCTAATCTAAACGATCATGGAGAAACCATCAAGGTATCACTGAGGGGGGTCCACGGGCTGCCTGGCGGCTCCTGTCACAAGGTCCCTCTGAAGCTGATCCAGCTGGGGGGCGATGCCGCCGCCGCAGTAGAACGCACTCCTTTCGGAAACCCTTTCCAGGGCTGATGATATCTGGTTCCGCCATCTGTCGGGTTCAAGCTCCATTACCATGTCACGGCAATGGAAAACCCTTTCGAGGAGATACTGGTTCTGGGACCAGGAGAACATCTGGTAGTCCCACCAGTAAGAGGAAAGAAGCTGGTAGACCAGTTCCATCTCACGCAGGTGCCATTCACCGTTGAGGGAATCCCGCAGCTGAAGGGCGTGGAGCGTGTCCGAGAGAATGTCCGGCAGGGAACCCTGGATCCACGGTGTTTCCAGACCCTCCCTCAGGGCGGTCCTGGAACCGCCGACAGCTGTCCTGACCTGATCTATGTCTGCCTTCAGCTCCTCCGGAACGGTGTTCCTGAACCTGTCGCTCATCATGAGCGTGTATGTGCCGTCGAGGTTCCTGTCGATCTGTATCTGGTGGAGGAAAGCCTCCATGGCAAGGTTCCATGAGTCATCCGAATTGCCGGCCTCTGCCAGAAGCAGGGCGGGAAGGGTGTAGAAATCCCTCTCCGCCGGCAGGGTAAGCGGGAAGGGGGCGCCGGCTATGGCCGCTTCCTGACAGGCCGAGGCACACCGTTCAAGTACCTCAGCAGGATTGCCTGAGGCGCCGTCCGGGGTGTACCACCGGAAAACCTGCCCCGGGGAAACGCTCCTCACCCTCTCCTCCACCTGCACTGCGGTTTCACAGGGCAGTTCCTCCCGGGCTATCCCTGCGAATTCTTCCCTCAGGGAATCGCACCTGTCCGGTACGGAAGCGTAGATAAAGGACAGATGTGCCTCAAGGGATACCAGTTTCCTTTCCAGACGCTGGTCGATCCCCCGGGCATTGAAACCTTGGAGCACATGGGAGAATACCAGGGCGCATCCCGAGGGTGATCCCTGGGAGAGAGGAAGCAGTGAGACGGCCTGCTGGAAATAATCGACCCTTCTATGGGCGTGGAGTCCGTAGGCCAGATAGAGCTCGTCCAGGGCCAGGTCCGCCCTGCCCATGTTCGAGTAACCCAGGGCGAGGTTGTTGTGAACCTCGGCGTAGTTCGGCGCCCTTCTCACCAGGCTGTCGTAGGCGGCCATGCCCAGTTCCAGTTCATGGTCCAGCATCTCATCGGTGGAGGAATTGGGAATGCCGGCGTGATCCAGGGCTGCGGTAACGGCCTGAACTGGGGGTTTCATGACCATGTAACGGGTGAGATGAGCGCTTCCCAGAGCGTACCAGCTGCCAAGGTCGTCGGGATAGGCAATGGTTCCCCGGGTGGAATAGTCCACGGCGCTGTCGGCATAGGCCTCAGCCTGGGACCAGTAGTCAAGGGTTGCACCAAGTGCGCCTGGATCACCTGTGGACTGCCACTGGGCCGCCGCAGCATAGGCGTTCCTCATTGCGGCCTCAGTTCTGTTCAGAAAAACATCCTTCCCCATGAAGACAAGCTCGGAGGACCTGGCCGCCGGAAGGTAGTGAAGGAAAAGCCCGCCGGCCAGGGCAAAGGAGGACAGCAGCAGAAAGATGCCCCTGGGAACCGACCTGAACCTCTGGGATGCCTTGCCTCCGTATGAGGAAAGGGCGGCCATTGCCAGGAAGGAAAACAGCCATGCCGTAGGAGGCCACCTGAGGTGAACCGATACCAGCGCTTCGGTGAGCATGGCGCAGAGACCAGCGAAGGCTCCGGCTCCCAGGGCATCGGCCCTGCGCAGGGCTCCTGCGGCGAACCAGAGGACAGCGCCCCACAGAACCAGGCCCAGAAGCCCCAGGTCCACCAGGATCTCCAGGTATTCGCAGTGGGCATGGAGGGTGTTGTGGCTGACGCCGAGGATGCTGTATTCCGGATCCCTGTGCTCAGGGTAAAGTATCTGGAAGGAACCGGGCCCGTGTCCGATGAGAGGGCTCTCGGCAAAGACCGCCAGGGCTCCGGACCAGATGAGCTTCCTCACCTGAAGGGTTCCCTGCTCCTCGGCACCGGGGACGAGTTCGGAGAGTTGACGTATTAACAGGATACAAGGAGGAAATCATTATGGAGGTGAAGTATTGATA
>CAYLXG010000196.1:0-4123 GCA_964387445.1 uncultured bacterium
ATGTGGATGCTTATTGCGGTTCTTTCACTTCAGGCGGCCCCTGACACACTCTGGACTGAAACAGGCGAGGGTTGGGAGTACACGGTTACCTTTCCGGGAACCATTGAGGAATACCCCGAACTGCAGTCCATACTCGAAGAATACGCCGCCGGTGTTGTGGAAGAGTTCAAGAGGCAGCTCAGTGAATACTTCGTGGACGATCCTTTCATGCCTGAATGGGTACTGGACCTGAACTTCATACACGAACCCTCTCCCAGGGGTATGGTATGTGTTACGGCCTGGAAGTGGGACTACACAGGGGGAGCCCATGGGAACACATGGACACAGGCCTTCATATACAGCATTCCGGAGAAGAAGCTAATCGATGCCGTGGAGCTCCTGGGCGGGGAGGAGCGATTCACCTCCTTCGCCGAGGCGGTTGTGGATTACCTCCAGTCAGAGGAGTTTTACGACGACGAGTGGGTGGCCAGGGGCGCCGGGCCCGACCCGGGGAACTATCACACGGTGATGCCGGTTCCCGGGGAAGACTGCGGTATAGAGGGCTACACGGTCATCTTCCCTCCGTATCAGGTGGACTGCTACGCCACCGGCCCGGTGGAGGTGTTCGTTCCGGCGGAATGGGAGCAGGAATCCCCAATGGAAGTCAGGTAGTCAGGGAGAGCTTCCCCCTATGACATCATCAGATGGTTCCAGGATAGCCAGCCAGGGAGCTTCTGATCCTGCCATGCGGAGATATGCGAAGGTCTTCTTCCAGTAAAGACCGGCCAGTGTTTCGCTCCAGTTGTATCCCCTGGCAGTTCCGTCGGTTCGCTCGCCACCATACCACCACATTCTCTCTTCGGAGACCCTTGCCCATGACTCTGCGTAGGCAAGGAAGGCTTCGTGGGAGAGGCTGATGTATTCCTGCATCTCCGGAGTGTCCGAGTAGTGCTGAAGAACCCCTTCCAGGCTTCTCTGAAGAGCGGTTTCCAGGGAATCCATGTAGATGTTAGCCAGCATCTTCATTTCGAAGTTGTTCTGCCCCAGGTTCAGGTAGCCGTGGTATGTGACGGTGAAGATGTCCGGTTCGCCGTAGAGACCGGCAACCTCCTCCTCGGGGGTGGAGAGGAATAGAACTGCACACAGCATCGTCAGCAGCGCGGTCATTCGGGCTCCTTCATGTAGACGGGCACTATGAAGGCCTTTGACGGATCTTCCATGTCGCAGGCTATCTCAACCACCGACTTCTCCTCAACGGGCTTCCTGAAGCCCAGCACGAAGTTCCTGGTCTTGTAGGTCTTCTCCTCAACCTGATAAACGTACCAGAGCTTCCATTCTCCACTCATGTACCTCACCGATGCCACCATGCCATTTACCCTTACTCCATCCAGGAGGGTATTGCGTATCAGCCTCACCCTGCGGAGGAGAAGGGGTATCCAGAGAAGCAGCAGCGGTATGCCGTAAACTGAGATAAGGGAAGCCACGGAGGCGATGAATAATATGAAGCTCAGGTAATCCCTGAAGAGTATACCCGGGGTTCCCACGGTCCTTTCGTATTCCATGTTGTCCTTCCTCCCGATGCCGGGCAATATAGCACCTCCCTGACGGCGATAGAAGCCAAACACCGCCGGGATGGGCCCTGGAGCCGTAAAGTGAAATAAGTTACTAATTTAAGTGGTTTTTCGCATAGAGCATGGAAGCTATATTGAGACCGTTGTCCCTCTCATTTTAAACCCGTAAAAGTTTGGAGAAGCCATGAAGAACTACGACGTGATAATCATAGGGACCGGACCCTCCGGAATAATCACCGGTGTCACCGGGAAGAAGGAGCATCCCGAAAAGACCTTCCTGATGATAAGGGAAGAGGAGAACGGCCTGGTTCCCTGCGGGATCCCCTACGTTTTCCATGACCTGGAGGGTATAGATCAGAACAAAATGGGCCCCGCCCCGTTCGTAGCCGCCGGGGGCGAGGTGGCGGTGGACACCGTTACGAACGTGGACACCGTAATGAAGACGCTGGACACCATGTCCGGCGAAACATACGGATGGGACCGGCTGGTGTTCGCCACCGGTTCGCTTCCCATAGTGCCCAGGTTCATCAAGGGCTGGAACCTCGAGAACATCGAGTACGTTAAGAAGAGCTACTCGTACATCCAGTCCCTCATGGAAAAGGCTTCCGCGGCGAAGGACATAGTGGTGGTCGGCGGCGGCTTCATAGGCGCCGAGGTGGCCGAGCAGCTTGCCAGGCACCCGGAGAAAACTGTCACACTGGTGGAGATGGAGGAGCACTGCCTGAACAGGGCCTTTTCCTCCGATTTCGCCGCCATGGCGGACAGCCATCTGGAGAACGCCGGGGTGCACCTCAGGGTGGGAACGAAGGTCACCGAATTCAAGGGTGATGGGAAGGTCTCCTCGGTGCTTCTGGACACGGGGGAGGAGCTTGAGGCCGAACTGGTGATCTGCGCCATCGGCTACAATCCCAGGACCGAGCTTGCCGAGGAGGCGGGCCTCGAGATAACAGGCAACCGCAGCATAAAGGTCGACAGGTACATGAGGACCTCTGTGAAGGATGTTTTCGCCGTGGGCGACTGCTCCAGCACCTCCGGGTTCATCACCGGCAACCCCGACAACATCATGCTTGCCTCCACCGCCACCGCGGAGGCCAGGGTGCTGGGCTACAACCTTTTCTGCATAAGGCTCCTGAGAACCTTCGCGGGAACCCTCAGCGCCTTCTCCACCGAGTTCGACGGCTACGCCTTTGCCTCAGCAGGAGCCATAGAGGAAACCGCCAGGAGGGCGGACATAGACTTCGTCACGGGTCGCTTCGAGGTGATGGACAGGCACCCCGGCGCCCTTCCCGGCGCCAAGAAAATGATAGTGAAGATCGTGGTCACCCCTGAAACCGGCAGGATAATCGGGGCGGAGATCTACGGCGGCAAGTCCGTGGGCGAGCTTATCAACCTGGTGAGCCTTGCAATTCAGAAGCAGGTCACGGTGTTCGAGCTGATCTCCTTCCAGATGGGCACCCATCCGCTGCTTACCCCGGCGCCCACCATGTACGCCCTGGTGAAGGCATGCGAGGGCGCCATGGCCAACATCAGGAAGAGGTAGCCCGGCAGTACCGGATCGAGGCAACGAGAACCAACATTGTCAGTGTGGGTATTTGGCGAAATCCAACATTGACAATGTTGGTTCCTCTATATATGCTTCCTGCAGGAGGATGAATGGAATACGCACATCTTGCAAGACTGCTGGAGGATCAGAGGGGGGAGTCCCTTCAGAAGGAACCAGGTGTTCCCCGGGAGGTGAGCTGGCGCCGCCTGGTTGCCCTGGGAAGTATCCTACCGGTCACAGGCATCAGAAGGTGCGGCAAATCCACCCTTCTCAGACAGATAGCCCATGAGTACGGTGACTCGTTCATATATCTCAATTTCGACGATCTCAGGCTTTCCTCCTTTTCGAATGATGACTACGGCCTGCTTCTCTCCCTTTTCTCGAAGACATTGCCGGACAACATCATTCTCTTCGACGAGATCCAGATGGCACCGGAATGGGAGAGATTCCTGCGAAGGCTGCACGACATGGGCAGGACCATCGTGGTAACCGGCTCCAACAGTTCCATTCTCACCGATGAACTGGGTACTCACCTCACCGGAAGATACCTGAAGCAGGAACTGTTCCCGTTCTCATTCAGTGAGTATCTGGCTTTCAAAGGCATCGATCACTGCTCCGCAGGATCCGATGGGGATGTTTCACTTCTGATGGATGCCTCCCTTTCATTCCTTGATACCGGTGGTTTCCCGGAGTATTTGAAGCACCGGTCCAGGGAGCTTCTGGAGCACCTTTTCAAGGATGTTCTCGCAAGGGACATAATCGCCAGGCACGGCATTCAGGAAAGAAGCTCCCTCCAGGATCTGGCCATTTATCTGATGTCCAATCAGGGCTCAAAGGTCTCATATGGAAAGCTTACCGACAGTTCAGCTGAATGAATGGAGCTCTTTGCAAGTACTCGTTGGAGCTGTAGTGATTGGTTTCTTTGCGAGTTTCCTGTCCTTTACTTTTCAATGTATTGGGCAAAAGTATTTATCAGAAACAGAAACAGCAATTTTAATTTCAAGTGAGTCTTTGTTTGGACCAATCCTGG
>CAYLXG010000197.1:0-4087 GCA_964387445.1 uncultured bacterium
GGTACTTGCTGCCCTTGTCGGCGGCTTTTTAATCGGGTTCGGGTCCCGCTGGGCCCGGGGCTGCACCAGTGGGCACCCGGCTCATTGCAGCGAGCATATATCTACTTTGATCCTGATCGAGCCCGTTCCGTATTTGAGAACCTTATCAAGAATGCTTTAGAAAGTAGTCCTGATGGAGATCCTCAGGTCGAGGTAGAGATAACGCGTGATAAGAAAAAGTTCATCCATATCTTCGTACGCGATCGAGGCGAGGGTATTGATGAAGCTAATCTTGAGAAGATTTTTGACCCCTTCTTTACCACAAAGATTCACGGATCGGGGATAGGACTCTCAATCTGTAGGCAATTTGTCCGAGCCCGTGGAGGCAATTTACGATTATATGCAAGAGAAGGGGGCGGAACCGTGGCTGAGGTTATGCTTCCACCAGAACACAAATAAGGGGAAATCATGAGAATTCTCATAGTAGATGACGAGTACAACATTCGCGAATTGATGCGTAAATATCTCTCCCTAGAAGCAGTGCAGGCTTTATGGTGTAATCCTGAATTGCCCTGAGCTCCCCCAGGTCCATCGGCCCCTGCACTGTATACCAGTAGATCTGCCCCAGGGGAGTAGCATCGGGACCCATTGCCGCCACTGCCCCCTGGGGAAGCATGGGCACCTCCTGGGCAAGCCTTTCGGAGACCCTTTCCCTTGCCCAGTAGACAGGGGTTCCTTCCTGAAAGACCACGTATATCCTGGCGAAGCCGAAGGCAGAGACGGATCTGACCTGCTTCACAGCAGGCAGCCCCTGAAGGGAGGAGGTCAGGGGATATGTTATCTGATCCTCCACATCATCAGGGCTTACACCCGGCCAGTCAACGGAAACGATGACCTGATTTTCGGAAACATCCGGGAGAGCGTCCACGTGGAGAGATTCGAATGCCCAGAGGCCGATGCCTGAAATGCCCACCGCCAGTGCCAGGACGGCTATGCGGTTCTTTAGAAGGAAACCGGTCAGTCTTTCCATTCTAGGGGCTGTTCATAAGAGAAGGCATTCCAGTCAGTTCCGCCTGGGAATCGAGCAGGAAAGCTCCATGGTCAGCGATGGTCTCTCCCCCTGACAAACCTGAGATCACTGGGTAGTACCTTTGTCCGGTGTCATCGTATGCAAGGGGACCAAGCTCGACGATAACAGGAACAAGGTTTACTCCTACGGCGGGAGAGGGAATCCCCGGAACCGGAAGAACGGATCCGCTGTCCGACGACAGAGCATAAACCAGATGACGGTTCCCCATTGAGAGCACCGATGAAGCGGGAATTGCTATTTCCGGATCAGCCGTTCCTCCTGCCTCCTTAAGAAGGGTTACCCGGACAAGCTCTCCAGGCAGCAGCGGTGTCTCAGGAGAAACTACCTGAATCCGTGCTGTCCGGGTTCTTGTGCCATCATCGAAGAATGGATCCAGATGGGTGACAGTTCCATGAAGACCGGGCCCTCCATAATAGACGGTTACTGCTGTTGAATCACCCCTAGCGAACATGGAGGATTGGCTCTCAAGAAGCTCAGCTTCAACCCAGAGATCATTCAGATTGGCTATTTCCAGAAGCACCTGCCCTGTTTGAACCCAGTCGCCAGCCTCGACCCTTCTGTCGGTAACCGTACCTGAGTACCTGGAGACCACTGGGAGGGATTCCATTATCTCGCCGGTCTCTTTCACATGGTCAACTATCCAGGAGGATACACCCAGCTGTCTGAGCCTTGTTTCAGCACCCGCCAGGAATTGTCCTTGAGGATCGTTTGAACGAAGGGAGTAAAGCAGGTCGTGCTGAGCCTCGATGAGTTCCGGAGAGTAGATCCAGGCTATGGTGGCTCCGGAAGTGATGGTTTCACCGGTGGAAGGAGCTGAGAGACGGTCGATCCTTCCAGATGTCCAGGCCGTCACCACGGCCCGGGAAGTCTCCGCTTCCGTTACCGTACCCGGCAGGGATATCCTGTGCTGAAGCCTTCTCGCTTCCACCGCCATGAGACTGAGTCCGACGAGTTCCCTTTCCGCGGCACTGAGCACCACTGCATCAGCAGACGCGGTGATCTCCTCGAGGTCCATGCCGCAGACAGGGCACTGTCCGGGATCCTCCACAACGACGCATAGCATGGGACAGGCCCATCTGCCCTGATGGTCGTGGTGATCCGAGTTCTCCATCTCTTCATCGGATAGAAGAAAAAGTCCCGGAGCGATGAAGAAAAGAAGTGTGAGGAAGGCAGCCGCTGAAGCCGGCAGAACCAGTTTCTTCACAGGCTGCCTTCATCTGATCCGGCGATTTCGGCAAGACCCTCTTTTACCTCATCGGGCACTGCAGGGTCATCAAGAAGGGCTGGTATGTAAACCTCCGGGGCATCCCTGAATGCTGATTCGCAGCCTGGGCAGCAGATCCCGATCCGGTACCCTTCCCAGTGGAAGTACTGCCCCTGAACCACCGAGTTCCCCATGACCGGGCAAACGGAGTTACCCACTTCAGTAACGGCGGTTTCCTCAGAAATTGCAGTGTCATCAACGGCTTCCGCTTCAGGAGTATTATCGTTTCCGCAGCCGATTAGCATCGTCGCTAACATAGCCATGGCCAGTGTAATCCTGATCATATTCATCCTTCCGTCAGTTCGTGAAAACAATACCAAAATGATAGGAAATAGTTCCCCTGGAAACCAGCCGCACTGCGGGAAAACCTCACTGAAACGGGGATGTTCCAAGGGAGAATGGACTTAGTCAGTGCCTGCGGATAGATTCATTACTTACAATGGATAATGGAGGGATAATGGATAGGGACTTCGATTTTCAGGTGAGGGTGCTTATGTGCCGGAACTGCGGCGCTCCCCTTCGGACAGGGCATACAGGCGGTACGGTAACCTGCGGCTACTGCGATACGGTGAACGTTTTCACCCCGCGAAGGGATGAGCCCGTTGAGCCCCTGGCCGCCGCCAGGGAAATGGATGAGGAGGAGCGGCTAGAGCTTCTCAGAAGGCAGGACGGCACCCAGCCTGAGATACCCGCCGGGATCGGTCAGCTGCTTTCCGGTGGAAGGCTCGCTCCCTGGAAGAAAACCGAAGCACTTTCCATGTGGAGGACCACCTGTGGAGAGCTTTCTTCTGGAAGCGACTTCACCAGCTCAGAACTCCTGTACTTCCTTACCATCATCCTCTCCAACCACTACTCCGAGAAGAACGACTGCCTCCGGCAGAGAGCGCTCTACGAATCAGCACTGGAAGTGCTCACCCTCCCCAGGCACAGGCAGCAGATAAGGGGCATGCTTGCCAGGAACGCAGCCCTCGCCGGGGACCCGGAAGCCGGAGAGAAGTGGCTGGAACCGTGCAATCCCCGTTCCGAGGACCTTCAGTCCGACAGCGCTTACAGGGTCTCCAAGGCTGAGATACTCACGGTGAAGGGAGACTGGGAAGGTGTTCTTGAGATACTGGGGGAAGATCTTGAAACAGTGCCCGTGGATTCCACCCTGGACGGCAAGGCCTTAGTGCAGAGGGCCAATGCCCTGGAGATGTCCGGGCGGGTGAAAGAAGCAGCTGAGCAGCTCAGCCTGTACATCCAGGCGAACGGCTCCCCTGGCAGACATGCCCTGGAAATGATAACCGGCGTTTATGCCCACAGCGGGCTGGAGGTTTGTCCCAGGAGCATGGAGATGGCGGAGGATCAGTCTTCACAGGCCACAGGTGCAAGCGAGGCTGCGTCTGAGAATCCAGGAGGATGCTTCGGACAGATATTCGCGGTAACAGGTGTACTGCTGCTGCTTCTCACGCTGGGGCTTACTTACTTCCTGGGGATACTGAGGGGCGAACCTATCTACGGAGCTGCCATCGGCACAGGGATCACAGGCATCGTATTCCTGCTGGTCGGTATCAAGCACATCAGGGCCGGGAAGAGAGCCTTTCGCCTTCATACCCGTGGGATCCCGGCGCAGGCCCGTGTGAGATCCCTGATGCCCACAGGCTGGAGGGCCTTACTATTTCTTACCGGAGCGAAGCAGTTCCAACTCAGTTTCCAGCTCAAGTCTTTTTTCAACCCCAGCCTGTTGCCCCTCGTTCTGAACGTTATTGATGTAG
>CAYLXG010000198.1:0-4074 GCA_964387445.1 uncultured bacterium
GAGCTGAGGCGCATTATGCCCGGTACAGCTAAGGTTTCCCTGTGCAGGGGAGACGGGAGGTAGCAATGAGATCGTTACGCGTCTGCGCCGCTGTCCTTGCACTGGCGTCCGCCGCCGCCGGCGGCGAGCTGATGAGGGTGGCCGGCGAGCCCACCGCCGGTGTTATAGCTCCCAGGACATTCAACGTGGCAATGAACACCTTTCCTGTGAACGGACTGAGATTCTCGGTGACCGCGGGTGTTTTCCCAAGGTTCATGGCCGGACTTGGCTACGGGGGCTGGAACATCACCGGTTCCAGCGATCCCCAGTGGTTCAATAAGGTCTACCTGAAGGCAAGGTTCAGGGTGCTGGACGAAAGCAGGTCCTTCCCGGCTGTGGCCCTGGGCTACGACAACGAGGAGGAGCACGCCGTCAGCGGCGTTTCCTATCTGAGGCCCCAGAGGGGGTTCTACCTCGTCCTCAGCAAGAACTTCGCCGGCTGGGGCGGAGACACGGGTCTCCACTGCGGCGTGAGCCTTTCCGAGGAGAACAGCGACCACGCAGGGTTATGGCTGGGGATCGACAAGACCCTCCCCGGGGGATTCGGAACCGCCGTAGACTGGGACTTGGGCACCAACGGGGACCCGGAATACAGAGTGGACAACTCCGGAGGTTTCGTTTCCATAGAGGCCTACTGGGAGAGTTTCGGACAGGTCAGGGTCGGCCTGCGGTTCTGCGATGTCCTGGAAACCGGGGGAGATCCCTACAGGTCGCTGGCCATCGATTTCCTGGGACTGATTTAGTCAACTTCTGCAAAGGGGGAGGAACATGCTCGATCAGAGGCTTCTGGACATACTGGTCTGCCCGAAGTGCAAGGGTGATCTGGAGTACAGGACACAGGGGGACGAGATGCTCGTCTGCGGGAAATGCCGGCTGGGTTACCCGGTGAAGGACGGCATTCCTGTGATGCTTGTGGAGGAAGCCGTCAGGACAGATGCCGGGGAATGATCCGCTTTGGTGATCCGCATCAGTCTGAAAGTGGTCCCCAGGAGCGGGCGGACCTGCTTCGCCGGGAGAATGGATGACGGCACCTACCGCGTCAGACTGAAGTCTCCCCCTGTGGACGGCCGCGCCAACGAGGAACTCTCAAGATGGCTCGCCGGGGAGTTCTCCTGCGGCAGGAAAGGCGTTGACATAGTTGCCGGATCATCCTCCCGGAGAAAGACGGTCGAGCTCCAGGACCCCGGGGAGTATCCGGACTGGTATGTCCGCTGAGAGGGTCGCGGCGGAACTCCTGGACCGCCGAAGCAGAAGGATACATGTAAGCGGTCTGGCAAATGCCGGCGGCTTCATCTCCAGGCTCAGCTCCCTCATGCCGGAGACCAGGCTCATCACATTTTCATACTCAACGGACGAGCCATACAGGAAGGGCCTCAGGGAATACTTCATTGGCGAAGGACTGCCCGATCCCTCCACAGCCTTTCATGCGGGCTGGCGCTCCCATCTGACCGAAATGGCCCTTGCCGGGCGGGGAGAAGGCATGGAGGCAGCGGCGGGTCTGGGATCCGTAAGGGAATCCCTCCGGGAATATCTCACGGGTTCCGGCGCACTCGATGCTTCAGAAATGGCCCGTGTTCTCTCCTCCTTCAGCCTGGTGCTTCCCACGGTGTTCCTGCTCCTGGACTGCCGGGAGTATCCGCCTCCTGGTCTCCCTGATGGATCCGTTCCTCCACTGGTGGTCCTTTCCTCCGGCGACTGGACCATGCCCGGAGCCGATCTGGCGTTAAGGAGCGATGCCCTGCCGGAGTCCATGGTAAGGGAGGCAATCCTAAGGTTCGATGTACCGGCTGACCTTGATATGGTGATGGAAGCCACCGGAGGAAGGGCGGGGCTGGTGGAACTCTACCTGGGTCTTGTGAAAACCACCGGCATCACCGGACCGTCCGTTCTGGAAATGCTTTCCCGTGTGCTGGACGGCGACGGGGAGCTGGAGCTGTTCGCCGCGGCGGCTGCCTCAACGGGCGGTTTCTTCATCCCGGGCGAAGCCGCCGCCGCATCCGGGGCATCACCCGACAAGTTCCAGCTTGGGAAGGCCATGGGATTGTGGAAGGGTTTCATGGTGTGCGCCTTCCTTTCAGCTGAAGTGGCGGACTTCATCCTGGACAGGCTTGACGACCTCCAGCGGAGAAAGCTCATGCTTGCCTGCGTGAGATCCATCCTCTCCTCCGGTGCAGCCGGTTCCGCGCCCCTGGCAAGGTGCGGGGGGCTGTACGCCCGCCTGGGGATGGCGGAAGAAGCCCGGAGATGCTTCATGGAAGCAGCTGAGAAGGAGCGAAGCGAACTGAGGAGGGCCGGTCTTTACCGGCGCGCCGCTGAATCCGGCGCAAATGGTTCGGAGGAAGCGCTGTTCATGGAAAGCGTCTCCCTGTACCGGGAGAAACTCGCTCCGAGGCCTGAGCATATCCCCCGGGGGATCCCCCGGGAAGACTTCATGGAGCTTTCCCCTGAGCTTAACGCCGCGCTGAATGCATTCTCCCGGGGGAAGACCGCACCCCTCGCCGACTTTGCCTCCAGGGGAGAGGAATGCCTTCCTCTGGCACTGGCGGCCATAGGGGAGCAGCTGATGGGCAGAGGCAGCACGGAGGGAGGCATGAACGCCTCCAGGGCGGCGGCGAACCAGGCCAGGGACCTTTCCATGAACTGGCTGGAGACCGATGCCCTGTTATGCTTCTGCAGGGGCTGCAACCGCACCGGCAGGTTCAGTGACCTGGAGAAGGCGCTGGGAAGGCTTCTGGAAATTGTTCTTCCTTCCGGGAACGGACGGAGGCTGGTTGCCGTTTACAACATTTTCGCCAATTCTCTGCTCCTCAGGACCAGGTATAACGACGCTCTCAGGGTGTACAGCGCTTCCCTGAGAACGCTGGGCCACGAAGCCGATCCCCTCCGCTCGGTAATACTGAACAACATGGGCGTGGCCCAGAGAAAGCTGTTCATGACCGATGAGGCCCTGGAGACCATGATGAGGCTCGTACGCGCCTCTGTCTCCCAGGGATGTCTGGAACAGGCGGCAACCGCCTACGGGAACATGGCAAGGCTCTTCATCGACCTCTCAAGCTTCGACGCAGCCGGGGACTGTCTCCAGACCATGCTGGAGTTCCGGTCCCTGGCGGGTCTTGCCGGCGAGGATGACTCCGTGCTGTACATAGCCGCTCAGATAGCGTTCCATGAAGGAGACACCGATGCGGCGATGGAACTCATGGAGAGGGCCATAGAGATCTCCAGGATATCAGGGGGGCTGAGAAGGGTATCGCTGAACCTTCTCAAGAAGGGCTCCATGCTCCTCACCTCAGGCAGACTGAGCGAAGCCCTTCCTGTCCTCGAGGACGCGGTAGGGGCCTCGATAGGGTCAAGGTCAATGCTGAACGCCTTCGTCGCCAGGGTCAAGCTCTCCGCCGTACGGTGCCTTATGGGGGAGGATGAGCCATGGAAGCTGCTGGCCATACCGGTTACCGGCAACCCGGACGATACGCACAGGGGAGAACAGTACTACTACCACTGGAAGGTATCCCGCAGTCCCCAGAGCATGACCGCCTCCGCATGCCTTCTTCGCCGGGGGCTGGCCCAGGGTCTGCATCATCACTTCTATATGCCCATGCTGAAAGAAATTGCGGAGAATGCGCCCCCTCGTCTTGCAGAAGAATTGTCCCTTGTGCATAATTACCCTTCCCCTGATCCGGTGAAAGGTGACAGATGGTAGCGTTTCTGCCCGGTTTCTGGGAACGGCCCGCCGCTTCCCGGGAGGGCGTTTCCGTGGAATGCGGGGATTATTCCCCTGAGGGCATCCGCAGGGCCCTGGAAGAGGGGCATCGAACCTTCCTGATAGGGTCCGACGCACTTGCGAGGAAGTCGGGCTGGATGCTGGCCTGCGACCACATCGCGCTATTCGGAACAGGGGCACTGGCGGGGCCCAACGACGACCGCATCGGTCCCAGGTTCCCCAATCTCAGGGGAATGTACCTGGTTCCCGGTCAGGGGCATTCCACAGGCGTGGTGCTGGGGGTTCCCCATATCTCCCTTGCCACCGGAGCGGAACTC
>CAYLXG010000199.1:0-2440 GCA_964387445.1 uncultured bacterium
GGGGCATCACGATAGTCTCAGCTGCAACAACATGCAGATGGCTGGACACCAGGATAAACATCATCGACACCCCCGGGCATGTGGACTTCACCGCCGAGGTGGAGCGTTCACTTCGGGTGCTCGACGGCGGCGTGGGGGTTTTCTGCGCCGTTGGAGGGGTGGAGCCCCAGACTGAAACGGTCTGGAGGCAGGCCCAGAGGTACTCGGTTCCCTCCATCGCCTTCGTGAACAAGCTTGACAGGCAGGGGGCCGACTTCCACAGGGTGCTTCAGATGATGAAGGACATCCTCGGGGAGATACCGCTTCCGGTTATGCTTCCCATTGGTCAGGGCAGCGCTTTCAAGGGGATCATAGATGTCATACGCCAGAAGGCGGTTTACTATGACATGGAATCCCTGGGATCAAAGTACGAAGTTACCGACATTCCTCCGGAGCTCCTCTCTGAAGCGGAAGCCGCCCTGGAGAAGGTGAAGGAGGCCGTTGCGGAACTCGACGACGGCGCCATGGAGAGGTACTTCGCCGGTGAGCTCCAGGAAGCAGAGATAAGGAGCCTCATAAGGAAGGGCACCCTCCAGGGGGCCTTCGTTCCGGTGCTCTGCGGAGCGGCCCTGAGGAACATAGGTGTTCAGACCCTGATGGACGCCGTCGTGGAGTGGCTTCCAGCCCCCGAGGAGCTGCCGGCGGTCACCGGCCTGAAGCCCAACGGCAGGAAGGAAACCAGGGAAAGGTCAGGCGACGCTCCCTTCACCGCCCTTGTGTTCAAGATACAGAGCGACCCCCATCTTGGCAGGCTGGCGTACATGCGTGTCTACTCCGGAACGGCGAAGGACGGCGAGGCTGTCCTGAACAACAGGACCGGAAAGAAGGAGCGGCTCACGAGGCTTGTGATGATGCACGCCGAAAAGCGGTCGCACCTTGATTCCATAAGCGAAGGGGACATAGCTGCGGCGGGGATGAAGAACGCCGCCACCGGCGACACCCTTACCGTTCCAGGCGCTCCGATAACCCTTGAGACCATTCACTTCGTGGACCCGGTGATGGAGATGGCCATCGAACCCGCCAGCACAAGCGACGAGAAGAAGCTGGACGATGCCCTTCTGGACCTTACCAGCGAGGACCCGTGCTTCAAGGTGGGAACCGACAGGGAAACAGGCCAGACCCTCATGAGGGGCATGGGCGAGCTTCACCTGGAGATCATCGTGGACAGGCTGAAGAGGGAGAAGGGCCTGGAGGTCCGCACCGGCAATCCCCAGGTGTCATACAGGGAAAGTGTCGCGGAGACCGCCTCCGGCACCGACACCTTCCAGCGGCTCATCGGCGCCAAGGGGAACTTTGGCAACGCCACCATCAAGGTCAGCCCCCGTGGTTCGGGGATATCCTTCACCTCCGAGGTGCCTGATCTTCCGAAACAGTTCGTGGAGGCCGCCGAGAGCGGAGTCATGGGCTCGGTGGGGGCCGGGGTGCTCGCCGGCTACCCCCTGGACGGAGTTGACATAGTTCTCACCTCGGCGGACATCCACGAAACCGACAGTTCCGAGATCGGCTACAGCTCCGCGGCGGCATCCGCCCTGAGAAAGGCACTGGAAAAGGGTTCTCCCGTCATTAGGGAACCCATCATGAAGGTGGATGTTGTCACCCCCGCGGACTACATGGGGGATGTCATCGGGGATATAAACGCCCGGCGGGGCACAGTGGTCTCCATAGAGCAGCGGGGGGAGGCACAGGCCATTCTGGCGGACATACCCCTGTCGGAGCTGTTCGGATATACAAGCACCCTGAGAAGCCTCACCCAGGGCCGGGCGGGCTACACCATGCAGTTCAGGGAATATGTTCCGGTGCCCCCGAACATACAGAAGAAGCTTCTTGAGAAGATGGGGCTCACATACTGAAGCGTATGTGAGTGAACCGCCCTAGCAGCAGCCCCCTGAACCAGCCGGCGTTCCCTCCGGCCCCTCGGCCAGCTTGCGGGATATGGTCTTCACCAGTTTTTCATACTCTTCGCCGGTCATGCCTTCTGAACCCTGAGCCACCAGCCGGCAGACCATGTCGACGATGTACTCGGAACGATCTTCACCTGAGCATTCAGAGAGCATTCCCCCGGCCATCATGGGCATCATCTGCATCATCCGGGAAGCCATGGCGGGTCCGGGCATCGTACCGTTCTTTCCGCTGAACATCATATCGGGTCCTTTCAGACAGGGTACTTGTCCTGTATCTGCTTCACCCGTTCCCGGAGCCTTTTCACCGGAGCCATAACGAAACGGCAGGTGTTGTGCCCCAAGGCCCTGCAGGCAATCTCCTTGGCTTCCAGCTTCAACCCGCAGGCCTCGCTGCACCACCCGGCGGAGTAGCCGGCGTTGAAGAAGTCCACCGGACCGTCGACCTGGATGCCCCGCTGCATCACCGCCTCGGCCTCGAATGCGTTGGGGTGTTCATAGAC
>CAYLXG010000199.1:2450-3735 GCA_964387445.1 uncultured bacterium
GGTTATGGAGCTGTCTTCCAGGATGTTCACCTTGGCGAACCCCTGGAACGCAAAGGTAACCGGCCCCACCGCCAGCCGTATGGAGCACTCACCGGACCTGGTCTTCTCGAGGTAGTATGAAGCGTCGTCGGCGCCGATGGTCTTGCCTGTCTGGTAAATGGCCACATCGGCCCCGGGCCCCAGGACCGACTTGAGCTGCTGGTGAAGGGCGGAAGCCATGGAGGCGCTCCTGAAGAGTACGTACCGTTCCCCGGAAACGTGGATGGAACCCTTTTCCGGCTGCCTCTTGAAATCCCAGAAAATGGGTGTGACTATATCCTCGCCCCTTGTGAAGAGGGGGGCGAGATCATCGGAGCTGTCTACATACCTTGCCATTTTTTCCTTACCCATGTTTCGACACAGTTCGAAAAATGCAATATAGAACCATCCTTACGGTTCAACAAGAGAACGTGTATAAGCTCCCGGCCTGCTGGACATGGGGTACTCTTTCAATAATACTCCAAAGACGGGCCTGAAATGATTGGAGAGAAGTGAACGACACAGATTTGGCTAAAGCTGAGAAGAACGGCGAGGTGAACGGGGTCCTCGACGAACTGGTGGAGAAAACCGAAGCCATTACGGCTCTGGTCATCAGCAGGCAGGGCATCTGTCTGGGGCAGGCGGGAACCGCCGCGTCCCTGAATTCCACAGCACTGGCGGCCCTTGTGGCGGGCATGTTCTCCGCCACCAAGGAAGTTGCCAACATAGTGGGCGAAGACCAGTTCTCCATCCTCCTTCAGCAGGGAGAGAAGCGTCACATACACATTTCCCTCATCGGCTCTTCCAGCATGATGGTCATTGTTTTCGAGGACTATTCCCGGATAGGGAAGGTGCGCCTCGCTGCCAGGCAGGCAGCCGGAAGGCTGCTGGACGCGCTGGAACAGGGCAGAAGGAAGAGGGACGAGGCCGTTGAGAGCCTCTCGGTGCCGGATTTCAAGGAATACGCCATGAACCTCATCGACCGCATCTTCGTAGTGGGAGAGGATGAGGATGCCCCATCTTGACCTGGAGAACAGGCAGTTCATCTTCAAGATAGTGTATTTCGGCCCGGGAATGAGCGGGAAGACCACCAACCTTCTCTACATACACAGGACCCTTATGGAGAAGTACAGGGGAGACATGCTGGTGCTCGACACGGAAGAGGAGAGAACGCTGTTCTTCGATTTCTTCTCGGTATCCCTGGGAACAGTTCAGGGCTTCTCTTTGAAGTTCCACCTGTACACCATCCCGGGGCAGGTGTACTACG
>CAYLXG010000199.1:3745-4028 GCA_964387445.1 uncultured bacterium
GTGTTCGTTGCCGACTCCAATACCGGGAGGCTCGAAGACAACCTGGAGATGTACCGCCGGATGATCGATAACCTCGAGAGCTACGGCGTGGATCCGGAGAGTTTCCCCATAGTGCTTCAGTACAACAAGAGGGATTTCGACGACATCCTGCCCCTGGGCACCCTGGAAGAGGCCCTGGAGCTTCCAGGAAGGATACCGGTGACCTCCTCGGTGGCCACCACCGGCAGGGGGGTCATGCAGACCCTGAAGATAATCAGCAAGGAAGTCATACGTCAGTTTCAGC
>CAYLXG010000200.1:0-4005 GCA_964387445.1 uncultured bacterium
TGGTTATCTTGAGACCCTTTGCCCTGGCCCGGTCTATCTTCGCCTGGAGGGCGCTCTCCGGCACCTCCAGCTCCACCGAGTCGCCGGAATCGTTCTCCGCGGTCAACCTGAAGGTCCTCTCGTTCCCCAGGAGGTCATCCAGGGATCCCTGGGCGATGAGCCTGCCCCGGGAGAGCATGACCGCCCTGTGGCATACGGTTTCCACCTCGGAGAGTATGTGCGAGGAGAGGAATATCCCCGCTCCCCTCCTGTTCTCCTCCAGAATAATGTCCCTGAACTCCTTCCTGGCAACAGGATCCAGGCCCCCGGTGGGTTCGTCCATCACCAGGAGTTCAGGCTTGGACTGAAGGGAAAGGGCAAGGCTCATGCGCTGCTGCATTCCCTTGGAGAACTGCCTGATGGCGGTCTTCTCCCAGCCCTTCAGACCCACCCTTTCCAGAAGGGCGGTCCAGTCCTTCTCCTCTCCTTCAAGCCCCCTCATGGAAGCGAACATGGTCATGTATTCCATGGGGGTGAAGGTACGCTCGTAGTCTGGATTCTCAGGAACGTAGCCGATGCGTTTCCGCGCAGCCGCAGAGGCGGGGGGGAGCCCCCAGAGGGAAACCCTGCCCCCGGAGGGTTTGAGCAGCCCCAGGGCACACTTGATCGTTGTTGTCTTCCCGGCACCGTTGTGGCCTATGAAGCCCACTATCTCCCCGGGGCGCACCTCGAAGGAGATCTGAGACACGGCGTGGACCGTGCCTATGCCTTTCCGTCCGGGGAAATCCTTCCGCAGATCGGTAACCTTGAGAGGAGGATTCTCGTTCATGGCTCTCCCGCCGTTCGTTTCATGAGGGCAAGATATTTTAAGGAGTCAACGGCAGCAAGCCCGTCAGCCCAGGTAGCCCAGACCCTCCAGCTTCTTACGGATGTTCTCCTCGCTCTCCCCGGAGGCGGGGTCCAGCTTGTTCAGCTCCCTTGTGAGCACGTGCAGGATGAACTCCTCCGGGGAGGAGTAGCCGCCGGCGTCGGCAACCTTCACAAGCTTCTCCTTGAGGGCGTCGTCGATCTTCATCTTTATCTTTGCCATGAGAACTCCCGTTCAGTTTCGCTCATACCTTTACCTTGAATACCACGGCCCCGGCGATGGCCCAGAGGCTGGAGAACACCAGGAACACCGCGAACCAGCTCCATCTGCCCCCAAGCACCCCGTAGTCCGCAGGGGTAAGATACACCTTTACCGACCTCACCCCAGGGGGCGATACAGCGTTCCATGGGCGGAGGATGGAAGCGAATATCCCTCCGGGTTCGGCCCCACGGACGACCACCGACCCCGCTCCTCCTGAAGAGCCGGTCTTGAAGGCGGGGTCATCCATTGTGAAGAGCCCGTTCTCCCCGGTGAAGGAGAAGCTCTTTTCCAGGGAGTCCGCAACCGTCAGTACAGGGGAGACAAGCTCCCCGGAGACCGGATCGCCCAGGGCGGAGGGCAGTGATGATTCCCATCGGATAACCGCGGTGTGAGGTCTGCCTTCCCCTGGAGGGAGGAATCCGTACCTGGCGTCCAGCTGCGCAGCCACCAGAACGAAGGGAACCGCTATCACCAGCATAGGCCTGAGCAGGTGCCAGAGGTATATGAAATTGTCGGCGATGAGTCCCCCTGCCAGTTTCAGCACAGTTGCAGGACTCTCCAGGTAAAGGAGCATTCCCAGGGCCCTGGAGCCCATCTTCCGCCGGAGCTCCGAGATCGCGTGCTGATTTGAGGTGCGTTTGAAGATGAGTATCATAATAACACCTGTGAGGGCGCTTATCCACATCATTCCCCAGAGCGGATCCAGGGTACGGAAGGGGTAGAGAAGAACATCGAACAGGGCGTTCACGAGGTAAGCTCCCTGGTTATCAGGGCGCCCATGTCGGTGAGGGTGATCCCTTCCGGCACGTCCTGCACCGTTGTCACCAGCGAACCCGGGCATTCATCCGGGGATATGCAGTGGGTGCCGCTCCAGGGGTCCATGTTGTCGGTGATAACCTCTTCCGGGAAAGCCCCCAGGGTGGTCTCCCAGCTGGCGCGGTAGCCCCTGGAGTAGCCAACCAGCATGTCCGGGGCCCAGGGGGGCATCTCCACGCCGGGGTAGAGGTCCTCGAGAATGTAGAGGTTCTTCACCGGCCGTTCTCCGGTGAGGGGATCCACTGCGCTCTCCAGGGACCTTTTCAGGTGCACCATGAGGCCGCTGCGGTCCGAGGCCGAGACCACGCCGTCCTTCTCACGCCCGGCAAGGTTAACGTAAAGGCCGTTGAGGCCCAGGCCGTAGGCTCCTGTGCCGGCCCAGTCCAGGCAGGCGAACATGTCGCTGTTACGCTGGTAGGGGTGGGCTATGGAGGCGAAACCCTCCGCCGCAAGGAAGGAGTTCAGGTTGAAGCTGCGCCTGAAGGGGGCGAAGCCGTGGTCGGAGAGGAGGATAAGCTCGGTGCGGCTGTCCAGGAGTTCCATGGCCTCCCCGACGGCGATGTCCATCCTTGAGTACAGGTCGGCGATGACCCCCCTGAACCTGGGCTCCACCTGGCCGTAGAGGGGGCTGGCGGGATCCATGGAGCGGAAGAACATGTGCACGTTCAGGTCGAGGCTCGTGAAGTAGAAGAAGAGCAACCCTTCCCTGTACCTGGAAAGGGCGGTGTGGAAGAGGCTCATCCTCTCGTCGAATACTATTTCGGCCTGTGAGAGGTAGTCGTCGTCGTTGAATATCCCTCGGGAAAGTGCCTTGGTGTCCTCGGGGAAGCCCTGGGTGTAGTAGAGCCCGGCCTCCCTTGCAAGGTCGCCGGCGTACCAGTCCGGGCTCGATATGGGCAGGGCGGGGTTCTCCGGGTCTATGTTCAGGGGCGTGAGGTAAAGCTTCAGCTTCGGGGAGGCCTCCTTGAGGTAAAAACGGCCTATCGCGTGAACGGTGGAGAAACCAGCCAGGGCCGAGAAGCTGAACCGCATCCAGGGGCTCCACTGCCCCTCACCCAGTACTATCGAGTCTCCGTCCATGTCTATACGCACAGCCCGGCTGTCCCTGTCTATCCAGGCCCTGACCTCCACGCTCATGGTTGGGCTGTCCGCCAGCAGGGAGTTCGCCGGACCGTCCACCCTGCACTTGTAGCAGCCGTCTCCGTAGTCCCGTACGGGTATGACCACACCACCGCCGGTGTCATCGGTTATCGATCTGGGATCATCGGTAAAGAAAGTAAAGCTTCCCTGACTGCCCCGGACGTCCGGGGTGCCCAGACCGGAGAGGAAGAGGCCTCTGGTGTTCTCCGGGGGCGGGGGAAAGTCCACCGGCAGCTTCACCATGGTGACAGGTATGCCCCTGTCCAGCAGCCCGTTCCAGAAGGGCGTGCCACGGCGTAGCAGCTTCACTCCGCCGCCGGACATGGGCAGCCGGAGCGATCCTATGTCAAGGGTGGAATCCGGAGGGGTGACCTCCGATGTGGAGAGGAAGGGGATCATGGTCTCCGGGTCCCGGTGAACGAAGTCGAATATGCCGTGGACCGGCGGAGGCGCTCCGGTGATGAAGTTCGACCAGGCCACCGGGCTCTGGGGCGGGTTGGAGGTGCCAAGCCGCCGGAATCCCCCCATCTCCATGAGCCTTGCGGTGTTGGGCATCAGCCCCCGGGAGGTGAAGCTTTCCAGGAGCCCGGGATCCATGCCGTCCACCCCCAGTACGATGACCCTTTTCCCTGAGGCTGTCCGTTCGCGCCCGCAACCCAGAGAAAGGGCGGCCAGAGCCCCGGGGGCCAGTGCTGCCTTCTTCAGGAACTCCCGTCTTTTCACAGGGGCCTCCCGTCCATGTAGCCCGGGGCCTTCAGCCCCAGCATGGTGAGCACGGTGGGGGCGATGTCCATTATGGAAGGTTCGTGGGACGAGTGCTGCCAGCTGGGGAAGAGGACCCCCTTCACAAGCTCCGGGTCATGGCAGTGGTCGCCGTTCCAGTGCTTATCGTGGGGGTAGATCACATCCCGTCCCACGCAGCCTGTCACGCAGCCCCAGTC
>CAYLXG010000201.1:0-3974 GCA_964387445.1 uncultured bacterium
TCCACCATGGCCTGGTCTCCCCCCGAAGGATCGATGGTGATGCCCACCAGGTGAAGCTCCTCTATGGTGAGGTCTTCGATGGGCCTTCTCAGGTCCCGGCTTGCGGCGGGGAACTCTGTGAAGGGGTCCGGGCGGCTGGATACCGACTCGTAGATGCGGAAAACACCGCCCAGGGACGTCCCCGTGGAACCTACTCCCTCTCCGGATCCGGATCCTCCGCCTGTCTGCCCGGCGGCCCTGTAGGTGAGCCTGGTTATGTCCGCCTCGGGAAGCCTGGTCTCAACGGAACCTATTTCGCTCCAGACGGCGACGCCCTCCGGTCCCAGGGACCACATGGTGCCGTCGGCTGACATGCAAAGGGCTGCCGGTTCCCAGGGCAGACCGGAGGCGATCACTTCGCCTTCCGGTTCCAGTGCAACTCCATCAGGGGAACGGACCATGCCGCCGGGGAAGACCTCCCCTGCGCAGTATTCCGCCCAGGTTCCATCCTCGCTTTCCGCGACTGTGCTTCCATCGCAAACGGCAAGGAGGCATCCTTCGCTGAGAACCACCCTTTCCGCTCCCTCTGGAAGCGTCTTCTCCTGAAGAAGGCCGTCTTCCCGGGTATAGATGAATGCGGTTCCGTCGGTGTTCATCCATGCCAGGAGGCCGTTCTCAAAGACCGGTTCGCCTGCTGGGGTGCCGCCGGTGGGTTCCACCATTTCAGAGGATGTGTTCCCTTCCAGCAGATCGATCGCGCCGTCGGCGAACTGGACCACGGTGCCGAAACCGGTTTCCGTGACCGAAACAGGGGTCCTGGCCTCGCCGAAGGTCACCTGTGACATCTCGCCGTTCCTGCAGATGGAAGCACCAAAGGGGGTAAGTATGGTGATCCCTTCAGGGGATACGGCTATGTCAGTGGCGCCGGGGGCATCCAGTGAACTCCATTCGCCTGTGGTACCGTTCCATCCCATGGCGACTCCGGCGCCGGTGAGTATCCAGACCTGGTCTTCGCAGGCTTCCATGGCCACAGGCTCTCCGGGAAGGACCACCTGAAGCCATCCGGCCACAGGATCATTCTCCTGGAACACAACCGTGCCCTCAGCGGAAGCGCTGTTCTCAGGAGGGTCTTCTCCGCATCCCGCCGCCAGGAGAAGGAGAAGGCCGGACAATGCCGCCGCTGTGATTCTTGTTTTCATCATGCTGTTCCTCCCTCCCCTCTAAGGTTCCACGTAGGCCGAGAACGTAAAGGTGGTCTCGATGTTGTCGAACTTGCCCTCGGCCGCCTTGAGCTGGTGTATCTGAAGGTTGCTTATGGAGCTCATCATGGGCTGCTGGGTAAGCTGGTCGAAGAAAACGCCCAGCCTGTGGAATCTGCCTGTCATGGTGAGCTGCCAGTCGTAAACTCCGTATTCACTCTGCGTCACCGGTGCCATGGGCACAAGCGAGACTATCTGAAGCCCGCTGCCCGTGGCGTACTCGGTGAGCATGGTGAACACCTCTTCCTGGCTGTACTCCCTGGGCAGGAACCTGTCGAGCTGCTCCAGCTCCTGGTTGTACATCTCTATCCTCTGCCCCATCATCGCCAGGTCGTCGGAGGTCTGCCCCTGGAGGTTCCTCAGCTCTATCTCCTTCGCATCGAGGGTCTGCTCCCTCTCTGCTATCTCGGCCTGAACGCCGGATGCGAAGAAGTTGAAATAGCTGAATACCAGTGCCCCCAGGAGAATGAGACCAACGATGAACCTCAGCAGACGGGGATCCCGAAGGTCAACGGCCAAGGTGCGCCTCCCTTCCGGTTGATTCCTTTGCGGTTGAAGTCATCATCAGTTCATCCCCTTCCCGAAGGAGGAGATGGAGACCGGCCAGACCTGAAGCGTGTCGCCGGCGGAGATGACGAATCCGTCCTCCACTGACCTGTAGATGTAGCTTGCACCGCCGTAGTGGGCCGCAAGACCGCAGACCCCGGTGCTGGGAAGAACGTATCCGGTGCCGGTTTCCTCATCGGGGAGCGTGGGATAGAACTGAACCTCCATGAAGAACATTCCCGCGGTGTTGGTGAATACCGTCTGGGAGAGGAACGAGGAGCTGTCGGCATCGACTAGAAGCTCCACCGCCACCCCCTCGGCGGGAATTGTCATGGCAGCATCGGTGTAGATCATGCCGGTGATGTAAGCCTTGGTGGCTTCCGATCCGAAGGGATCGCAGCCCACCAGGAGAACCAGCGCGCTCAGGGCAGCAAGTGCCAGCATCGTCTTTTTCATGATACCCCCTATCAGATTCCGGCGTTGTCGCCGACAAGCGGCTGAAGAGAAGCGGTGTTCACGCCAATGTCAGTGCTGAACTGGTACCGGGTCTCTCCGCCGGCGGCGTCGATCACCGGTGCTACATTGTAATTCTGTCCATAGTCCTGAAGGAGGAAGAGCTGGTTCTGCCCGTCGGGCATTGTCTCTTCCAGCCTGGTCTGGAAGGCCACTATGTCCCCCCAGGTCCTTGCGATCCCCGATATGTGCAGATTGCCGTCGCCCAGGGAGAGTTCGGTGAGGTAGATGGTCTTGCCGGACTCTTCCGCGAACTCGGTCTGTTCCGGATAGAGGGCACGAACCAGGTACTCGAGAACGTAGACGGTGCTCTTCTGCTGAAGGGCAAGGGCGTTCACCGCCGCTCTCTTCTCATTGAGCTGCGCCTCAAGGGCGTCGAGTTCCTGCTGCCTGGAGACCTGCTGCTGCATGTTGGCGATCTCGGCGTTCTTGTCGGCGATCTCCCTGTCCAGGGCGTCGCGCTCAGCGGTGAGACCTCCATAGTGTATGAAGAGTACTATTACTCCTACTACTATCAGGGCCAGGGGCGCCCAGCTGAGCACCGTCATCACCGGGGAGGCGCTGGCGGCCTTCCTGGACTTCTTCACCTTCTCCTCCGGGGGAAGGATGTCGATGTCCAGAGAGCCGGGTTCCACCGACTTCAGGGCAAGACCCACCGCAACGGCGATCACCGCCTGAAGGTTCTTCCTCTCGGTCTCGTCCACCGCCAGGGTACCCTCGAGCTGTATGTCGCCGAACACGTCGAAGACCTCGACGGGAAGCCCGTGGTGTTCGCTGAGGGTGTCCGCCAGGCCGGCCATCAGCGAACAGCCGCCGCTGATGAGCATCTTGTCTATGCGGCTGCTCTCCCCGGAGGCCTGGAAACTGATGAATGAGCGGCGCACGCTTGTGGACAGCTCTTCCAGAACGCTGCTCACGGCGTTGCGCACGTCCACCTCGGAGACACCCTCGGGGAGGCTTCCCTTCAGCACTGATTCAGCTGTTGAGTAGTCGAGGCCCAGTGACCGCTGGATCGCTTCGATGAAACGGCCGCCTCCGATGGCAAGGTCCCTGTTGAAGCTTGGAGCACCGCCCTTGACTATCACCAGGTTAGTGTTGTCGGAACCCACGTTCAGTATGGTAACGCATTCCTCGTCGGAGGGATGGTAGGAATTCTGGTAAGCCCTGAGAAGGGCGAACTGTTCCAGGTCCACGGCGGATGTCCTTATTCCGGCACCCTGGATCAGCCCCCTGTGGAGGTGGATGACCTCCTTCTTGGCTGCAACCAGCAGAACTTCCATCTGCCCAGGTGCAGATTCCTCGTTCAGGATCTTGAAGTCGATGCTGACTTCGTCCACCCTGAAGGGAATGTGCTGTTCCGCCTCCCAGTGTATGGCCTGCCTGGCCTGGGCTTCGGTCATCTTCTCCATTGGTATTCGTCTGACGATGACGCTCCTGCCGGATACCGCGGAGTTTACCGTTTTAGTCTTGATACCTGCCTTTGCAAGGGCATCCCTTATGGATTCAACAAGGTGATCCCTGTTGACCACCTCTCCATCGACCATGGTACCGGGAGTCAGTTCGACAACGGCGTAACGGCTTAGCTTCAGGCCTTTCCCTGAACGCGTAAGCTCAACTGCCTTAACCGAATGACTACCAATATCAAGGCCGACGGATGACTTTCCTGACCCGCCAAAG
>CAYLXG010000202.1:0-1530 GCA_964387445.1 uncultured bacterium
GCATGTTCGGAAAAGAATCGTAAGGCGTGTGGATATTGAATGTATCAGAACAATCATTGTACCGACTCTGGTTATCTCAGTTACCCTGGACCAAGTTATGATTATTCAAAGCCAAAACTGAGTCAATAGGGTGCATTTGCACTTCATGTTGGGAAAAGCAGGCGTTATCTCTGGAATGATATAGATATGCAGATTCGAGATATCTCGTGTAGATGTTCCTGATCAAGTGCTGAGATGGCGGCTGAAGCTATGATGTTGTGCACTGCTTGAGTGCATTTGTCCAAAACTCTGCAGACCCCAGCTTGAAGGTCCATTGGCCCCGGTACTATTCCGTTCTGGCTGATCCAGGTCAGACTCTAGAGTCCAAAGGCGGTTTCTATGTTCTTCGTGAGATCGGAGATGAACCTTGCCATCGGTGCTCCATCAATCACATCATGATCGATCAGCACGGTCATGTTCAGTATCTCCCGTATCTCAATGCTGTCCTTCACCGCTTTGGGCTTCCTGATGACGGAACCAACACCGAAGGATACCGGGTGAACACCAGCGGTGATGAACCAGCCGTTCACTTTGCCGAACATGCCCACCGCAGTGACCATTACCGTTCCCATTAGCTTCCTGGCAAGCATGGGGCGCCGCAGGATGTGTTTCCATACACACAGCCGGAGAGATCTCGGCATCATGTAGTACAGACTGGTCGCGAACCGAGTCTTCTTCTCTCCCAGAACCACATCGTTCTCGCTGACTTCCTGGTTTTTAGCGTTGCTGATTTCTTCGGTGATCTCGCTGAAGCTCTTCCTGTTCGCCCGCCTTACGACATATGGCAGGGGAACCGGTACGCCATCATAGATCCTTTCCACCGTCATGGAAACATCAACATCATCGAAAACGATCTTTTTCCGGTTGTTCTTCAAGTATGCATGAACCGCTGGATGCTCATTGATGGTTCTGCTGATCGTAGCGATGAGCCAGGCAGTAAATGACACCTTTTCCCCGGTCTTTGACCGATGGGCCTTGACAGCTGCCCTGGCATCGGTCACGTCCAGCTCCAGCAGTGCGGTTATGTGATGCCTTTTCCTGCCGATCTCGAAAACATCGAAGGTTGCGATCCGTGTCCTGGGAAATGAGATCTCTCTGTACTCGTTCATATGATTCGGTTTCCTTGCTTATGTGCCACCAGGTAACGGGCAAACGGCACCTGTAATTCTAACGGATGGATCTGCAAAAAGTACTTTCCATGGACGGCCTGGGGCGCAAGCCTGAATACCCGTTGCGTGGATATGCCGCGGGATGCCGGAACTCCTTAGGGTATACCGGGAAAACTGGCTACTTCGACTGTTTGAAAAACCCGTGGAAAACAGAACGGGCGGCCGGTTGGCCGCCCGTCTGTTAGCGTAGCTGAATTCTTACTCGGTGGCCTCTTCAGGAGCGGGCTCCTCGACGACCTCTTCGACGACCTCGGTGGCCTCTTCGACCATCTCTTCGCCCTCTTCGATCATCTCTTCGCCCTCTTCGATGACCTCTTCGCCC
>CAYLXG010000202.1:1630-3908 GCA_964387445.1 uncultured bacterium
CATCTCTTCGCCCTCTTCGATCATCTCTTCGCCCTCTTCGATGACCTCTTCGCCCTCTATGATATCTTCCTCGACTACTTCTTCGTCGACGGGGGTCTCTTCAACGACTTCCTCTTCGACTACTTCTTCGTCGGTGGTGGCTTCATCTGCAGGAGCCGGCTCGCCGCAGGCGAGACCAAAGAAAGCAAGACCGAGTACCATCAGCGCGATTGAGAATATTCTCATTTTTCAATCCCTCCGGATTTTTCAGTGTAACGATGTACCAGTATTTTGATTCACCCCTGAATCACGGGTCCTTCACCCGAATATCCGCAATTATCACACTCCGCGGACTTGCAGTCAAGCCCCCCCGGTCATTCTCAGGGTGTTGGAGAAGTGGATCTTTCCCACCATCGGGAGAACTCCCTCACCCTGTTTTGCCACAAGGTTCCTTCCAGTTGCATCCACCTCGGAACCCGCTCCTGGGCTGAGGGTTACGCCGTACTTCCCGGAGAGCTCCTTCAGCCTTATCAGGTAGACCGATCTGGCTATGATGGAGGCTGCGGCAACCGCCGGCTCCCTGTCCTCGGCCCTTACCATGAGCTCTATGTTGTTCGCTCCCTCTGGAAGCCAGGGTTTGAGCCTTTCCATGGAGCAGAACTTGTCTATGACGATGGTGCCTGTGCCGCCGGCCTTCTTCAGGACGCCTTCGATGGCCTTTCCGTGGGCCATCGCCTGGATGTCCAGGCTGTTCATGCCGCGGCGCCTGAGACTGGCGAAGAGGGTGTTGTACTCATGCGGTTCCACCGCGTGGACCCACCAGTGGATGTTCTCCATTACGGTGATCTTCCTGTACAGGCTCTCCACGGTTGCCGGTGAGAGCCTCTTTGAATCCCCCGCGCCCATTTCCCTGAGCAGCTTTGCGGTTTGTTCGTCGCAGCGTACCGCCGCCGCAACCAGGGGGCCGAAATAGTCCCCCTTCCCTGCTTCGTCGGTGCCTGTTCGTATGCCCTTGGTTTCCAGGGTTGTGCTATGGGGTGTCCTGGTGAGGAGCTGCAGCGCTTGGTTAAGAAGGCCCTGGTCGCCCCCGGAGCCCACCGTGGAGGGGCCTTTCTTCTTTGAATGGTAGAGGTTCACCGCGCAGCTGGTCTCGCCCCTGCTCAGCTTGAGCTGGACCCCGTAGGGAAGCTCCTTCTCGCTCTCCACGGTTATTCCTGCGTTGTTCAGCCTGCTCAGGGACTGGGTCAGGTGCTTCTTCAGCTCCTCATTCACCGGCGAAGGGGTTTTCCACTTCCAGGGGGGTTCCAACGGTGTAGTCCTGAAGCATGCAGGTTATCTCCCCTATGACGATGGATGCGCTCATGAGAACGGGCATGTGCCTCTCGTCGTCGGTGACCCAGATGAATATCTCCCCCTGCTGGTTGAATAGCCCCTCTCCCCGGAGAACGGGGTGGAGCTGTATGCAGTCGAATGTACCTGCCCTGGTCCTGATGGAGCCCCTTTCCAGGACCTCGACCTCCATGGGGTAGTTGTCGTTGTCAACATGCACGTCGATGAAGAAGTTGTTCCCCGGTGTGAGGTCCCTGGTCCTGGCGTAGTAGAAAGCGCCCAGAACATCCAGGGCGTGGGGGGGGATGGGGATCCGGGCCAGTTCAGGGTCGTCCTCGTCGGGGTAGCAGGCGTAGCCCTCCTCCTGGTCGAAGTACATCTCCTCGGTGTTGGAGTAGTCTCCCTCCTGGAGGCTCTTCATGTAGGTGAGGCTGTGAAGCTGAACGATGTCCAGGAGCGACTCATTCACGTCCCGCACCTCGAAGAAGCTGCTGAAGGCGGGGTTGGAGCTGGCCTCGGCGGTGAGGGTGTAGGCCAGGAGACCGTCGTGGTCCACGGGGCCTGTTACGCTGAGGGAGGCGGTGCCCGCCTTGATGATGCCGTACTCGACGCTGAACACAAGCCTCTCCCCGGGACCCCAGGCGGTGTTCTCAACGTACCTCCTCTGGTAGTCGCCCCATTCCCAGACCGTGCCGTAGCCCATGCTGCAGGTGAAGATAACCGCCGCCAGAAGAAGAGCCGTTCTCATTTATTCCCCGTCCTTTCGGAAACTGTGTTCCGTAATGCTACATCACCGGAGGCGCAGTTGTTCCATGACCCTCGCCCAGCCTTCTGCGGCTGCGGTCTTCGAGAACTCCGCTCTCCAGCGATGGATGGCGTTAGCGCTAAGATAACTCCACAACCCGCGGTCCTCCATGAGATGCTTCATCTGGGCCGCAAGCTGAATGTGATTGCCGGGGGTGTGAAACAG
>CAYLXG010000203.1:0-3904 GCA_964387445.1 uncultured bacterium
CTGCTGAAGGCACAGGAACTGGTTGCCAGGCTGTTCGAGAAGGCAGAGAACGGCGCCGACATGGCCGCCATAAGCATGGACCCCCTTTTCAGCGAAACCGCCGTTCTCCTGGGGGAGCTTGCCAGCGAGCCTCCCCTGCCCCCGTCTGAGATAGAGGCCATGGCAGCCCGGGGTGAGATTTCCGATGAGATACCCCCGGCGTCGGTTCCCGCAGCGGGATATCACATGGCCTACGACTCCATGCCCCCTGAGCAGCGGGAGAAGCAGAAGGTCTACTACGACAGGATATTCGCCCTGGAGGAAAAGGCGGAGGATGCCATTCTCTTCAACGCCCTTCTCATGGAGGACCCGGTGCTTCTGGACATGAGCCGTATCCCCCTCATCGAGGCCGCCGGGGAGACCCTCTCCCAGGCGGAGGCCACCCACTCCCCCACCGTTCTCTACCAGCAGAGACACGCCATGGAGACTTATTCCCTTGTGGGAACGGTCTGCGAGCTTGAGTACGAGGGCATCCGCATGGCTGAGATGTCCAACACCGAGCACCCATGGGACGCCCTGTACCTTGAGGTGATAGGGCTGCTTCCCGCCTGCGCCCAGGCAATAGAGTCGTTCGGGCCCAACGATGACAGTGTTGCCAAGCTACGGAACAGCCACAGGTTCATGGCGGAGTTCATGGGGATCACATGGGATGATGTCTTCTCCGACCCCAGATACCTGCTGTTCTGGAACGAGGTGTTCTGGCCCAGGGTGCCGGCGGCCAAGAGGGCTTCCAGGGGCGCTTTTTCGGCGGAAGCCTGGCGGGACATGCTGAAGGAGAAGTGCTACGATCCCTTCGTGGAAGGCACCACGGTTGAGTCGGATCCTTCACTGTCCAGGGTTAGGTTCTGGGGCGGGGAGTATTCGACCTCCGATGTTCTCAGCCTGCTGGAGGACCCGCCAAGGCCGGAGATCCCCCTGTGAGAATGGCTCCGATATTTAAAGATCAGAAAGCAGTTATCAGGGAGGGATGAAGGAATGAAGCATTTCAAGGCGGAAGGCCCTGTTTTCAAGAGCGTAGGCATAGCCGGGAAGGGTACCTCTACCCGCAGGATCCTGCTTGCGGGAATGGGGTTCTTCGGCTTCGTGTTCATGGCGGTGATACTGTTCGTGCTGAGGTCCTCAGAGGCGGGTCCGGCGGTTTACACCGTTGTTCCCATCTTCTTCATCAGCTTCGTTTTCTCCATCATGGTGCTGAACAGGACAATGGGAAGCGGAGGCATAGCCGTGGACACCACCACGGGCATGGTTAGCTTAAGGACCCCTTCCTTCTACGGCTTCGGCGGCAGGAAACTGCAGAGGTCCGACATCGGGGATGTGGTTCTTCAGGCTTACTCTTCCGACAGCGCCACCAGATACAGGGTGGTTCTGAACACCTCCGAAGGAAAACTCCTGCCCACTGGCCTCTCGTACAACGATGCGGAGACCGCCAGGGAAGCAGGCACGGAACTGGCTTCGCTGCTCTCCGTCGCCCTCAGGGAGGAAACATCGTCGCAGCAGGCCTTATAGCGCAGCGGATGCTTCTTCATACCCGCCGGCGACGGTCCCGTTCACATGCCCGGAAGGGATACTCCACTTGTATGCCCTTGAGATACTGCGGAGTACCAGCAAAGGAAGCACAGTATCCTCAATGATCATGGTCCATTTCATTGCGGTATCCTGATTCTTTTCGTATTATTACTGCTTCGCGGAGGTGAAATTGTTCGATTCCGCGAGTATTTGTTTTTTCATCCAAGAAAGAAGGGAATCCAGTGAGAACAGGAAATCAATTTGCAGCGATCATCCTGGGACTGATGCTTCTGGTGCTGGCATGCGGAGGAGAGCAGGCGGAAACAGGTGAAGCTGTTTCAGAACAAGCAGACGAAACCGCCGGAGAAGTTACTGAAACAACAGATGACCAAGTGGAAACCATCACGGCTGAGGCCGTGGTTCCAGTTGAAGCCCGGGCTGTGGTTGAGTCCACCAACGGCGGCTACACTAATCTCGAGGTGCCTGTGGACTGGTCGAGTATAGGAGCCCAGCAGGCTTTTGTTGAAAAGTATGCCACGGGAAGCACATGCAGAATATTCATTGCCAACTTCGATACGGATGAAAACCTGAACACGATCGCAAGGGAACCTGGGCAGGGAATAATCAAGTTTACCCTCAGCCTGCCTCCGGACAGTGACCCTCTCGTGGGCACATATGATCTAACCTGCACCGGGAGCGAGTTCACCGGTGAAGCAGGGGTTATGGTCACAGGCGGCTCTACCATATCATTCGTAGCATCCTCCATGACCGGCGCAGCGGTGGAAATAACCTCCGTATCCGAAGATATGATAACAGGAACATTCCAGGCAGCAGATAACTGGACCTCCATAGAAGGAGCCTTCCAGGCCGAGATAAGGTAACATTCAGACAGGGCAGCCGGTTTCTGCCGGCTGCCACACCAGTATCTTCACCGGAAAAACTCTTCCATTATTCATACCAAGAAGCGATTGCCCCTGTGATACTGACATGTTGGTGCTTCAGTGATTATTCAGACTGATCCATTCCAGTTCAAGTGACCAGGGGAAACACCTGACACCCGGCGGAGATTCATGATAAACGGCGGTGTGTTCAGTCTGCAGTTCCCTACCGGGCAAGGAAGAAGTAGAGGGAATTGACAGAAGTGCCCTGGGCGGGGGTGACCATTCCGGTTACGGTTATCATGGAACCTGGTCTTCTCGGGCCGGTTTCCGTGATTGCCATGGTAGCCCTTTCGTAGCGGACTCCTCCGCTCCGCCCCCTTGAGCACTTCACCCTGGTGGTGGATATGACCCCCCCCTGGAGCTTCTTGATACCGGCGCGGAGGTTTTCCTTTATCCGCTCCCTGTCATCCTCGTTCACCGCCTGGGAGCCGGTGCGGAGCTGCCCCTTGAAGCAGTTCTGCCCGTCGATCCCTATATCCAGATCGAATGTGAGACCGTAGGCGTGCTCCCTTCCCACCCAGTTGATGTCATACTTGAGCCAGAGCTTGTAGCTGGCCCCATTCCCCGGCGAGGCCTGCAGCGAGAACTTCCGGGAGGGGGAGGCTTCAGTGCCGGTTACTTCTCCCCTGGGTTTCAGGAACAGGTAAACAACCAGGGCGATGAGGAAAACACCTGCGATGATGGCAACTGTCAGAATCTCATAGCCCATTTTGATCCTCCCCTCAAATCTGCTTAGCTGTAGCTGGTCAGCCATTCAGCACATTATAGGCCTATGAATAAGCGGAAAACAGGCTTGCTGAGATGATTGAAGTCTTTCACAGGCATGAGGGGAGGGTATATTCTTTGATCCCGAAGTCGACTCCGAGAAGGCAAGTTTCAGTACCTTGGCTTCTATCCAGAAAGGTAACGCTATGTCCTTGAAAAGGGAGAAGTTGTGAACTTAACGGATGTATCGATGCCCAGGGAGTTTTTCACCGAAAGGTGTCTCCTCCGGGTGCCTGAGCTGTCCGATGCCGCTTCTCTGTTCGGCATATACGGAGACGCTTCGACGATGAAGTACATGCAGAGGCCGGTTGCCTCCTCGGCGGAAGAGTGCGCTTCCCTGATAGCGTCCTGGAGGTCAGCCTTCTTCTCGGGCAAATCGTTCCGGTGGGGCGTTTACCTTTCCTCGGCTCCTTCCTCGCTGGTGGGAACCGCCGCTCTTCACTACTGGTCACCCTCCTCGTTCCGGGTTGAGCTGGGGCTGGACCTCGCCCGTTCCTGCTGGGGGAAGGGGTACGCCACGGAGATCACCCGTGCGCTGATCGATCTGGGTTTCGATTCCCTGGGGATGCACAGGATCGAGATCCGATGTCATCCTCAAAACACCGCAAGCGTGGCCATCGCCTCAAAGCTGGGCTTCACCCTTGAGGGAGTTT
>CAYLXG010000204.1:0-3893 GCA_964387445.1 uncultured bacterium
TCGGATGGAAAAGGCGATGGCCTCCGTTGGCCAGCTCGCCGACAAGCAGGCCCGCAAGGACGACAAGATCCAGCGCGAGGCGCGGCAGGCGATCGGCGAGACTTTCGACGCCTCAATTAACGGGCTGGCCGAAACCGCGCCGGAGCAGATCGTAAGAAGGGCGTCTGAAGAAGGGGCCTCAGTTCTTGTGGCGTCATCGTCGATACCCGATTTCGATCCGGTGGAGCTTGCCGCGGGCCTGAAGGACCTGATCCTGATCCAGATCGGAGGTGTACCCCCTGAGCCTCCCTTCAGATACCTTCCCGATGGGTTCAGGACCGGAGAGCTTACGGGAATGGTGAAAGAGCTGACCTCTAAAGCTGAAAGGCCTCCGGCAGAAGATCTCCAAGGCGATACTCCCTGGGTCCGACACCGTCCGTCGCCACCGTTATTCTGAAGTTTTCGTCGCAGAACTCCCAGAGCACCTGCCTGCAGGCTCCGCAGGGAACCGGAGGTCCGTCGGGGGAGTAGATGACCATCTTCCTGAACCTTCTGCTTCCCGATGCCACAGCGGCCAGCACCGCAGACCTTTCTGCGCACATTGTCATGCCGTAGGAGGAGTTCTCCACGTTAACTCCCCCGTGAAGATGCCCGTGGGAATCCTCCAGGACCGCTGTGACCCTGAATCCAGAATACGGGGCGTAGCAGTTGTCGACCAGACACCTTGCCTCCAGGAGCATCTCCGAGACCGTCATGCCTCTCCTTCTCTTTCCAGGAACGACTCTCCGGGGAAGGGGCATTCGAGGCTGAAGAAGTCGCAAAGGGTCCGTGAGATGTCGCTGAATGTACTGCGTACCCCCAGGCTGCGTCCCGGCCGGCCGGGAGAGTGGGAGAGAAGAGGAACGTATTCCCTGGAGTGGTCGGTGCTGGGGGTGGTGGGATCGTTGCCATGGTCGGCGGTGATGATCAGAAGGTCGCCCGGGGAGAGGATGGAGGTAAAGGATGGAAGCCAGCTGTCGAAGGCTGAGAGGCCGGCGGCGAAGCCGACGAAATTGTTCCTGTGTCCCCATCGGGTGTCGAAGTCGCAGAAATTGGCGAAGACGAACCCTCCTGCACACCGGGAGGTCATGTCCAGCAGTATGGCCATCTCTTCATCGTTCGAGGCGGCATGAACCGTTTCTATGTTCCTGTGGGCGAAGAGGTCGTCTATCTTTCCCACGCCGCATACGGGAACTCCGTTCCCGGCGAGAAGGTCCAGGAGGGTGGTGTCAGGGGGAGGAAGCGAAAAGTCCCTCCTCCTTGAGGTCCTCACATAGTTTCCTTCCTCTCCGATGAACGGTCTTGCTATGACCCTTCCCACCCCAAGATCGGGTGGTGAGAGCATCTCCCTGGCCATTCGGCAGTATTCATACAGCTCTTCCACCGGGACCACGTCTTCATGGGCGGCAATTTGAAAGACACTGTCGGCGGATGTGTACACTATCAGACCGCCGGTCGCAACCTGCTCCCTGCCAAGCCTGGCCACTATCTCGGTGCCGGATGCGGCTTCGTTGCCCAGGACCGGCCGCCCTGTGAGTTCCTGGAATTTCCGGATGACCCGGCCGGGGAATCCATCCGGGAAAGTGGGCATCGGAGAGCGGGAGATCAGGCCCATCATCTCCCAGTGACCGGTGGTGGAATCCTTCCCCCTGGAGGCCTCGGCCATCCTTCCCCAGGAAGCAAGGGGCAGGCGAACGGGCTCAACGCCCATTATCCGGTGGAGGTTGCCCAGGCCCATGGCCTTGAGGTTGGGCAGCTGAAGCCCGCCCACGGAACGGGCCACGTTTCCCAGGGTATCGCTGCCCCGGTCGCCGTAGTCGCCTGCGTCGGGAAGCTCCCCTGCACCGACTCCGTCCAGCACCATCACTATGGCTTTCTTCACTGTTCCTCCCTGTCCTTCGTAACATAAGCCCCGGGGAATCACTGTGCGAGCCCGGGGCGGGTGCCTATAATCCTCCGAAAGGGAGGCTGACATGAAACTTCTGCTGTGCGCCGGGATGCTCGTTTCTGTGATGATGGGCTACAACGGTTCCGTGGAATCCATCGGGGAGATAGAGGTGGTGAATCTCTGGGGAACATGGAGCGAAATGGGCTACGCCCACGGCAGGCTTCTCGGTCCTGACCTGATGCAGCTCTACGAGGGATATTTCCTGGAGCTTGCCGGCGGGACCGGCAACGTAGAGATGCTCAGGTCTGTTTACGGTTCATACTTCACCGTTCCCGACGAGTTCAGGAGCTATGCCGCCGGGATCATATCCGGCGCGGCGGATACCGTCTCCCTTTATTCGAATGTTTACGGGAGGGATCTGGATACCCTGGACATCTACATCACCAGCTCCGTCCCGGATCTATCGGCCATGGTGGACATGCCGGGCCTGGGGTGTTCCAGCGTTTCCGCCTGGGGCGGGGCCACCGCAGGGGATCCCCTGCTCCAGGGGGAGCCAGCGGTATCACGGAACCTGGACTATTTCGTGGACAGCGGTGAAACCATACTCGGGATGAGCAGGCTCTTCGTCTTCGATCCCCACCAGGGTCACAGCTGGGTCTCGGTTTCCTTCCCCGGTTTCATGGGATCCCTTTCCGGGATGAACGAGGAAGGGGTCAACGCCACGCTGAACATGGGCAATTACCAGGGGACCTCCCAGACCAGTCCCTCCTTCGTTCCCATATGCATGGCCATCACACTGGGACTTTCCAGGGAGGACTTCGACGGAAGCGGCAGCCACGACATCCAGGACCTGAAGTCCGCCACCACCGTCTGGAACAGGGCAAATTCCTACGACATTCACATCACGGTTCCCACGGGGCTTGCGGCGGGCATGGATCCCGCGGTTGTCACCGAGGTGAACAATCACCTTGGTCATGCCTTCCGTGAGGCCTTCCACGAACCATCGACGGACTCCTGCAGCATCATCCTGACCAACCATCACAGGGTGCTGTATTCACCGGTTCCCTGCTACAGGTACCAGATGCTCCTGGATTCACTTGCGGCGGATCCCGCCGTTACCGCCGAGCGGCTGTGGGGCTTCATGGAGGCGGTGGGATATACGCCGGTTCCGGGGAACGGGGGAACGCTGCAGACCATGACATTCCTGCCGCAGCAGAGGGCGGTTGGGCTTGCCTTTGCCTCCAGCGGGGTTTCCGCCGCGGGGAAGGATCCCCAATGGATCCAGTGGAACGATCTCTACCCCAACCACGATCCCCAGGGGATCCAGCCGGGATCCGACCCTCAAGGGTTCAGGATACTTCAGAATCCCGCGGGTCCATCTGTGAGGATAGCCGTGGAAGGTCCTGTCACGGCGTCGGTTCACGACCTCTCCGGCAGGAGGCTTGACGCGGAGTTCACCCAGGTGTCACCGGGCATCCTCTCAGCTGACATCTCTGCTCTGCCCGGGGGGATCTACGTTATCTCGGTGAGCGGCACCGGGAGCGGGACCGGGCTGGCCCTCTTCGTGCATCTTTAGGGGTCAGGACTCGGCGAAGACGGTCTTCTCCCTGGAGTAGGTCACCTGACCTGGACCTCCGCCCTTAATCCTTCGGACATACCTTGCCAGCGTCCAGTCCACCGGAACGATGCCGTTTGAGGAACTGTGCCTGGCGGCTATTGCGGCGGCTTCCTCCAGGGCCGCTTCCCCGGGGTTGTCCGGTCTTCCGTCGCGCCTGATTATCACATGGGCTCCCGGGACCCCTCTGGCATGGAGCCAGATATCATCCCTGGAAGCGACCCGGAAGGTGAGCCTGTCGTTCTGTACGGCGTTCCTTCCCGCAAAACACCTCCAGCCCCCGGGAAGGACGAATTCCAGTGGCCCTCCCTCCGGCGGGTTACGGTCCTTTGACAGTGCCTGAAGCCTCCTGGCCGCCTCCTATTCGCGGAA
>CAYLXG010000205.1:0-3892 GCA_964387445.1 uncultured bacterium
ATAACACAAAGGAATTGAGTCTGTTCACGCATTGCCGGCTGATATAATATACACATCCCCGGAGAGGCGGAGCTGGAAGCTCTGGTGAGGGGAGTGCTGAGGGTACTTAACGGAATTGAGGAAGAGAGAACATACAGCTGAGAAACGAAAGGTCTTTGATGAGGAAGAAGATGAACCAGGTGGATTCCGGGAAGCTTTTTCTTTCCGGCAACGAAGCCATTGCAAGGGGGGCCTGGGAGCACGGCGTTCACTTCGCCAGCGCTTATCCGGGAACCCCTTCCACCGAGATACTGGAAACCATCGGAGAGGATTACCCGGAGATAAACGCCCAGTGGGCCCCCAACGAAAAGGTGGGGATGGAGGTTGTGGCAGGGGCGTCATTCGCCGGGGCAAGGGTGCTAACCGCAATGAAGCATGTTGGCCTCAACGTTGCCGCCGACCCGTTCTTCACCCTGAGCTACATAGGGGCAACAGGGGGCATAGTAGTGGTGAGCGCCGACGATCCCGGGGTTCATTCCTCGCAGAACGAGCAGGACAACAGACTCATGGGCAGGGCCGCCAAGGTGGTAATCCTGGAGCCCTCCGACAGCCAGGAGGCCAAGGACTTCACAGGAGCCGCCCTGGAGATAAGCGAAGAGTTCGACACCCCGGTCCTTCTCAGGGTAACCACCAGGGTCTGCCATTCCAAGAGCCTGGTTGACGCCGGGCCCAGGAAAGAGGTTCCGGTAAAGGGCTACACCAAGGACATAGCCAAGAGAGTTCCCATTCCCGCCAATGCCAGAAAGATGCATTCGAGGATCGAGCAGAGGCTGAGGGAGCTGGAGGAATGGGGAAGCGAAAGCCCGTTGAACAGGATGGAGATGGGCGACACCTCCCTGGGAGTGATCACCAGCGGCATAAGCTACCAGTACGTGAAGGAAGTGCATCCTGAAGCCAGCGTGCTGAAGCTGGGAATGACCAACCCGCTGCCCTGGAAGCTTATAGAAGATTTCATCGGAAAAGTTGACAAGGTTATCTTCGTGGAGGAGGGTGAGCCCTATCTCGAAGAGCGCATCAGGTCCAGGTTCCTGGTGGACGGCAGGGGATCGGAACTGATACCGGTCGAGGGAGAGCTGAACCCCGAACTTGTCAGGAACGGCATCATGGGAGGAGAGCAGCTGCCGCTTACCTACTCCCCGGCCGAGCTGCCAGGAAGACCCCCCGCCCTGTGTCCCGGCTGCCCCCACAGGGGAGCGTTCCACTCCCTGGCAAGCCTCAAGGCAAGCTCCACCGGAGACATCGGATGCTACACGCTGGGCCTCATGCCCCCCTACAATGCCCTGGAAACCGTGGTGTGCATGGGCGCTGCGGTGGGTGTTCTCGCCGGCATCGAGAAGGCCCTGGGAAGTGAGAACATGCCTAAGCTCGTGGGGGCCATCGGAGAATCCACCTTCGTGCATTCCGGCATCACCGGCCTCATTGACATGGTGTACAACGGCAACAAAGGCACCATAATGGTTATGGACAACAGCCTTACCGCAATGACCGGAGGCCAGGAGAACCCCACCACGGGAAAGACCCTGAGGGGTACACCGGCCCCTGTGCTGGACATCGAGAAGGTGGTAAGGGCCTGCGGTGTGGAAAATGTTGTGATAGTGGACCCACATGATCTCCCTGAAATGAAGAGGGTTCTCAGGGAGGAGATGGAGCGCGACGAGCTTAGCGTTATCATCACAAGAAGGCCCTGCATCATGGCTTACAGACCAAAGCGCAAGACGGTTGCGGTGCATCACCCCGACAAGTGCATACACTGCAGGCTCTGCCTTAAGCTGGGCTGCCCGGCAATAAGCTGGGACAAGGAGAACAACATTCCCATAATCAATGAGATGCTCTGCTGGCCCAACTGCAATCTCTGCGTTCAGGTGTGTCCCAAGGATGCCCTGTCGAAGGATCTCGAGGGGGTGGTCTGATGAACGACATGAAGAATGTGATCATCTGCGGAACCGGAGGCCAGGGGATACTCCTTGCCAGCGAGGTCCTCTGCAGCGCCGCGTGGCGAACGGGTTACGACGTTAAGAAGAGCGAGGTCCACGGTATGGCCCAGCGTGGCGGGTCAGTCTCCAGCCATGTTCGCTTCGGCAGTAAGGTCCACAGCGTTCTGGTGGAGAAGGGCGCCGCTGACATGGTCCTGGCCATGGAGAAGATGGAGGCCCTCAGGTGGGCTGAGTACCTCTCTCCGAAGGGCAAGCTCATAGTGTGTGACCTGAGGATAGATCCCATGACGGTGAACACAGGGCAGGCTGAGTACCCAGATGTGAACCGGATGATAGAGGAGCTGGGCGTTCCCTGCCTGATGATGCCGGTGCTGGACATAGCAAGGGAGCTCAAGAACCTCAGGGTGGTGAACGTGATACTTCTTGGCGCCGCCTCGAAGCTCCTTCCGGAGATCCCCGAGAAGAACTGGTTCGACGCCATTGAGGAGAGGGTGCCCAACAAGGCGCTGGAAGTTAACCTGGAGGCTTTCCGAAGGGGAAGGGCCCTCTAGGGATGGAATGGGTTCTCGGTGTTCTGGCTGGAGTATCCCTTGCCGCCGCCTGCGGCTTCAGGGTGTTCGTGCCCATGCTCGTAATGGGCATAGCCATTCAGACAGGGCACCTTGAACCGGCTTCGGGCTTCCAGTGGCTGGGCAGCTGGCTGGCCATAGTCTGCTTCGGTGTGGCCACCGTGGTTGAGATAGCAGCCTATTTCATCCCCGTGGTGAACAATGCCCTGGATACGGTGGCAACTCCGGCGGCAGCGGTGGCGGGAACCATCCTCACCGCATCCATGATAGGTGATGTCTCCCCCTGGTTCCGCTGGATACTTGCAGCGATAGCAGGGGGAGCCGCCGCCGGGGGGATACAGATCGCCACCGTCTCCCTGCGCTCAATGGCCTCGGCAGTCGGGGGAAGCGGAGCTGTCTCCGCGGCGGAGGATGCGGCGGCAGCTGTAACCTCGGTTCTGGCGGTGATCCTTCCCGCCCTTACCGCGGGGCTGCTGCTGGTCTTCACCTGGTGGGTCATCGCCAGGAAACGGAAACAAACCGCGGCTGCCGGGATACGGTAGACAACAGCGGACATAAGTTGAAGATTGGAGTGATATGTTAACGGTTCTTGCTTCTCTCGCTCTGCTCGCCCAGGCTTCGGGAACCGTGGTGCTCAGCGAGATAATGTACAATCCCGACGGACAGACCCTGGGCGCCGACGACGACATGGAATGGATAGAGCTTTGCAATGCCGGTTCAACGGAAGCAAACCTTGCGGGCATGATGGTGGCCGACAGGGGCAATCAGTTGTTCCTGGAGGACTTCATCCTCGCTCCCGGAGCAAGGGCTGTGGTCTGTGCCAATGAAGAGGCCTTCCGCGCAGTTTATGGAAACACTGCCCAAACGGTTCCATGGAGCGGCGAATGGACCAAGCTCAGCAACTCCGGTGATGAGATAAGCATATATGCCTGCGACGGCACGGTCATAGAGTATTTGAGCTTCAGCGATACCTGGGGGGCCGACGGCGACGGGCCCTCACTTGAACGGATGGATCTGGCCGGGCCAAATGACGAATCCAGCTGGCAGCCTTCCCGGGATTATGCCAACCCCACAGCCCACGAGAACGGCGAAGCGGCCTGCTGGGGAACGCCGGGGGAAGAGAACTCCCTGAACTAGAACTCGCTGTCCTCCATGGAGCTCACAAGGCTCACACGGTCTATGCCGGCGGTTCTCTCCAGTGTGGAGACGAGGCCGCCGGCGTTTACTCCCCGCTTCAGTGTTATGTCATAGGAGAGCACCAGGTACTGGCCGTCTCCCGCGGGTTCGATGTGGATCAGGGTGGAGCGTGATGTCTTCTCGTTGATGAGCTTGGTGTAGATGGCCTCAACC
>CAYLXG010000206.1:0-3849 GCA_964387445.1 uncultured bacterium
ATCGGTCAGTTAACATGGTCATGAAGCTAGTGGATGGGTGTCAAGATTATAGGGGTACAGAACGGCACCTGGCTGGTTCCCGAGGGGGAACTGAGCAGCATACCCCCCGGGGTCCTCTTCGACATAAGGGGTGATGACGTAAGGGGAATAACCAGGCTTGCGGTGTTCTTCATGGGCCTTCTGGTCCTGAGCCTCTTCGCCGGATACGGCCACGTGATGACCCTGGTGATAGCCGGGCAGAGGTCCATGTACGATGTGCGCACCGCACTCTTCAACCACATACAGACCCTGAGCCTGAACTTCTTCAGCAAGAACCCGGTGGGAAGGCTGGTCACAAGGGTATCCAATGACGTGGAAGCCCTGAACGAGATGTTCAGCGCGGTCCTGGTGAACCTGGTGAAGGACCTTCTCCTGATCTTCGGCACCATATCCATACTGCTGTTCATGAACTGGAAGCTGGCGCTTATCTCACTGTCGGTGCTTCCGGTGTTCGCCTTCGTCTCGGTCCTTTTCAGAAGAAAGGTCAGGGAGGCCTACAGACGGGTCAGGAAGCACCTGGCGGAGCTTAACTCCAGCATAGCGGAGGATGTTTCCGGGGTAAAGGTGGTGCAGGCCTTCAGGCAGGAGGATTCCCGGCGGAACCGGTACCTTTCCATCAACGAGAACTACTTTTCCGCCAGCATGAAGCAGCTGTACATCTTCGGGGTGTTCCGCCCTGCCATCAACGTGATAGCCCAGACGGGAACGGCCCTGGTGGTGGTATACGGCGGCCTTGGCACCATCTCCGGCGCCATAACCATCGGCGCCCTGGTCGCCTTCCTGAGCTATGTTCAGCAGATGTTCCGGCCCATCTCCGACATGAGCGAGAAGTACAACATCATGCAGAGCGCCATGGCCTCCAGCGAGAGGATCTTCGCCATCATGGACACCCGGGCGGAGATAACCGAGAGCCCCGAAGCTGAACCTCCATCCATCCTCCAGGGAAGGGTGGAGTTCCGGAATGTCCACTTCGCCTACGAACCGGACACCCCGGTGCTCAGAGACATCAGCTTCGAGGTGGAGCCAGGCAGGAGCATAGCACTGGTGGGCCCCACCGGCGCCGGGAAAACCTCCATCATCAGCCTCCTCACCAGGTTCTGGGATGTGGACAGCGGCAGCATCCTTCTGGATGGTACCGACATAAGGGACCACTCCCAGGAAACCCTCCGCAGGAACATAGCCATAGTGCTGCAGGACGCATTCATCTTCAGCAGGTCGGTGGCCGACAACATCAGCCTCAGCTCGGATCTGGCCATGGAAGAGATAAGACGGGCGTCGGACATGGTTCAGGCCACGGACTTCATCGAAAGGCTGCCAAAGGGCTTCGACACCGTAATGGCGGAGAGGGGGGCAACCCTGTCAACGGGCCAGAAGCAGCTGATCTGCTTCGCCAGGGCCCTGGCCCACGACCCCAGGATACTGGTTCTCGATGAAGCCACAAGCAATGTGGACCCCACAACGGAACAGCTTATCCAGAAGGCAATCGAGACCCTCATGAGGGGCAGGACAAGCCTGATCGTGGCCCACAGGCTCTCCACCATCCAGAAGTGCGACGAGATAATGGTGATCGACGCAGGGCGGATAATGGAACGGGGCACCCACCAGGAACTCCTTGCCCGGAGGGGCATCTACTACAACCTGTACCTCCTCCAGTGGGGGGAGCAGTTCAGAAAGGAAGGGCCTTAAGGCCGCCCCAGGTCAGGGGTGTAAGCGGTAAGGGTTCCGTTTGTGCTCACGGTTGTCTGAGAAAGTTTTCCCTTTTGGAAGTATTTCATGGCGTTAAGGGCTGTGAACGACCAGCGAAGAGGGACGGTGGCCGCAGTTGACCGTGAAGCAGGATTCATTTCACTCAAAGGAATCTGTACACAAGAGCCGTAAGCCGATCATCATGGTCTCTTCCACCGTGGACGGCATCGAAGATCTGCTGGAACAGATCTTTGCTATCCTCAGCGCGGAGTTCACTGTGCGGATGTCTTACAATCTGAATCAGCAGACTGCGAAAACCCAACTTTTCAACACCTTGACGCAGTTCTGCTGCATTCAGTGGGTGCTTCTATCTTTCCCTTCCTTCTCTCACTGCCGCGACGAGATCGTTAGTGGTAACATCAACTGACAATCCGGGTACATCCAAAGGAGAAGATCCTCTCCTGACTTCACTAAGGCAAAAGGTTTCTCCATTTCTTCTCTTGATTAACACTTCGTTTTCCTTGGCTAGATCAAGAACTTCAGCAAGTTTTTTCCTGGCCTCGGAATAAGTAAAGACGAGCATCTCATATCTCCAATACTTCTATATTCTTGCTGGCTGCAATTGCCTTAAGCTTCTTATCAAGAGTCAGCAACGGGCATCTCCAGTGCAGGGAACATTCCAGAAAATAGGCATCGTAAGCATAGATCATGTTTTGTGTTGCCAACTCTACCGCTGATCTGATTTCGATTGGCTTTAGTTCAACGGGTATATCCATTAGAACATCCCATATTTTTAATGCATCACCTGCACAAATTCGTTTTCTGCGGCATAACGAACTCAGTGCATTCCCCAGTTCAAACGGAAGAACATCTGGAGCAATAAGGTCATGACCGGTTGTAATCTCGATCAAGCGAGCCTTTTCAGGTTCGTTCAATGCCACAGCCAGGAATACACTCGAGTCAGTTACGATTTTCATATGTACAATTGTACTCCTTATGTTGATCATTGTCAAGCATAACAGGGGAACAGTTCCCTTGAACTCGAACAAGTCGAACTTAGAGAACTGCCTGGATGCTGTTCAGCGGTGTGATCTTTTTCTTGGGATCATACTGTCAGCTATGGGAGCGGGTTTGATGGATCGGATCCTTCAATAACCCATCAACCTGTACCTTCTCCAGTGGGGGGAGCAGTTCAGAAAGGAAGGGCCTTAAGGCCGCCCCAGGTCAGGGGCATGAATGAAACCGGTTCCGGTGTTTCCACCACAACGTCGTCGAAGAAGCAGCTCATGTAGATCTTGGGGGCTCCCTTGAAAACCCCGGCGGAGAAAAGCGCAGCTGCCCCGTTCCGGGAAAGGGTGTCGGAGGCGCTCACCTGCCAGCCGTCAGGCTCGGGCTCTCCGGGGACCCAGGCCCGTCCGTAAAAACCGTTCCCCAGGCACTGGAAGCGCACCATGATGGGTTCGTCGGCGGTTACCGCCATGGGGTGGGAGTCGAGCAGCTCTATGGTGTCGAAGTACCATCTGTACAGGTTAAGGGACTGGCCGGGAAGGCTGAGAACCAGCAGAAGGTTGTACTCTCCGGTCTCGCTGTACCTTACCATCATTCCCCCGAAGGTGCCCACGTCTATCTCCACCGAAGCGGTCATGGAATAGTCGTTCACGCTCATGGTCTCCCCGGCGTCACCCCGGTACGAGGTTGCGTCGTTCACCGCTCCGCCTCCGCTGAAATGGTACCTGCCGTCCTCCACCTGGAAGACCGATGGACCGACCGTGTACCATCCGTCGGCGTTACCGTCATTAAAGTCGTCCTGGAAGAAGACCGAACAAATCAGCAGCAGCGAGGGTATAACGGTCAGCGGCATGGGAACCTCCTTCCCGGCGAACATAACTCATCGGAGGAATAAGTTGACATACTTGCGGGTGACCACAGGGGAGAAAGGAGAAGGAATGCGATCAGCTTTTGCTCTGTTCTTAGCGGCCATAATCGCCTCATGCACCGTCAATGTCCACAACGGCGGCTCGAACCCCCCAGGCGGAGGCGGAGGGGTGCAGGCACCGGACACCACCGTTACGAGGCATCCGCTAGTAGGCGGCGGAACGGTGATCACAGAGGAGTGCGGGTACT
>CAYLXG010000207.1:0-3791 GCA_964387445.1 uncultured bacterium
AGATACTCAGTACTCGCAGGGTTCAGACCCCCTGCGGGGACCCCTCCTCGGAGATTACCCTGGGCAGGATGCACGGAATGGACCTTCTTTTCATACCCAGGCACGGCGACGGACACAGGTTCTCTCCATCCGAGGTGCCCTATGCAGCCAATATCTACGCCTTGAAGAGCATGGGGGCGGACACCCTGATTAGCTTCAACGCGGTGGGAAGCCTCAGGGAGGAGATCGAGCCCAGGCACTTCGTGGTTCCGGACCAGCTCTTCGACAGGACCAGGGGGATCAGGCGTTCAACCTTCTTCGGGGATGGGGTCGTAGCCCACGCTCCCTTCGGCGACCCCTACTGCCCGGGGCTGAGGGAGCTGCTGGTAAAGGCATGCCGTAATGCCGGAGCGGTGGTTCACGACGGAGGCACCCTTGTTGTGATGGAGGGACCCGCCTTCAGCAGCAGGGCGGAAAGCGAGTTCTACAGAAGGCAGGGGTTCGACCTCATAGGAATGACCACGCTGCCGGAGGCGAAGCTTGCAAGGGAAGCCGGGATCTGCTACGGCACCCTGGCCATGAGCACCGACTACGACTGCTGGCATCAGTCGGAGGAGGCGGTCACCGTGGAAATGGTCATCCAGGTGGTGAAGGATAACGTGAAGATGGCAAAAAGCGTCCTCGCCGAAGCGCTTCTCATGCTTTCCCAGGCTCCCTTATGTTCAGGTCCCTGCAAGGCCCCCCTGGGTTCCATGACAGCCCCTGAAGCCGCCGGGAAGTCCAGGATGGCGGAGCTGAGCACCATACTGAAAAGATGAGCGCCAGGATAAGCGACACAGGTGAAAGGGGCTTCATAGAAGCCCTCAGGAAAGAATTCCCCATGGCCCTGGCGGGGGACGATGCCGCGGTCCTTAAAAGCCTTTCAAGCCCGGTGGTCACCACCGATTCCTTCTTCGAGGGCACCCATTTCCACAGGTGGTGGACCAGCGCGGAAAAAACCGCCGAAAGACTGCTTGAGGCCACACTGTCGGACCTTGCGGCAATGGGATGCCCCCCGGGATACCTTTTCAGTTCCCTCATGCTCCCTCCGGACATGGAGATCCGCTGGGTGATGGATTTCTACAGGGGGCTCACCGCCAGACCGGACTGCTCCCTTGCCGGAGGCGAAACCGTAAGGGGGCCTGTGTTCGGTGTTACCCTTACCGCCATCGGCGACTGCGGAGAATCCGCTCCTCTGCTCAGGAGCGCGGCCAGGCCCGGGGACACCCTGTGGGTAACCGGCCCGCTGGGAAGGTCCCTTGACTCCCCTGAACTCCTGGAACGCTCCAGGGAAAGGGATCTTAACTGCGCTGAAGGGGAACAGGTTCGCCTTTTCCTGGGGCCCAGGGCCAGGTTCGACGCGGTCCACGGCATAAGAGCTGCCGGAGGAAAGGCTGCCATCGACATATCCGACGGCCTCTTCTCAGAGTGCCGGCACATCATGGAGGAGAGCGGAGTTGGTGTTTCCCTGGACCTGGACCGGGTCCCCCTGGTGCCCTACTGCTCCGGAAGGCCGCTGGAAGCCTGTTCCGCAGGGGAGGACTTCGAGCTGCTCTTCACCCTGCCCCATGGGGCAGAGGTCCATGGAGCGGTGATGATAGGCGGCGTTACCGGGGAAGAAGACCTTAAGGTCCTGGCTGATGGAAAGAAGCTGAACCCCGGCAAGGGCGGGTACGACCACTTCACCTGAGCAGAGGCTATTTGAACCTGGCCTCCAGGGAACCTTCCAGCCGGTAGAGCTCGCTGTCAAAAAGCAGCGTGAGTTCGTAGCCGTCGGTGGGATCCAGCTCCCAGAGGGGTATCACATCGGTGGGGCAATGGGCCACCGCCAGGAGGGAATCGGTCTTGAAAAGCAGGGGATCCAGCCTCACCCCGGTTCCCCTGATGCGGTTCCATGCGTGGAAGACCAGTTCTCCGGAGTCCACCGTTAGACCACCCTCCACCGACAGCGCCACGCCTATTGCCTCGGCGAGGTCCCTCAATTCCTGGGACATTGGAACGCAGGGGCCCGGGATGGCATCAGGAACCGCCAGGCCTCTCATCAGACCGGCCAGGGCGTTGAGGGTCTCATCACTGATCTCAGGCGTTACCGGCCTCATTGTGCCCGGGGTCTGGAAGATCCTCAGACCCGCCGCCAGAACCGCCGTGTCCCCCGGGGCCAGGCAGGGTATTTCCGCGGTGAACAGCCCCATTGACAAGGTGAAATCAGAAGTGAGGACCTCAAGGTCCTGGAAGGGCGGGTGATCCACCGGTTCCGGCATCAGGACCTGGATGTTCCTGGCGGCGACGCTTCCGTTGTTCGCCACCCTCACCAGAAGGACTATCGTGGTGTCCAGGGGAGCCGTTCCGGCCCTGCGGTTCACAAGCCACCTCGAGGATCCCGAATCTGAACTCCGGCCCAGGGCAAGGCCGTATATCCTCCTGGCCCCGGCGAAGTCGCCGGAAGCCTCGAGGAGCCTTCCGTAGCCCACCAGCCATTCCCCGTTCTCCACCGCCGCCATCTGTGCGTAGAGAACCGCCGCTTCAGGGACGAACCTGAGATTCGCAAGGGCCATGGCCGAGTCGCCTGGAGAGAAGGAAGAGAGAAGGAGCAGCAGGAGGCTCACTGTCTGAGACCCTCCACGGGATCCAGTGATGCCGCCCTTGCGGCGGGTATGACAGCGGCGAGGAGACTTATCAGGACGGCGGCACCCCCGGCGGTGAGCACCGCAGCCGGGGAGACCTTCATTGGAAAGCTGTCGTGAAATGAGTACACATCCGGGATCTGGATGAGCCCGGTGGAGCCTATGGCCCAACAGCCGGCGAGGCCCAGGGCTATTCCGGCGGCGGCCCCAGTGAGACCCACCAGCATGCCCTCCCAGAGGAACACCTTGAGAATAAGCTTCCTTTCGGCGCCCATGGATTTCAGCACCGCCACGTCCTTTCTTCTTTCCACGACCGTCCTTGAGATGGTTCCTGTGATGTTGAAGGAAGCCACCAGCGTTATAAGAAGGATGGCCGCGAACGTACCCATCTTTTCCAGTTCCAGGCTTGCGTACAGCGCGGGATTCCTCTGCTGCCATGTAAGCGCTTCCAGGGAATCGGGAAGAATGCCGGCGACGGCTGAGGTGACCTCCTCAAGGGAGTATCCGTCGGAGGGCATGATGAAATAGCCGGTGTAGCCCCCCCCGGGCATGAACATCCTGGAGGCGGTCTCTATGGGCAGGTAGGCTATCCTCCTGTCGTTGGCCGGCAGGCCGGTTTCGATGGCGCCGGCAAGCACCGCCCTTCCAGCGCCGGCCCTGCCCCCGGTGAAAAAAGCCTCCGGAGGGAAGAAAAGCAGTGTGTCCCCGGCGCTGTGCATGAAGTCCTCCGACAGGTACACCCCCAGTACGGCCCCTGGAAGGCCCTCTCCGGAAAGCGAGGGCGGATCGCCCCATAGAAGCATGGTGTCCAGACCGGAGGCGGTGAAGCTCCCGGGTGTTATCCCACGGACAAGGCAGCCCGCTTCACTGTTCCTGGAGGGCATCCGCACCACCGCTTCCCCGTCTATGTAGGGGTAGGCTCCCCGGACATGGGGAAGGGCCTCCAGTCTTTGCCCAAGGGATGTATCGGCATCTACCGCACCCCCGGGACAAACCACCGCCAGGGGGGCGTCAACTGCCTGCACACTGGTTCCGATGAACTCCTCGAGACCCGAGAGGACCCCCATCACCACCACAAGCGCGGCAACTCCCAGGGCTACTCCGGCGGTGCTCACCACCGACGCGAATGCCAGGCTCCTCCTTCTGGGA
>CAYLXG010000208.1:0-3494 GCA_964387445.1 uncultured bacterium
AGCTCTCCATACTCAGGCTGCTCAGGACCATCGTACGGGGTCACGACATGTGCGCCGTGGTGACCATGCACGACCTTAACACAGCCTTCCGCTATGCCGACAGGTTCCTCTTCCTGAGGAACGGCTCCATAATGGCCGAGGTGAACAGGGAGGGCATTACAGAAGAGGTGATAGAGGAGGCCTACGGCGTTCCCGTAAGGGTCCTGTGGCACCAGGACCACCCGGTGGTGCTCCCCCTGGACGACAACTCGGGAAACGGACCCGAAGCCGAACACGAACACTGAACACCGGATGATGTCACCCTTTTAGCCGCCCAACAGCGCCGGCATTATGAACCGAAGTGTAACCGGCCCTTGCAAGCAGCCTCTTCGCCTGTGCGGAACGCATACCGGTGGCACAGCAGAGGATCAGAGTTTTCCCCAAGGGAACACCCAGCCGGTTCAGCGCCTCGGGAAGGGTGTCAAGGGGAAGGTTCACGGCCAGTTCGATGTGGCCGGCGCGGTACTCCGGCTGGGTCCTTACATCTATCAGCATCCCTCCGGCGGCAAGAAGCTCCTGGACACTTTCAGGAGAGACATCCGGCCGTGATGCAACCAGCCTGACCACATACAGGATCAGTAAAACAGCAGCTATTGCGTAGAACATCCGGCCCTTCCCATTCAGAAGCCCCGGGTCAGGAACGCCGGATCAGGCTTCCCTTATCCCGGAGAGAAGCTCATTTATCAGCTCTTTTACCGTGGTGACACAGTCCACCCTGTGGGCGTTCTGCCCGCAGAATATCAGGCCGTTGTCCACATCGCCGAAGTATGAGTTCAACAGGGCCCGGGCTATGCAGTAGTTGGCGGAGTCCACCTTGCAGGCGGTAAGGCACCTGTAAGGACAGCTGATGGGCAGCTTGCCCTTTGCCTCGAGGTCCCTGAGGAACTTGTTGTATATGGCCCTTCCGGGCATCCCCACGGGGCTCTTAATGATGGCGATATCCTCTTCCCGGGCATCTATGTAGGCCTGCTTGAACTCACTTGAAACGCCGCACTCCTCTGTGCACACGAAGCGGGTTCCCATCTGAACACCCGAGGCTCCAAGGGAAAGCATACGGGCAATGTCTCCGCCGGTGTAGATGCCCCCGGCTGCGATAACCGGGATCTGCTTCCCGTGCTTGTCCTCGTAGGGCTTTATGGTCTCCAGCACTTCAGGCAGGAGCTTCTCCAGGGAGTATTCGGAAATGTTATCCAGCTGCTCCAGGGAGAAACCCAGATGCCCCCCGGCCAGGGGTCCCTCAAGGATCAGGGCGTCGCAGATCCTTCCGTACCTCCTGTCCCAGGTGCGGAGGATCAGTTCCGCAACCCTTGCTGAACTGATTATGGGAACAAGGTTCAGCTCAGGTTCGGGAACGAGTTCAGGGAGGGTGGTGGGCATGCCGGCGCCGAAGACTATCATCCTGATCCCCGCGTCCACCGCCGCACGTATGTGCTTGTCCACACTGGTGAGAACACCCATGAAGTTAACCGCCAGATGGCCGTCGGTCATGCTACGGGCCTTCTGTATCTCGCTGACCAGGGCATTCACCGATGCGGTTTCGTAATGATCCGCCATTTCCACCAGATCGCCGAGACCGATGCTGGATATGGTTCCGATCCCACCCTGGTTCGCCACCGCGGAAGCCAGGGAAGCAAGGGATACGCGGACACCCATGCCGCCCTGCAGGATCGGGATCTTAGCGGTAATGCTCCCTATTCGAAGTTCAGGAATCTCCATCTGTCTCTCCATATTTCTTTATTACAAGGCAGGCATTGCCGCCGCCAAAACCGAAAGAATTGCTCATCGCCGCATGCAGATCCATTGAATGGGCGCCATTTGTAACATAATCAAGCCTGCAGTCCTCATCAGGCTCGGTGCAGTGGATGGTAGGGGGAACGATCCCCGTGTAAACGCTCAGGGCGGTGGACACGAACTCAACTGCCCCGGCGGCGGCGAGAAGATGCCCTATCATCGACTTTATGGAACTGACCTTCAGTGACTTCGCGTGTTCCCCGAACACGCTCTCGATGGCTGCGCTCTCGCACCTGTCGTTGAGAACGGTGGATGTGCCATGGGCATTGATGTACCCGATTCGTTCCGCTTCCATGGAGGCATCCTTCAGCGCCGCCTGCATTACCCGTATCATGCCGCTGCCGCCGGGCTCCGGGGCGGTTACATGGTAGGCGTCGGCTGTGTTGCCGTACCCGGCAACCTCGCAGTAAACCGATGCTCCCCTGCTCCGGGCGTGGTTCAGTGTCTCTAGGACCACAATTCCCGCCCCTTCTCCCATCACGAAGCCGTCACGGTTCCTGTCGAATGGCCTGCAGCCTGTTTCGGGGCAGTCGCTGGGGGTCATTGAACGGGTGGCGCAGAAGCAGCCGTAGGGCAGCGGAGTGATGCACGCCTCGGAACTGCCGGCGAGCATTATGTCCGCGTCTCCCCTCTGGAGTATCCTGAATGCGTCGCCTATGGCATTGGATCCTGTGGAACAGGCCACCGACGGAGCGGAGATAGGTCCCATCAGCCCGTATTTGATCGACACGGTGCAAGCGGCCATGTTAATAAGCATCCTGGAAACGGCGAAGGGATTCAGCCTTCCCGGGCCGTGCTTCATCAGGGTGGCGAATCCCTCTTCCAGGGACTGGGAGCCGCCGATCCCAGAACCGATTATCACGCCTGCCCTGGCCTTGTCGAAGGGGAAAGCGTCGAGCCCGGCATCTGTAAAGGCCATCTCCGATGCGGCCAGGCCGAACTGGGTGAAGCGGTCCATTCTCTTGGCTGACTTCGCGTCGGTCCAGTCCTCCGCCTGGAAGTCCTTAACCTCCCCTGCCAGCTTGGAACGGTAGTCGGAGGCATCGAAAGCGGCGACCCTGTCTATTCCGTTCTGACCCTCGGCAAGCCCGCTGAAGAACTTCTTCACTCCGGTGCCAACGGGTGTAACTGCCCCCAGGCCCGTTACGACGACTCTATTACCAATCATTATTCATGTTCCCTTGTATTAATTCCCGAAGGTCAGCCCATCCTCCCGTTCAGCCCCGGGCGGGTCAGCTGTACCCGGCCAGTTCTGAAGGGGGTCAAAAAGGTACCAGTTTCACTGAGTATCGTTGCGCTGTAAAGGGTTGAAGATTCGGCCTCAATTTCATACATGTTATTGAAACATAGCGAATTTATCCAAATGAAGAAAGGTTCTCATCAATACTGATCAGGACAAACTTTTATCATAAAGGAGAATCTATTCAGAATACTATCCTGGGGCAGGTCCAGGAACCGGCTGTTGGATGTGATCATAATTCCCATTGGCCTTTTCTTCCTGCTTTACCAGCTCGCCATCCTGTTCACCGAATCCCTCTTCGGCGGAGCCAGGGCCGACAAACTGGAAAGGACCCTGAGGAAATACTTTGGGAAGGGACAGCCCTATAGTTTCCCGTGCATAGGATTGCAGGCTATCGGCTATAAAGCACCGGCAGCCTGTCCAT
>CAYLXG010000208.1:3504-3764 GCA_964387445.1 uncultured bacterium
TGATGTACAGGCTCGCAATTCTGTTCACCGAATCCCTGTTCGGAGGCGCAAGGGCCCACAAGCTGGAAATGACCCTCAGGAAAATTCTTGAGAAGAGAGAGGCTCTGTAGGTCTACTGGGTTTCAACGACGGCCCATTGGGTTCTCACATACCGGCAGCCTGTCCATAAGAACAACCCCGTAAGGTATGAAACGGCTGAACTGGGAGGAACAACCGCTATTCGGTCATGTAAAGGTCGAGCCAACGCTCCGTTTCCCACA
>CAYLXG010000209.1:0-3754 GCA_964387445.1 uncultured bacterium
CTGCACCGGCAGCACGGTGGCCGGGTCCATCACCCCGCGAGGGATGTCCACGATGCCGTCGGCAAGCCTGGCAGGCGGATCGTCAACGATGACCTGATTTATCGAACCGGCGATGTCCTCAAGTGGATCGGTATCGCCGAGTTCCCGGAGCAGGTCCGAGGGATCATCCCTGAAACGCCGGAAGACCCGGGGTATAAGATCGGCGGTATCTGCAATCGCCCTGAGGTCCCTGGGTCCCGCCCTGAGCGTCCCCAGTCTGCCCCCCTGTCTCTCCAGGTCGCAGGCCTCCCTCAGAAGTGCCCTTATCTCATGGCAGTTCCCCGAGAGAAGAAGTTCCTCAACTGCGCTGTGCCTCCGGGAAATGGTCCGGCGGTCACAGGGAGGCGAGGCCAGCCACCTTCGCCAGAGCCTTCCGCCCCCGGGGGTTACCGTTCTGTCGGTCCTCAGCGCCAGGACCGCATCCTCCTCCCCGGGAGAGGCTTCCACCACACCCAGTGCCCTGGAACTGGCCCTGTCCATAAGCAGTGTGTTCCTTCTTTCATAGAGCCCCCTGAATTCAAGGTGGGTGGCCCCTTCGGGCTTCGTCTGGCCCACAAAGGATAGAAGGGCTCCCATGGCGGAGAGCACTTCTGGAAGCCCCGCCGTTCCGAAACCCTCCGGAGAGGCTGCCCCGAAGAAGTGAACGGTTTCCCTCCGGCCCAGCTCCGGATCGAACTTCCATGGTTCAAGGAGGGTCGTCTCGCATCCGGGAGGAGCCGCAACGGCCAATTCCTCGGAACAGAGCATCTCCCTGGGATACTGCCTGGAAAGCTCCTCCTCGAGTCCCTGCCTCTCCATGGAGGTGGCCCGTATGTCACCGGTGGAAAGATCGCAGGTAACTATGCCGGCCCTGTCCCCCTGAACCGCCACAGCGGCCAGAAGGGCCTCTCCCCTCTCCTCCAGGGCGGAACCGCTCACCAGGGTCCCTGGGGTTACTATTTCCACCACCTCCCGGCTGACCAGCCCCGAGGCCTTCTTAGGGTCTTCGGTCTGTTCGCAGATAGCCACCCTGCATCCCGCCTTCAGCAGCTTTGCAAGGTAGCCGTCCAGTGCGTGGTGGGGGAAACCAGCAAGGGGTATGCCCTTTCCGGTGTCGGAGTTCTTCTGCCTTGCGGTGAGGGTGATCCCGAGTATGGAGGAAACGGCGGCGGCGTCGTCCAGGAAAGTTTCGTAGAAGTCGCCCATCCTGAAGAGCAGTATGGAATCCGGGTGCTTCTCCTTGACGGCCAGGTACTGCTTCATCATGGGGGTGTTCATTGCGTCAGGCAAAGCGACTCCCTGTAGATCTCGCCCGGCACCAGCATTTTCCTGCAGTTCATGTCCCCGGTGCTGCACCTGGTCCCTCCGTGCCGGTGACAAGGTCTGCATGGAACTTCCGGGACCATGAACCATCCCCGGTGCTCACCGCTGAAGAACCCGAGCGCCGGCGATGTGGACGTGAAAACGACCATGGTGGGAACACCAAGGGCCATTCCGAGATGGGCGGGCCCTGAATCCGGGCTCACCAGAAGGTGCAGCCCCTCTATCCTCTCGATCAGTGCGGAGACGTCACCCTCGCCTGCAGCCGATTCAACGTTCCTGTATCCGCAGGCCTCCCTGACCGCCCGGGCCTCGCTGCGGTCCTCCGCGGAGCCCAGGAGGAGCACCGACGCACCGGAGCAGTCGCAGTAAAGCCTTGCCAGTTCAGCGGTCACTCCATGGGGTATGGACTTCATGGGCCATCTTCCACCGGTCACTATTCCAACCTTCATGCCATCAGCTGCCGGGCCGGTCCTCCTCAAGAGCACCGGGGAGGGGCTTCCCTCCACCCCGGCGGTCTTCATGAACTCCCTGGCGCGCCACTCCATGGACTCGCCTGAACCCCTGAGGATGCGCCGTCTTTTCCGCCTGCTGAAGCTGTACTTCTTCGAGGGAATGCCCATCAGGGCGAGCCGGGTCTTAATGCTGTTCTGAAGGTCGATCACCTCTGCGCATTTTCGTGCTGCGCGGCGAAGTTCACCTGCTCCGGTTACCGGCACCGGTGTCACGTCGCCGGGGATCCTTCCCGCCACGGGAACATAGGCGGGGTTAACGGCGAACAGCACCGGTCCCCTTTCCGCAAGGGCCGCCGCGGCACCCGAGGCGAGAACGATGTCACCCAGTGAATGGAGTCTCACCAGAAGGGTGGGATCAGCCATGGGCGAACTGCATCTCCCAGAGGGTCCTGTACTTCCCACCCAGGGCCATCAGCGACTGGTGGGTGCCCTCCTCGAGTATCCTGCCGTCCTCTATGTACAGGACCCTGGTGGCCTTCATTATGGTGCTCAGCCTGTGGGCTATCACCAGGGATGTCCTGCCCTCCACCAGCTTGTCTATTGCGGTCTGAACCAGCTTCTCGCTCTTCGTGTCCAGGGCGCTGGTGGCTTCGTCGAATATCAGCAGGGGAGGATTCTTCAGCACGGCCCTTGCGATGGCCAGCCTCTGCCTCTGGCCTCCGGACAGGGTTATGCCCCTTTCTCCTATCACCGTGTCGAATCCCCGGGGAAGCTCCTGGATGAACTCCAGGGCGTTGGCAACAATGGCGGCCCTCCTGACCTCTTCCAGGGGAACTCCCGAAGCACCGTACGCAATGTTGTTGAAAACAGTGTCGTTAAAGAGCACCGTTTCCTGGGTTACAACACCTAGAAGCCCCCTTAGACCAGCAATGCTGAGCTTCCTGAGATCGACTCCGTCGAAGAGTATCCTGCCGCGGTCGGGGTCGTAGAACCTTGGTATCATGTCCGCCAGTGTGCTCTTTCCACCGCCGCTGGGTCCCACCAGGGCAATTATCTCCCCTGCCTTTATCTCCATGGAAACACCTTTGAGGACAGGGGTTGCAGGATCATATCCGAAGGTGACATCCTCGAAGACTATGCTCCTGGAGAGCCCCCTGGGAACCACAGGGTCGCTTACCTCGGTGATGGCTGGTTCCGTATCCAGTATTCCGAATACCCTCTCTCCCGCAGCAAGACCTGACATCACCGAAGCGTAGGCCTTGCTGAGCCCCTTGGCAGGGTCCATCATGCTCAGTGCGGCGGCAAGGAATACCATGAACTTCCCGGCACTCATCCCCGTTCCCTCTATGACGGAATTGCCTCCGAACCAGAGTATGACGCCGGCAGCGACGGCTCCCAGGAATTCGGTAACCGGTCCGGAAAGGGCCTTCATCCGCCTCAGACGAACCTCATGCCTCATGTGGGAGTCCACGCTCCTCAGAAACCTTCTTTCCTCGAACTTCTCCATTGCGAAGGCTTTGACTACCCTCACCCCGGTTATGGATTCCGAGAGGAAACTGGCGAAGTCCGCCATCTTCTCCTGGGCACGGTGACTTTTTCTTCTGAGGCTCTTTCCCAGCAGGATGATAAGCGTCATGCTGGGGGGAAGGACCAGCAGAGTAATCATGGTGAGCTTCCAGGAGACCCGGAGGGTAAGGGAGAAGTAGACTGCGAGCAGGAGGAACTGCCGCACCGCGCTTATAAGGGACTGGGTCACCGTTCCCTTTATCCTCACCACGTCGGCGGTGAGCCTGCTGGTCAGTTCCCCTGAACGGCTCCGGGCGAAGTACCCCAGGTCCAGCTTCAGGAGGTGGTTGTATACAGTGAGCCTCAGGTCCCTGAGCATTCCTTCCTCTACGGTGGAAACGAAGTAGGTCTCCAGGAAACAGGCCAGGTTCTTTATGAGTATCATGGCGATCATT
>CAYLXG010000210.1:0-1077 GCA_964387445.1 uncultured bacterium
GTCGGCCACCAGCTTGAGCCTGGATCCCGGAGCGACATAATTGGAACGCTCCCTTATTATCACCGGAGCACGCCAGTTCCAGCCCAGCATGATGATGCTTTCCGGCTGGCCCGGCGGTTCCGGGAGGTGATGAACGGCGTTCTGCATTACGCGGTATTCGCGGTTGGAGAGGACCACAGTGTCATCGTCCTCCGATATCGCTATCAGGCAGTCTTCCCTCTGGAGCACGGTATCCATAGGAGGGTTGAGGGCCGGCTGCCCGCCATGCTTCCGGATGCCTATGACGCAGCTGGTGTCGTACATGTTCAGCACTTCGGAGTACTTCCTGCCCGCCAGCTCAGGCTGGTTGTGGAAGTATATCTCGTCCCCTCCGTAGTCCAGAAGCTCCTGGTAGACCACCGAGAGACCGGACTGCAGACAGGTCTGAGCGGCCATCCTGGCTATCACGTCGCCTGCCAGGACTATCTCGGCCCTGCTGCCGCCGACTATCCTTGCGGCGTCCACATTCTCCGGATCTGTTATCAGGGCCACCATGTGAACCGTTCTGTCAGCCTCGCCGGTGAGGTTGGTCACCGCCAGCATTGTCTTGATGACCTCGGGATCCGGGCTGTCCCCCTCCGGGGAGAGAATGATGATGGACTTTGCGGCATGGAGGCTCATCCTGGCCAGATCCGAAGGCTCCACAGGGCTTCCGGTCCTGCAGACCACCCTTGTGTTGCGGAGGACGGGGACCTTGCTCCTGATCTCGTCCTCCATTTCCACCTTGTCCATGTCCGCCATTATCGCCACGCAGGGTTTCTTCTGGTTCTCGTTGGCAATGGACAGTTCAGAGATGATGGTGAAGACCTGTTCCGACCATCCCAGAACAACCGTGTGACCGCTTTCCACCACCGTCGACTTGCCCTTCCTCAGGGAGTCCAGCCTGGATTCCAGACCGGTGGTTAGAATACCGATGAGCGTGCTGAAGATGAAGATGCCGCTGAAGGTGATAATGAGCATGCTGGCAAGGAAGCCCGGGCTGCCCTGATCCCCTCCTATGGTCCCCGGGTCCATGGTGCGCATAAGGCTCATCCAGAG
>CAYLXG010000210.1:1098-3726 GCA_964387445.1 uncultured bacterium
TGAACAGCACTATCAGCGAGAACAGGACTATCAGAAGGAGGGACAATACGCCCAGCCAGAGGATCAGCCCCGCGGTGCCCCTGGACATCATGGTATCGAACGAGTAACGGAGTCTCTCTCCGGCTGTGAATCCCCCGGCCATGCCACATACCCCCCTGATGGTGTTGCTACTGAATCGTCAACAGATTTTACTCACATCAGATGGTCAGGGCAACACCCTGCTCTTCGCAGAGGGCCAGATAGTCGGCTATGTCCTTCCTGGAGAGTATGCTGCTCCTCATGGATTCGGTACCGATCTGGCTGATGGTGGTCTGGAGGACCTCCACTCCGTTGGAAAGGGCGTGAAGCGCCTGCTCTTCGGAACCCGCTGACATGTAGGCCCTGTGCAGGTTACCGTACATGTAGGCAACGTCGAAGGGAGTCAGCTCCTCTGCGTTCCTTATGGAGCTTTCCACCATGAAGATGCCCCTGTCAACCGATTCTCCTGAAACCACCAGCACATAGCCCCTGAGGTGAGTCGCCCTGTTGCAGAAATCCCTTCCGGTGCAAAGCTCCTCGACTTCATCGAGTATCTTCACGGCTTCCTTGAGCTCCGACGCGCTTACCTTCACGATTGCCGTTTCCAGCCTTGCCTCGCACATCATTTCGATGCAGTCCAGTTCCTGGAAGATCTCCGAGGCGTTCATAAGGTATTGAGCGGCTTTGTCCAGCCTGCCCTCCAGGGCCAGCAGCTTTCCCAGACCCAGCTGACCGTAGCCCATTCCCAGCCTGTTGTGGATCCTGCTGTTCAGTTCGATGTAGAGCTGGAAGTACCTTCTGGCCAGGTCGAGCATGTTCAGGCTGCTGTAGGACTCGGCCAGGTTGTAGTAGGCTATTGCCAGGCCCAGCTGATCGTCGAGCTTCGTATTGAGACGCACCACCTGCTTAAGTGTGTCAAGCATTGCCTCGTAGTCTCCGCTCAGGGAGAACAGGCCGTGCATGTTGTTCAGTATCAGTGCCTCTCCGTTGTGGTCGTTGTGCCTTATGGCTATATCCAGGCCGTTCCTGTAGTATTCCATGGCCTTTCTCCGGGAGCCGGAATCGGATTCCAGGTCCGCCAGTCTGGCATAGTAAAGCCCCTCAAGGGTGGGATCGAATCCCCCATCGGATGCATCCATTATCGCCCTGGCCTCCTGGAGCTTCTCTTCCGCCTCATCCAGCCTGCCCTGAAGGCGGCTGATGAAGGAGTATTCTATCAGGGCTCCGATGATGTTGTTCAGCAGTACGGGACTTGTGTTCCCAGCGGCCCTGCCTATGGAAACCGCTTTCTGATAGTGATCCAGGGCGTCGGGATAGTCGCTTCTCCTCCTGCAGTTGTCCCCCAGCCTGTAGTGAACGGCGCATATGTCGACCGGGTCTTCCGCCATGTCCAGCGCTGTGTTCATGTGTTCCTCGGCATCTTCCGCCCTCCCGGTGATGGAGAAGAGAACACCCAGGTTAAGGCTGGCCCTGAAGAACTCCCTTGGATTCCCTGTCCTGGAAAGCCTCTTTATGTACTCCCGGTACCAGTGGATCGACTGGGAGTGAAGCCCCCCGGCAAAGGTTGCCTTGGCGGCCAGTCCCGAATACTCCAGGGCTTTTGATTGATTCCTGCTTCCGCAGTAGTGGGCTGCGATATCGGTCAGACGGCGTTCAATGGACCCTTCACGGGCCTCCTCCAGCGCCGAGGCTGCTTTCTCGTGAAGGATGCTCCTGAGTGATGGCGTGATCCTGGAAACCAGGTAGCTTCGCATCACCCCGAAGGTGAAGCCGTAGGTTTCGCCCAGGTCCCTTATCAGACCGTTCCCGGCGAATCCGTCCATTATCTCAGCCAGGGTGAACTCGCTCATCCCGGTGAGCCTGCCCAGCATCTTGAGGTTCAGGGAGGTTCCAGCCAGGGCGGCCCTCCTGAGGACCTTGATCTCTTCCGGACCGTATCTCTGGAGCATCCCCTCAACTATTCCGGTTATCTCCGACGGCAGCTCTTCCTCCGGGGGTTCGACCCAGCTGCATACATCTCCATCACCGATTCCAAGCGAGCCTGACGCTATGCACCACTCGATAAGCTTCCTGAGGAACAGTGTGTTGCCGCCGCTCTGGTTCATCATGTAGTCCAGCGCATCCGCGGGAACCCCGGGGGATTTCAGCGCAAAGAACAGCATTGTTCTCACGTCGGACCTGCTCAAAGGCTCAAGGTGCAGTGAAAGGGAACCGGGCTTCCTGACAAGGGGTCCGAACTCCTGCTGCCACTGCCCTTCCCTTCCCACGGCTATGGTAAGGATGTGCGCTCCTGGTATCTCCATGAGGACTTCGTTCATGTACCTTACGCATTCCGCGGAGGCATTCTGCAGGTTGTCCAGCACCAGGGCGAAGGGCATTATCCCGGAGACGGATTCCAGTATCCTCCCAAGGTCTTTCCTGCACCTTATCCATGACTCTTCGGAATCGGCGGGCACCGATCGTCTTTTAAGACTGAATCCGTATTCTCCCAGGTGTTCCACAGTGGGGAGCTCAAGTTCCGCGATATCGCCGATGATGCGGTCCAGCTCCTCCCCGCTGAGCAGGCCCAGGGCTTTTTTCGCAGCGCTGACCGCCAGGAAGCCCCGCTCT
>CAYLXG010000211.1:0-3674 GCA_964387445.1 uncultured bacterium
TTAGATGAAACGGGAAAGATGGCACTGGCTGTTGCGGCAATGGATATATTTGACCTGATATCGCCGGCTATGGCCAAAGAAGCGATTATTTCTTTCTGCAAAGCGGATTTTATCGTTTTAGATGCGAACCTTTCGGAAGATATGTTAGTTTATTCAGCAGAAAAATTTAAAGAGCAGCGTCTATTTCTAGACCCTGTTTCTGCCGAATCCCCTGCCCTGGCAGTACTCCTGCAGACGGCTCTTCGGGTCTCCGCAGCTGCTGCAGCCCTCCTCCTGGAGCAGGGTTCGCTCCACGAAGTTCCCCGCTGCCTGGAAACCGCTGTCCAGGAAAAGGGCCCCCACCACCGCCTCGTAGGCGTCGGCTGCCATGGAATCCGGGATACTGGGTTCCGAAAAGTCCCTGCCTGTTATGATCATCTCCCTCAGTCCCAGCCTGTCGGCGCACCTTGCCAGGGTACTTCCCCTGACCAGATCTATCTTCAGCCTTGTGAGGTCGCCTTCTGAGGCATCGGGATACCTTCTGACAAGGCTCTGCCTCACCGAGAGCTCCACCACCGCGTCCCCCAGGAACTCCAGCCTCTGGCCGTTCACGGCTCCGCTGGCTGAGGAATGGGTAAGGGCCTGACGAAGCAGGGCGGAGCGGCGGAAATGCCGCTCCAGCTCCTTGAATTCCTGTGCGTCAGCTGTCACCCTTGTAGCGGGCCAGGGCAATGGTCACGTTATGGCCGCCGAAGCCCAGGGAATTGCTCAGGGCGTTCTGAATTGCGGCCTTCCTGGCGGTACCGGGCACATAGTCGAGATCGCATCCCTCGTCGGGCACCTCGTGGGTGGCGGTGGGGGGCACGATCCCCTCCCTCAGGGCCATGGCAGTGAGCATTATCTCCATGCTTCCGGTGGCTCCCAGCATGTGACCGTGGACCGACTTCGTGCTGGAGACCATTACCTTGTCGGCATGGGCCCCCAGGGCTGTTCTTATGGCCTGGGTCTCGTTGATGTCGTTGAGCTGGGTTGAGGTGCCGTGGGCGTTCACGTAGTCCACCTGATCAGGTGTTATTCCCGCATCCTTCATGGCCATGATCATGGACCTGGCGCAGCCCTCGCCCCCCGGGGCCGGGGCGGTTATGTGGTGGGCGTCGCATGACATTCCCACTCCGGTTATCTCGGCGATTATGTCGGCGCCCCTGGCCTTCGCGTGCTCCAGTTCCTCCAGTACCAGTATCGCTGCGCCTTCGGCTATCACGAAACCGGATCGGTCTTTGTCGAAGGGCCTTGAAGACTTTTCGGGCTGATCGTTGAACGTGGTGCAGAGGGCCTTCATGGAACAGAAGCCTCCTACGCTCATCACAGTGAGGGGAGCCTCGCTGCCCCCGGCAACCATGGCGTCAGCCCTTCCCAGGCGAATCGCGTCCACCGCGCTGGCGATGGCGTGGGTGCTGGAAGCGCAGGCGGTAACCGTGGCGAAATTGGGGCCCTTCGCATTGATGTCGATGGCCACCTGCCCCGCGGCCATGTTGCTTATCATCATGGGAACGAAGAGTGAGCTGATGCGGCGGGGCCCCCGCTCCATGGCTATGGTGTGCTGCTCCTCGTAGGTCTGCAGCCCGCCCACTCCGCTGCCGATGATCACTCCGATCCTCTCCGGATCCATGTTGTGACCGGTGAGCCCGGCGTTCTTCCAGGCATCCCTGGCGGCAACGATGGCGAACTGGGTGTACCTGTCGTTCCTTCTGACTTCCTTGGCGCCGAGGTGTTCCTCAGCGTCGAAGTTCTTCACCTCGCCGGCGACCTGGCTTGTGAACGGTTCCGGGTCGATAACGGATAATCTTCCGATACCGCTCTTGCCATCTACGGCGTTCTGCCAGGCTTCCGAGGGCGTGTTCCCTATTGGGCTCAGCACTCCGAAACCCGTTATCACTACCCGTTTTTCAGACACGGAATTCCTCCCGATGCTCAATCCGGCAAAACGCCGTTCCCGAAGGAACCGGCGTTCTACCGGCCAATTCAATCGACTCTGACTAGGCTTCGATTCCCTTTGAATTCAGGAATTCCACCACCGCGCCAACTGTCTGAAGGTTGTTCCCCTCTTCGTCGGAGATCTTGAGGTTGAACTCGTCCTCGAGGTCCATCATGAGATCGACCATGTCCAGGGAGTCGGCACCGAGATCGTCCTTAAGGTTCGCGGTGGGGGTTACCTCTTCAGGCTTAACGTTAAGTCTGCTGACTATAATTTCAGAGATACGGTTTTCAAGAGACATCTTTCTTCCTTTCTCAGGTAGTGAGACCGCCGTCAACGGGCAGTACTGTGCCGGTAATATACTTAGCCGAGGGGCTCATGAGAAATGCAACCGCATCGGCGACGTCTTCCGGGCTTCCAAGCTTCCCAGCGGGTATACGGGAAAGGTAGTCCTCCACCACCTCAGGGGGAAGTTTTTTCGTCATTTCTGTTTCAATGAATCCGGGGGCTACTACGTTAACCCGTATTCCCCTTGCGGAAAGCTCCCTGGTGAGGGACTTGGACAAGCCGATGAGCCCCGCCTTGCTGGCGGCGTAGTTGGCCTGCCCGGCGGCGCCCATGAGACCCACCACGGAGGAGATGCTCACGATGGAGCCCTCCCTGGCTCTGATGAGGGAACGGAGAAAGGCCCTGGTAACCTTCCAGGCCCCGGTGAGGTTCACGTCGAGAACCTGGTTCCACTGGTCCTCGTCCATTCTCATCATGAGGGTATCCCTGGTGATGCCGGCGTTGTTCACTATTCCCTTCACCGGTGGAAGCTGGTCAGAGACAGCCTGGGCCACCTTTTCCAGTGCATCGGCGTCGGTGATGTTCACGGTGAACGGAACGAACCCTTCACCCAGCTGGGCTGCGGCATTCGCCAGATCGTCCTCAAGCATGTCCAGGGCCGCTATGGTCCAGCCCTGCTCCATGAGCTTCCTGGCTATCTCCAGCCCAATACCCCTTGCGGCGCCTGTTACAACCGCTGTGCATCCATTACTCATCGCTGTACCTCACAACAATTCCTCCCCATGTAAGACCGGCTCCGAAGGCAGCCAGCACCACATTGAAGCCCGGCTTGATGGTGCCGTTGCGGAGGGCTTCGTCAAGGGCTATGGGAATGGAGGCGCTTGAGGTGTTCCCATACTGGTCGATGTTCACGTAGACATCTTTCCACTCAAGCCTGAGCACCCTGGCAGTGGACTCTATTATCCTCACATTGGCCTGGTGCGATATGAGAAGGTTAACGTCCTTGTAGGTGAGACCCTCCTCTTCAAGGGCCTTAAGGGCCGAATCCCGCATTGCCCGCACGGCGCTCTTCATTATCTCGGAACCGGACATGTGTATGGTGTTCTTCTTCTGATCGATGGCCTCATGGCTCACCGGCATCCTGGAACCGCTGGCGGGAAGGTCCAGGAGATGCCCCAGGGAACCGTCGGCTCCCCAGTGGACCCCGCCCAGAAAGCCGCCGGGACCCCGGCTGCCCACGCAGGCGGCTCCTGCGCCGTCGCCGAAGAGAACGCAGGTGTTCCTGTCTTCCCAGTTCACGATGGAGGACAGTTTCTCGGCTCCGATGACAAGTATCCTGTCAAGCATTCCGGCCTGGATGAAGGCCTTCGCCTGTATGAGCCCGTAGATGAAACCGCTGCATCCCGCCTCGAAGTCGTAGCATGGCACCGTG
>CAYLXG010000212.1:0-3604 GCA_964387445.1 uncultured bacterium
GAAGAGCTCGCCGCTTCCCTCGCGGCTGATTGACAGGCGGGGATTTGAGCCGGCGGGGAACCATGAGGACCGTGAAGGGAGCGCTGATACTGGCCGCCCTTCTTCTGGTGCTCTTCCCCCCTTCTTCCCTGGGCGGCAGCGTCACCAGGATATCCGCCGGCATTCTCCTGCTCGCAGCGGGGTTCTTCTTCTTTCTGGGGATGGACGAGCTTCTTTCAACGATCAGCCTCTCCAGAAGGCTCATACTTGCATTCTTCGCCATTGTGCTGCTCTGGGGTCTCACCGGGTATGCCGGCTCCGCCGGAGGGGTATCATCCTTCCCTGAAGACCCTGAAAGGGCCGAGAGGATCCTGGAGCTAGGGCGGCGCATAGACAATGTCGCCCAGGTCGGCGGGGGGCAGGTGCGGAGCTTCGTGGATTCCACCTTCACCGGCCAGACCAGCGAGTTCCTGGGTACCCTGGGCGAGGTTACCGGGGCGGCCACCGGGGTCCTGATAAACGCCGTTCTCACATCCACCAGCGTGGACACCTCCGGGACGGAACCTGAGCTGGAAGAGGGAAGGTCCCCAGGGAGCCCTGTCGAAAGGGTTCCCCCGGTGAGACTTGCCATACTGGCGGTTTCGCTGGTACTCCTTGCAGCGGTCCGGGGCTTCGTTTTCGTGGACCGTTCCCCTGCCACTATCTGGCTCTACAGGGTCACGGTAACCCTGGTGTTCCTGAACGGCTTCCTCCACATTACAGGAATGAGGATCACCGTCGCTTCCACCAGCGAACTCTTCACCGGGATCGAACTGGAGCTTCCCGGTCTCCTCCTTCTCATATCGTCGGTGGCCCTTGGCTTCTGCCAGCGCTGGGTCCAGTACCTGTCCCGCAAGTCCAGGTACATAGTGCTCTTCGGAGCCTTTGCAGCGGTGATAATGATCCGGGGGGTCTACTACTTGCTCTCCGGCTGGAGATGTCCCGGCACGGGGGGTCTTGAGACCGCCGCGGTGACAGTTTCCGCCGTTTACGTTCTTATGGCGTTCCTGACCATGCTCCTCCAGCTCCCCACCGCCAGGATACTGGAGAAGAAAAGCAGGGAACTGGCAACATTGCAGGACCTGAGCCAGGTTTTGCACTCCAGCTTCGAGCTCGACCAGCTATGCGAGGCGGCGGTCCGCCTGGGCGTGAAGCTCACTGGAGCCGATGCGTGCTGGTTCCATCTGTTCAGCGGCAGGGACCACTTACATTCCCGGACCGGGGCACTTGAGGACATCGGAGAGAAGCTTGCTCCAGGCTGGTACTCAGGGGTCGCCAGAAGGATAGACGCCTCCGGCGGCGGATTCATGATGAACAACTACAGGAGGAGCTCACTGAGGAAACTGGAGGACCAGTCTCAGGGGAACACGAAAATGGCTTCGCTGGTCGCGGCGCCGGTGGAGGTCCGGGGCGAGCGGCTGGGAATTATAATGGCCGCCAGCTCCAGGCAGTTCTTCTTCCAGGAATACACCAGAGGCCTCTTCGAAAGCTTCACAAGGCAGATAGCGCAGGCGGTCCAGAGCGCCAGGCTCTTCGGGGAGAAACTCCAGAGCGAATCCCTGGCGAGGGAGCTGGAGCTGGCCAGGGACATGCAGAGAAAACTCCTCCCGGGGATTCTGGTCAAACCTGCGGGGTGGGACATCAGCGCCGTGAACATACCCTCCCGGGTCATGGGGGGCGATTACTACGACGTTATCCCCCTTGGAGGGGGAAGGACCGCTGTGGCAATTGCCGACGTCTCCGGTAAGGGAGCCCCGGCGGCTATGCTCATGGCGGCGCTCCAGGCAAGTCTGGGAACTCTGCTCCGGGAGGACCTTGCCGTTGACGAGACCGTGAGCAGGCTGAACGCCGCCCTCTGCGGAAGGATGCCCGACGACACGTTCATCACCTTTTTCCTGGGCTTCATAGACACTTTGAAGGGCACTTTTCAGTACTGCTGCGCAGGCCATGACCCTCCTCTTCTGTGCCATGGGGACCGGGAGGAGGACATTCAGGTGCTGGACATGGGCGGGCTCATACTCGGAGTAATGCCCGACGCTTCCTACGAGATGGATACGGCGGTCATCAGACCGGGCAGCAGGCTTCTCCTCTATACCGACGGGATCACCGAGACAATGAGCCCCGAAGATGAGCCCTTCGGCGTCGGGAGACTTCGGGGTTTCCTTGCCAGGCACTGTTCCGATTCAGCCCCCGGGATCATAGGGTCCCTCACCGGCCTGCTGGAGAACTTCAGGGAGGACGGGGATCAGCAGGATGACGTGACCGCCCTGGTGGTGGTAAGACTTGCCGAAGGAGATGGAGAATGTCCCAGTACCGGACAATGAACGAGTTCCTCGCCCGCCGCGGGGAACAGAGCGAGATAATGATCAGGAACGCAGACAGGGTGATGAAGAGGATCCTCAGCGTGGATTCACTGGCCTATGAGGAAGGCGCACTCTCAGCCGGCGTGAAGGAGATGCTGGGCCTTGCCGCATCCCTTGTTCTCAGATGCGACGACTGCATTGCATGGCACGTTCACCGATGCCGGGAGACAGGGGTCACAGCGGATCAGATAGTGGAAGTCCTGGGGATCGGCACGGTGGTGGGAGGAACGATAACCATTCCCCACGTACGCAGGGCCCTTGCACTATTGGAGTCCATGGAGGAGGAAGCAAAGTGATCAGCCTGGAAACCAGGGAGTTCATAAGAAGGGTAATGGACGAGGCTGTTCCCGCCCGGGACAGGCTTCAGGCGGTTTGCGACCTGCTCAGGGAGGCCGGCGCCGGATACGACTGGGCGGGTTTCTACCTGGTCGATCCCGCCGAAGCTGACCAGCTGGTCCTGGGGCCGTTCTCCGGTGAACCCACAGAACATGTGAGAATAGGCTTCGGAGAGGGTATCTGCGGTCAGGCCGCAAGCACTCTGGAGGTGTTCGTGGTGGATGATGTGACAGCGGAAGCCAACTACCTCTCATGCAGCCCGCTGGTGAGAAGCGAGTTCGTCGCCCCGGTGATCCACAGGGGGGTGCTGGTGGGTGAGCTTGACATCGATTCCCACACACCCGCCGCATTCAATACCGACGACTCGGAGTTCCTGGAATGGGTGGCGCAGACCGTATCCCCTGCGGTGGCCGAGGCGGCGGGTATTGACACCTGAGGGTTCAAGGCGGGTCCTGAACGCCGGTTTCGCCGCTGTCCTGGTCCTGGTGGCCGCCGGAGCGGCAACCGATACCCTGGTTCCGGTTGCGGCGGGGGTCTCCTTCCTTCTCATAGCCCTCATGGTCTTCGCCTACCCCCCCAGGATGGCCGCCCTCCTTTTCACCGTTCAGTCGGTGCTCACCACTCTGTTCCTGGCAAGGCTGGGCTTCTACGCCGGCCCCTTCCCCATAAGGATAGACGACGCGATACAGATCTGGATCTTCATAATGTGGATCGGAGCGGTGATAGACGGTGAAGGGACGGTGAAGTCCACTGTGATCTCCAGGATCATACTCCTTCTCATGGCCCTTTCCGTGGCCTCGTTCATCCACGGTCTGGCAAGGGGCTACGATCCGGAGAGCGCCTGACTGTTCCTGAAGACGATGCTGGGATACCTGTTCTTCTTCCCT
>CAYLXG010000213.1:0-3565 GCA_964387445.1 uncultured bacterium
GACAAGAACTTACGACAAACTTACGACAAAACTTGTGACATGCCCACTTTCGGATTCTGAACAACGAATTGACTGCGAAGGAGTTGAATGGGAATAGAACCCAGGTCCGTTCTCGTTTTTAGAGAAGATTTGGAGAAGAAAATTACAACCGGCCCACTCCACTCAGAGCCCTGGATATTGGTTTTTCAGACGGGCGTTTTCCGCCTGATAAACCAGAAACTGCACCTTTATCGATTCCTGTCCTTGTTCACCCAACCTTTGCAGATGGGTAGTGCAGGAGAACATACCAGGGCCAGGTTACGGGCTGTTTTTCAAAGTCCTGAAGTGAACCCCTTCGTGAAGCAGCTGCTTATCTCAGAAGCAGGAACAGAAGTTCCTCTATGTCAGGGGACCAGGTGCGCACATTCAGGAAGCTCAGAATGTAGAGGACGAACCCCAGGAAAGTGAGCACTATTCCGATAACGAGACCCGCAAAAGCGAGATTCCTTCCCAATACCTCTTCGCCGGTGTATCCCCTGAATCGGGCAAGGCTCACCGCTGAGAAGATCATCCCCATCCCGCTGAAGAAGAAAGTCGTTGAAAGGATGAACCCGGCCACTGCCAGACCACTTACCCTTCGGAGTGCTGGAGTTGCGGACGCTGTTTCAGGCATTTTGTGCACCTACGCTTCCTTCTTCAGTTTCGCAACCGAGCGGATCATCAGGGCAGTTGATGCCGCAAGACCCAATAGCCCTCCAGCCCAGTAAGTGATCTGCTGATTCGGAACGGCGCTGGTGAGTGATGCGACCAGGTACATTGCCGTAATCGCATAGCCCACGAAAAGGAATCCCACCAGGAGTGTTTCAGTAATGACGAAAGCGCTGCGGAATTCCCTGATCCTCTCTGCGAGAATACCCGCAGTAGTTGCCAGGAATAACACGCCTGCGGTAAACCCGCCATATGATATGCCCCATTCCGCACTCCTTCTGTGCAGCAGCATAATGAAAATACCGAGGGTATAAGCCGCTATGACCAACCAGAATGGCACGGCTCCTGCTTTTTGGGCCAGCTTGTTCATTTTCGTCCTCCAGATTGGCTGTGCAAGGATCAGTCCCAAGGCTGACAATAGATGATGTCCTCTGAAAAAGGGAGTATCGGGAGTATCAACATCCCGGCGGTTTTATAACTCGGCCATGACAAGCCCTGGAAGTTGCAGCTGTCCATTCCTGATTCATGAAATCCTTTCCCTCCCCATGGCAGTTGACCTGTTTTAGATTCAGATAAGCGCCATAGTGGACCATTCAGAAGGGTGCTGTTTTGCTTGCTGTGTTACAGAGGAACTCCATTGCAGAAAGGCAACCCCCCATGGGTTCACGAGATGACTTCATACGGAGGCCGCAGCTTTGACTGATTCCGCAAGGGACGAACTCACCGGTCTTCTTAGAAGAGGGGTTCTTGAGGACCTGAACGGCGAGTTCGTTGCCAGGGAGCCCTCGGATGTATGGTCACTTATGGTGATCGATCTGGATCACTTCAAGCTCATCAACGACCTGTGCGGACATCTGGAGGGGGACAGGGTCCTGAAGTCGGTGGCCGATGTGATCTCCCGCTGTGTCCGGTCTTCGGATGTTCTGCTGAGATACGGCGGCGACGAGTTCGTGGTGGTGATGCCCTCGACGGTTCAGCTGAACGCGGTCAACCAGGCCGAGAGGATACTGGAATACCTGGACAAGGCCCCATTCGTCTCCGGAATGGATGTGAGCCTTTCCATCGGCGTAGCGGAAAGCCGGGAGGCTGACGCCAGGCTGTCGGAAGTGTTCGACAGGGCGGACAGAGCGCTCTTCAACGCCAAGAAAGGCGGCAGGGGAAGGGTATCCTTCGTTTCGGAGAGCGAGGCTGAATCCGAAGGGAAGGAAATATCCTTCGATCACTTCCTGAACCGCCATGGAGAACTGGACACCCTCAGGTCAAGGCTGGACTTCTCTATCCAGAACGGCAGCAGGCTGGTGGTGATCACCGGGGATTCCGGTGTGGGAAAGACCCGGCTGGTGCACGAACTGAAGCATTACTGCTCCTTCAGGGATGCCCTCTTCCTTGAGCACGGCTGCAGCGAGCTGGGCAGTGAGATGCCCTTCATCCAGATGGCCCTGCCCGTTGCGGACGCGGTCTCCTCCCTGGCTCCAGGGGCATCGGAAGAACTTGCCGGGAAGGTGGGGCCGGTGCTTCCCCATACCGCACAGGCACTTCCAGGACTTGGGCTCAGGGAAACGGAGGATGCTCTTTCGGAGGAGAACGGCGTGGTGCGCTTCAGAATGCACTCGGAGATCGCAGCGGTTCTGAAATGGCTTTCCTCCAGGGCTCCGGTGGTGTACTTCATCGACTCGCTGCAGTGGATATCCGCCCAGGATCTTGATCTGCTGGCGTATCTCGTTCGCACCGCCGGGGATTCTCCAATACTTTTCATAGCAGCGGCAAGGACCCCCCTGGAGAACTGCCCGGAGGTGAACAGGGTGCTCAGGGTGCTGTCGAGCATCGTCGCCTCCACTGAGATAAACCTGGGGCCGCTGAGCGACGAGTACATTGCCCACATGGTGATGTTCGCCCTGAAGGATCCCCAGGTGCCGGCTTCCGTTCTTGAGAAACTGAAGGAGCGGAGCGACGGTAATCCCCTGTTCCTGAGGGAGCTGCTTCTGTCCATGGTGGAGAAGGGCTTCATCTCATGGGAGACGCCTGGGAAATGGGTCTATATGCTGCCGGAGAACGTGGAGCTGCCGGACAGCATAGTGAAGATCCTGGAAAGCAGGCTGGAGAAGGTATCCCGTGGTGACAGGAAGCTGCTGGAGGCGGCATCGCTCTTTCCCGGCGGTTCGTTCCGCATCGATGTTCTGGCGGAGGTGCTGGGGATCGATGAACTGAATGCGGCCACATCACTTGAATACCTTGTCTCCGCCGGTCTTCTTGCCGAATCCCTGTCCGCCGATGGGATACCATGCTACAGCTTCGTTCCCGATCCCTTCAGGAGCTTCCTCCACGACCAGATGGCCCGGGGGACCAGAATGGCCCTTCAGTCCAGGCTCGGGGTTTACTGGGAGAGGCGTTTCCTCGCCGGGGAGGAGAACTGCCTCTCCCTTGTGGCGCACCATTACTGCAGGGGTCTCAAGGTGGCCAAGGCCAGGGAATACGCCCTCCTTGCCGAGCGGAGGGCCAACGACAGGGACTCCAGGAAGGAAGCCCTGAAGTGGTACGATAAATACCTGAGCTTCGCCGCCTCTCCAGGGGAGGACAGGGAGACCGGACTTCGTGCCAGGGTGGAAGCCGGGCTTCTCTACACCCTTGCCGCGCGCTACCCCGAAGCGGAGCGGCTGCTCCAGGAAGCCGGAGCATTGAGCCATGGAGGCGAAGAGGAGGGTCTGGTCAGCCATGCAATGGCCCTTCTGCATTTCAACAGAGGGGACTTCGAGGGGGCGAAGACCTACTTTGCCTCAGCGAGGGAGCTGCTCCCCACAGGGGAGAAGAGGATCTCTTCAGAGATCCGTCGAGGCTTCATGCACCATATGCTGGGGTCCACCGATCTTGCCCTGGAGAT
>CAYLXG010000214.1:0-2880 GCA_964387445.1 uncultured bacterium
CATCGTTCCCGTTCGTAACCAACTTCAACACTGGCCAGGGTTATCTCTACTCCATCGAAGGCGAAACGGTCTCTTCACTGGCCTGGCACAACAGGAGCGCCCAGGACGTTCTTCCCACATGGCGCTGGATCGCGGAAAGCCCCGGCTCGGCCCTGTACCCCGAGATGTGCTGGGACGACGCCTACTACGGCGGAACATGCCTGAAGGTCTCCGGCGACCTGAACTCAGGCAATGAGACCATGCTCTACCTCTACAAGACCCAGGCTGAGATCGCACCCACGGATTCCCTGGTGCTGGTCTGGCACGCCGACGCCCCGGGGGACCCGTCCGGCATGGAGGCGGCCATGTCCCTCTCCACCGACCCGGACCTTTTTCAGTACATAGAGGTGCCGCCGGCCTCCCAGGCAGGGTGGAACACCTTCACGGCCCCGCTGGGAAGCTTTGCCGGTTCCACCATGGCGGTGGCGGGCATTCTCTTCACCAGCTCCACGCCGTTGAACGACTACTCCGTTCTCATAGGAAGGCTGGGTGTGACCAGGGGGGATATTGACATTCCAGCGGCCCCCACGGGCCTCTATGTGGAGGAGTTCGCCCAGGTGGACGACACCACCGGAACCGTAAGGCTCAGGTGGGAGCACACTACTTCGGAGGTGTATGCCTACAACATCTACCGGCTGAACGCCGATGATTCCCGGACTCATCTCTGGACTACTCCGAACGATGCCTGTTTCGTTCCTGTGATCACCCGGCCGCTCTCCGAGGACCAGACGGTGATACTGGTGGAAGCGGTGAGCCCGGAGTTCGGCTTCTCCACCGCGGCGATGACCACCGTGGACTGGGAGACCACCGGCATCGGTGAAACCTCAGCCGGGCTGTTCCTGGGAACCGCCGCGGTTAATCCTGTTCGCGGAACGGCGGTGATACCCTTCGGTGTTCCCCAGGAGGGGCATGTGGGCATACATGTGTTCGACCTCTCGGGCCGAAGGGTCGCCACCCTTGCGGACGCCGTCTACCAGCCCGGGGAGTACTCCGTTCAGTGGGACACCGAAACGCTTCCTTCCGGGGTTTACATGTACCGGATGGAATGTCCCTCGGGCTCCCTGGTGAGGAAGTGCATGGTGCTGCCATGAGATCCGTCCTCATGCTTATCCTGTCATTCCAGGCCGTGCAGGCGCAGCATGTATTCACCGAAGTCTCCGGCGAGATGGGTATTTCTGGGCAGACGGGCCTGGGTCATGCTGCAGCCTGGTGCGACATTGACAACGACGGAGACCAGGACCTTTCCTTCTCCAATCAGGACGGTTCGGGGTTCTGGCTCTACAGGAACGACGGTTCGGCCTTTACGAACATCACCGCCTCCTCTGGCCTGTCCGGGCAGGGCGCAGGCAGGATCATCTGGGGGGAATTCACCGGGGACCAGCACTCCGACCTGGTCCTCTCCAGAAGCTCCTCCACCAGGTTCTTCGTTAACGACGGCGACGGCACCTTCACCGAGATGACACAGGGAAGCGGCATAACGGGTTCTCCGGCCCTGGCGGCGGATCTTGACCGCGACGGCGAACTGGACCTGCTCGCCATTACCTCCGCCGGATGCAGCGTACTTCTCAACTCCGGCGGAGGGGTCTTTTCCCAGGGGCCTTCGGCCCAGGGCGACTGGTGGTGCGCCGCCTGCATAGACTATGACCTCGACATGTACCCCGACATCTACCTGGGGACCTACGGAAGCGCAGCCAACTCCCTGCTTCGCAACGACGGTTCCACCCTCACCGATGTGACCGCATCAGCGGGGGTGGAGTATGGAGGGAGCACCACCGGCGTCACAGTGGGGGACTGGAACAATGACGGCCTTCCAGATCTCTACCTGGCCAACTACAGCGCCCCGGGCTGCATCCTCTTCGAGAGTGAGGGAGACGGGACCTTTCCGGATGTAACCGCTTCTGCCGGCGTCACCGGCCATACCGATACGAGAACCGCGGCCTTCACAGATTACAACAACGACGGCTGGGCGGATATCTTCGTTTCCCATCACGATTTCTACACGTACTCCAACATCATGTGGAGGAACGACGGGGACGGAACCTTCTCGGATGTGGGAACCCAGCTGGGGCTCTCCGGGGAGTTCATGGGCGACTACTTCGGAACTGCCTGGGGCGACTTCGACGAAGACGGGGACCAGGACCTTTTCGCCGCCGGGCACATCGACAAGTACGTTCTCTTCAGGAACGACCGCAGCGAGACCATCCCCGGCAACTACCTCACGGTTACGCTGAGAGGAACCGACTCCAACCGTGATGCCGTGGGCGCCATGGCCACGGTCAGCAGTGGGTCCGGCTCGGTCACACGATGGGTCTCCGGCGGCGAGGGCTATCACGATCTCCACAGTTTCCCCCTGGAGTTCGGCCTTTACGACGGCGAGCATGTTGAACAGCTGGAGATCAGGTGGCCCTCGGGGCTTGTTGAAACCTATTCCGGCATACCGGCGAACCAGCACATCGTGGTTGTGGAGGGAGAGGGGCTGTCTGTTAGCGGCGAGCCCCAGGAGGAAGCCGGCAGCGCTTCCTTAGCCCTTGGATCGAATCCCTGCAGAGGTCCGGTTTCAGCGGTTCTGTTCCCCGGGAACGGTCTGGTATCCGTTTTCGACTGCTCCGGGAGGATGGTCCAGCGTATCCAGGTCGACTCCGGGGTACTTCAGTGGGATCCCGGTGACAGGACCGGCCTTTTCTTCCTGAGATACGAAAGCGATTCCGGAAGCGCCGCAGCCAGGGTGGTTATCATTCCCTGAACGCTAACCTATGTCCGGGATGTCCAGAACGTAGAGTCTGGGGTATTCAGGGTCCTGCAGCGAATAGACCAGTATGGCATGGGGCTGCACCTTCGCAT
>CAYLXG010000214.1:2890-3506 GCA_964387445.1 uncultured bacterium
AGGAAGTCCATGGTTCCCGGCTCGGTGACCCCCTGGATCCTAACCACCGCAAGGTGCTCCCCGGTGGGGTCGTAGACATCCATTATCACCTGGTCCGACGCCCCGTTCCTCACCCAGACCCTGCCCTCTCCGTCCACTCCAAGCCCCTGGGGCTGTATCAGCCAGCGGTACGGGTCGGGTTCGTACATGATGTGGTCCTCGGGTATGCCCCTCTCCTTGAGGATGGCGGTTATCATGGCGGTTTCCTCCGCCAGTTCCTCCTGGGACTTCTGAACCCTGGGCATCTCCCTGGTTATGGTGGAGAAAAGGCTTCCATCGGGGTTATGGACCATTATCTCATAGGTTTCCGATGAGGTGGGAGCAACGAAGACCATCCCCTCGCCGGAGGCGGCGAAACTTGCGGAGAAGAATGATTTCCTCAGGAACTCGTCCATCCGCTGCGGATCGAAGTTGAAACTGTTCCTGAAGTACTCCACCGAGGGTTCCGAGCCCTGGTCCCACCGGCCTATGATGAAGCTCACCACCATGTTCTCCTCAACGGGCTCCATTGCGGTGATGGCCCCCACGTAGCCCATTCCGTTAACTCCCCAGGCCCACTGGGGAACGCTGCGGCCCA
>CAYLXG010000215.1:0-3471 GCA_964387445.1 uncultured bacterium
GGTATGGCATCCATTGAGTTGACCCTTCTCACCACTCCGCCATCCTCCGCAAGGTCAGCACCCCTGAACTCCGGGATCCCGTGCTGAGCGGTTCCCAGCACCTGGCCCGGACCCCTTGCCCTGAGGTCCTTTTCCGCCACTGCGAAACCGTCGGATGTGGAGGTCAGCACCTTCAGCCTTTCCATGGCTTCCGGGGAGCAGCCTTCCCCGGGAACGAGGAAGCACCAGGCGTTCCTTCCCCCTCTGCCCACCCTTCCCCTGAGCTGGTGGAGCTGGCTCAGCCCGAAACGGTCGGCGTTGGCTATCACCATCACCGTGGCTTCCGGAACGTCGATCCCCACCTCGATCACCGTTGTGCTCACCAGAACGGAGATGTCGCCCCTGGCGAACCTCTCAGTGATCTCGACCTTCTCGGAAGGGGCCATGGTTCCATGGAGGAGCCCGGCGCCCCAGGCGGCCATGGGGCCCGACCTCACCACTTCGTAAGCGGTTGCCGCGTCCTTCAGGTCGCTCTTCTCGGAGGCCTCCCGAAGGGGATAGACCAGGAACACCCTTTCCCCCTCCTCCAGCCTCTGAAGCATGAAGGAGAAAACCCCTCCCTTCTCAGAAGGGGAGACTATCGATGTTTCGGTCTTCCCCCTGCCCGGGGGCATGGTGTCAAGCACTGAAAGGTCCAGGTCACCGTAGAAGGTCATGGCAAGCGTCCTGGGAATGGGCGTGGCGGACATCACCAGTGCGTGGGGCCGGGGGGCGGTACCGGCCAGGAGCTTCTCCCGCTGGGCCACGCCGAACCTGTGCTGTTCATCTATCACCAGAAGCCCCAGGGAATCCAGGGGAACCCAGTCCTCGAGAATTGCGTGGGTACCCGCCAGCACCGCATCCCTCCTTGATGAAAGGGCTTCTGCGATCTCCCTGCGAAGGCTTCCGGGGGTTCCACCGGTGAGCAGGTGAACCGGAACGTCGAAGGGAGAGCAGAAACCGCACAGGCTCCTGTAATGCTGAAAAGCGAGCACCTCAGTGGGGGCCAGCACAGCCGCCGTATAACCGGAGAGGGCCGAGGAAAGGCAGGAGTAGGCGGCAACCACGGTCTTTCCTGAACCCACGTCCCCCTGAACCAGCCTCCTCATGGGGCCCGGTGACTGAATGTCCCGGGCTATCTCCAGGCATACCCTCTCCTGGGCGTCGGTAAGGGGCCATGGAAGGCTTTCGGAAAAGCGCTGGAGGGGCAGGGACCTGAGTGGTATGCCCTCCAGGGCCCTGCCTCCTGTCCTCACCGCACAAAGCACCGATCTGTAAAGGTAGAGTTCCTCCATTGCCACCAGATCCCTTGCCCGGAGGGCTTCCTGTGGGTCTTCCGGCCGGTGCGCCCCCCGGTAATAGTCCCATCTGGATGAGAAACCCTCCCCGGATGTCACCTCAGCAGGGAGAATACCCTCCAGCGAATCCTCCGTCGCTTCCAGCACTGAGTCCGTGAGTCTTCGCATCGCGGCCTGGGTAAGCCCGGAGGTGAGCCTGTAAACCGGGAGCATTCCCGGGGCATCGCTCTCCTCCCCGAAGTAAAGTTCAGGGTGAACGATATTGTAGCCACGGTATTCCTCCACCGTACCGCAGGCTGTCACCCGCATTCCCTCGGCGAGCTTCGACGCGGGAAAACCCTTCCTGAAGAAAGTGAGCGTGATGCTGCCGGTATCGTCTGAGAAAAGGGCCGTTACCGCTGGTCCCCTCCCCCTCCGATGCCTGGACACGGACACTATCCTCCCGGAAACAACCGCCTCCATGCCTCTTCTGAGCATGTTCACCGGGGTTACCATCCGCCTGTCCAGAAACCTTCTGGGAAGGTGCAGAAGAACGTCGCCAACGGTATGTAGAGACAGCTTTTCCAGCTGCTCGATCCTGGCCTTTCCAACACCTTTGATGCAGTCTATATTCCGGCGCGTTTCCAGTGTTCTCTCCAGGTCCGGGGTTGACGATGGCTTTGGATATGTATAATTCACGGCGATACTGTTAGGCCACTCGACGGAGGTAAACTTAATGAGCGACCTGAAGTCCGCAAGGATCGGTCTTGAGAAGAAGATAAAGAACGATCCCGAGGATATCGACGCCAGGCTCAGCCTTGCAAAGATCCACATGGATGAAAAGGATCCCACCGCCGCCATTCCTCTCTACACCGACATACTGAACCTCGACCCCGAGAACGCTGAGGCATACATGGGTCTGGGGCTCGCCTGGGGAATGTCCATCCTGGAGAACATACCCGCCGCGGAGCTCCACGGAGACGAGGTCGACGAAGAGGAACTCCTGAACAATTCCATCCAGTTCCTGGAAAGGTCCATCGAACTCGACCCGGAGAACACCACCTCCCTGAACGCACTGGCCAGGCTCTACATCGTTCAGAGCCTCGAGGAGGAGGCGGTTGACATGTTCAAGCAGTCACTGCTCATCGACCAGGCCCAGCACGAGGTCCTCGAAGAGCTCCAGAAGCTCACCGGAACCCCTGTCTGGCAGCTTCTGGAGAAGGATGTGTACATGGGAGACTTCGAGGAATAGAACTTATTTGCTTTCAGTCTGTTTTGTATATATCTTCATTCGGGATATGTGGTAAGTTATATATGCTCTGAAGGAGCTGCAGATATGAAAGCAAGATCGTCAGTTTTTCTGTTAATCATCCTGTCCGCCGCCGCCCTCACCGCCAGAGCCCAGCTGCTGTGGGGGGAAGACCGGCTGATAGGAAGCTTCGAGAACGGCCTCACCCAGGTAGGCCCGGGATTCTCCCACTTCGACTGCCTCTACGGCACCGACGCCGATGTCTTCGTTTCTTTCATCATAGACAGCATGTCCGCCAACGGAGATGAACTTAAGGTAAGAAAATCGTTCAATAACGGGCTTACCTGGTCGTATGAGCGGACAGTAACAGGAGCCTCCAGCAACCTCTACTCATCAACTATCTCAGTCATTAATGAGAACACTATTCTGGTTAACTACATAAGGAATATCTCACCGGATTCCAGTCGTGTTTCCGGAGCCAGATACAGTTATGAGAACCTTACTTTTCAGGGTTTCTCCCAGATCGATTTCTCCTATCCCGGATCTGGAACACCCGTTTCGTGTACAAGCGTAACCAACGATCTATCGGATGAGGTCTGGGTCTTCGTAGTGGACGACAACAACTGGCTCTACCTCTCCAGGTCCTCCGACGGTGTGACATGGACTCCTTCCGCCCCAGTGGCGGCCAATGTACAGCACCCCCATGCGGAAGCTTCAGCCGACGGCCATGTGGCCGTTGTCTGGTCCCAGACCAACACCGGGGACATCAAGTGCGCCGTTGCGGGAAGCGACGGAACGTTCCTGCCCGCGGTCACGGTTACTTCCGACTGCTGCCCCATGGCCACACCCATCGCAGGGTGGGAGCACCTGGGAGACATGGAGCTGGGTGTAGTATGGCACGACAACCTGGGCCAGTCCTTCCTTAAC
>CAYLXG010000216.1:0-3444 GCA_964387445.1 uncultured bacterium
TCTGATCATACTGATATCCGCGGGTTGGTTACCGCATTTCATCTATTCGTCTGGGATTACCTCAATCTTGCGCCGTGCTTGCAGATTTCTCTGCGCACAAAGTTTGTCCGAGGGTTACCCATACCTGATGACAGCACCAACTGCTGATCCATCCTTTATATACTCTGTCCTATCGCCCAGATAAACCCTGCAAGCTCACGTGCAACTGCAACACAAACTTTATTTTTGGGCTTACCTGCCATGAGCAGTTTCATGTACTTGCGGTGGAGTCTTTCCTGCGCTTTCCAGGTGATATCCTGGATTCGCTTCGGCAGTTCTTCGTTTCTAAGGGTAATCGCCCTGGAATTGCCGGGCTTATGTCTGTAATGCCAGGATGCCTCAACAAGCAGTCTTCTGACAATGGAATTGCCGCATCTGGTGATCGACCCCCTCTTCTCCTTCCGGCCTGAAGAATGCTCAGACGGGACCAGACCCACATATGACATGAATTTACCAGCGGTGGGGAATCTTCTCAGGTCACCTACTTCTGCGGCTATAGCGACCGCTGATACAAAAGCAATTCCCCTTAGACCCTGCAGGCTCTCAACTAAACTGTTCTGCTCCCAATGGCCGCTGTAAACCTTGAGATGCTCCTCAATCCCAGTAACCCTCTCATCAAGCACCTCCGCCTGCTTCAGGTAATCAGCAAGGGTCACATTGTCAGCTTCCTGCGGGAATCTCTGCCCACGGATCCAGGATGTATGGCCTGTGTTCCACTTCGTCTTCAGGTGATATGTCAAGCCTTTACGAAGCAGGAACTGATTCAGCTGCTGCCTTGCCTTCTGCCGAGCATTTCTGGCATCCTCCCTGAGTCGAACAAGGTTCCTGATGCTTTCAGTATTCTCATCAGGTACCCATACTTCTGTGAGATCACCTGAACGAAAGTAGTGGGCAAGGTTCTCCGCATCGAGTCTGTCCGTCTTTACCCTTTTACCGCTCTGTTTGGGGATCATGGACGGAGCTATCACTCTGCAGTCGATACCAGCTGCGGTTAATGCACGGTATATCGAATAACCTCCAGGACCAGCCTCGTAGCAGCACTTGATCTCGCTACTGCTCCCGAGCTTATTGATCTTCCTGATAAGCTTGCTGTTCTCCCCAGGAATGGAAGCAAAAAGCCTTGCTGGCTCTCGTCCTTCCTCGGCTACCGCAATCTTGATGCTGTCCTTATGGACATCGAGGCCGACATATCTTATTAACATCATGGACCACCCTTCTGGTAGAGGTTTTCTGACAAGGGTAAGGTACCCTAATCAGAGGTGGTGGTCCAACCATTATGTCTTGCGGACGGCCTGGGGGTATGACCACTTCCGAAGGATAAAGAAGTGGTGCCGAGGGGCGGAATCGAACCGTCGACACACGGATTTTCAGTCCGTTGCTCTACCAACTGAGCTACCTCGGCACCGGAGGCAGTAATTTACGGCTATTTGCGGCGATGGTCAACCCCGGAATGAGTTATTCATTCAACCTGTTGCCAATTAACGTTTTAATCGCTCGTTCCATGGAGCTCTTCGAAGAACTCCTTGCCCACTCCGCACACAGGGCACTTCCAGCCGTGGGGAAGGTCCCTGAAAGGGATCCCCGGTTCCACGCCGGCGGACTCGTCGCCCTTAGCTGCGCTGTACACATAACTGCACGCCTGGCATTCCCATACCATCTCATTCCTCCGGGTTTTGAAGAAGGATGAAGGGTCGCTCCACACCGGCCCTCAGCCTGGTCGTGGTGAACAAGGCGCAGTTGCCTCCTGTGTAGCTCTCCAGGGCGTAGAAGGCTTCATCCTCCAGTGCTGCATCCCCGACGCCCCTGAGCAGGATGAGGGAGAAGGGGAGCTCCTCGTCACCGGTGAGGATCACCCCGGGTTCATCATCCAGGAACTCCACAAGGTCCACTGCGGACATGGAGGGAGCTACCACCCCGGACACCCCTGCCGCGGCTGCCCTGGTGGCGTATGATGAGGTAAGGGGACCTTTGAGGAGCATCACCGCGCCCTTCTTCGGGTCTCCTACAGTCAGGGCTCCCCACCTTGTCCTCCCGAATCCGGCCACACCCTGGACCGTGGCGCCGGTGCAGGATATCGTCGCGGAAATGTTCTTCTTTACAGCGGTGACCCTTCCGGAAACGGGTGAGAGCATCATAACCGGGTTGAGGAGATACTGTATCTTCACCACTCCTGTTTTGCCGTCTATCTCCATGACCGTGCCTGTGGCCGGGGATTTCACGGCCTTAAGACCGCTGCCCACCGCAAGGTGCTGGCCGATATGGACGAACTCGCCCTGGCGCACCTTCATGATGGCCTTTATCCGATTGGGTTTCACCCCCAGAAGCCTTGCCACGTTCACGAAGTGGGGTTTGGCGTCGTAGTCCTGGATCTCCTTCATGATCACCATGCCCGGGGGGGTTACCGAGGTGACCTCTCCCCTTACCGGACTGTTAACCTTGATATTGACGGCAAGCAGACCGGAACCTGTCTTCATGGAGAGGATCTTCTGCCCGGTGGAAACGCTGTCGCCGGGCTTCACGGTAATGCCCTCCATGACCATCGCGTCGGTAACGCCCTTCCTCTGGTAACCCACCCTGTCCCTTACGTCCACGAAGTATACCGAGGGTGGGGCAAGGCTGTTCTCCCCCACCGGATCCCCTGCCTCAACGGAGTCCGATTCCTTCACCAGGATATCCCCCTGGTAGGCCAGGGAAAGCTCTTTCTCCACCGTATCGTTCTCAGGCATGGGTGAAGGTCCCGCGGGGAGGATAACCTCCTCCCTCGGAAGGGCTCTCTCCGTCTTGAGGTCCATGGGCAGTAACTCATTGCCGAAACGCATGTCCACCAGCAGCGGAGAATCGTCCTGGGGAAGCTCAACGCCGGGAATTGATACACCCTGCGAGCTTTCCAGGTAGAGGAATCCTCCGCTCTTCACCTTGATGGTCCTGTCGGATGTGGTCACCTTGAGGTGGCGCTTTTTTCTCACCGGAGAGTAGACCCTGCAGACGGTTGCCAGGCATTCCCTTTCGTAGTAGTCCAGGGCCTCTTCCGGGAATTCCCGGGAAAGCACGCCCATGTGAGGGCTGTGGAAGTGCCTGTCGATCATCAGGGTGGTAAGGCCCTTCGGTCTGAATCCCATGGCGAGGATCCAGGCGGCCCTTCGGGGAGAGGAATGGGCCATTATCCCACCGGCGCCTATGATCACGTCTATGTCCGATATCCTGAAGGAGTCGCCGTGGACCGTATCGAAGGCCAGGTCGAACCTGCACTTCCCCAGGTTCCTCAGCTTCTCCGAGAATCCCACCTGTGATCGGCGGTAACCCATTTCCAGGTGGTGCTTCCAGGCCAGGGCCATTCCCTCCGCCGCGGCAGCTCCTTCAACGACCTCCGCGGTGCCGCACCTGGGATTCTCCGTGGGGAAAAGG
>CAYLXG010000217.1:0-3422 GCA_964387445.1 uncultured bacterium
CTCCTCCTCACCACCGAGGCGATAATCACCGAGATCCCCGAGCCCGAGAAGCCCATGCCCGGCGGCGACGGCGGTATGGGCGGAATGTACTAGTACACTTCCGCATGCTGATAAAGGGGCCGCGGCATCACCGCGGCCCCTTTTTTTGCCTTTGCCTTCCGGCCGCCCGCAAGTTTGTCAACGAAACACTGGAACTGGCCTTCCAGTGGGCAGATATGCCTGGTATCAGGTCTATTTGCCCACTGGAAGAAGAGATATAAGATTTGATTGACAAACTTGCGGGCGGCCAGGGGGCAGGGACAGGGTCGGCCGCGGCGGAGGCCGCGGCCGGTAATGATCTTACTGAGGTGGAACCAGGCTGAAGGGAACCGTGACAGGAAGGTTGGAGGTCTGTTCAGGGGCAGGTCCGAAGTTGAGCCCCTGCACCGCTGATGTTACTGTTCCCTGAAGGCTTGCCAGGGCTCCCGGGCAGCTGACTGAAACACCGGTTACAGAGCCGCTGGGGGTAATGGAGAAATTGATGGTGATGGTTCCGCTGGCCCCGGGATTCGTCCGCAGGAGGCTTTCATAGGCGGTCTGAACACGCATCTTTATAACGTTGATCCTTCTCCTGATGTCGCTCATGTTCCTGTAGCCCAGGTCGATGGCTTCACCTGAAGCACTGGCGCTGAACGATACCTGCGCCGCCTGGTGTGCCGCCTGCATTTCGCTGGAGCTTACTGTCTCCGCGGATGAGGCAACACCTCCTCCGCCCCCGGCAAGGCCGGAAAGGCCGCCGGATCCGCCACCGCCAGCCCCTGCTATCAGGGCGTCGCCGGTCTGGCCTGAAGCCAGCCCCGTTCCGGATGCTGCGGCGGACTGGAGGTCGCCGATGAAACCGGCCCCTCCCCCTGCCGCTCCGGTGCCGTAGGCGGCGAAGCTTATGCTGCTGAGGACATCCCCCGCGGCATCGGCTCCCGCGGCTGCCCCCGCTGGACCATCGGCTCCTCCTGGGCCCCCTGCCCCGGCGGTTTCCATGTTAGCCACGGGCATGTCGCTTATTATCTCCTCGCCCAGGCCGGCCTCGACTGCCGGCGGGGTTTCGGAGAGCTGGGCGACCCTGGCGCTTGGGGCATTCCTGAGGATTTGGGTCTTCGTTTCCTTAACTTCCATGATGAGCCTGTCGGTCACGGCTCCTGTGAGAACCGCAATTGCAAGGCCTATGCCCAGAATGATCTTGTAGCGGTCATTCTCGTTCTTGCTCACATGGAAGGTCACCTGCTCGTGGGGCCTGCAGGCGAAGGTCTTCCAGTCGTAGAAAGCCGGTTTCGTTGTATCCTTGGGTATTACCGGCTTGGGCTTGGGCTTGGGTTTCAGCACCTCCGGAGGAGGCTCCGCGAAGCCGAAGAATATCTCGAGACCGCCGATGGTGAAAACACCTGATACGTTCCTGTCAAAGACCCAGATGTAGGGTTCGCCGGGTTTCTCCTGCTTGAGGAGGTTCCTCTCGATCAGCGTGGCGAAGGGAATGACGCTTCCCTTAACCTCCACACCGCCCTTTATCTCCGGAAGCAGTCTGAGTATGTACTTGTTCCCCTCCTCGGGTTCAAGGAGGGTGTGTATCCTGGGAAGACCGGCGGAGTCCACGGCGACGGTGTTGTAATCGGCCTGACCTATGGTCATTATCCCGGCGTTGGGGAATATCTCGCGTCTTCCTCCCGGGCCGCCCTCCACCACCAGCTTGAGCATCCTCTTGTCGGGAGGCTCGGGTTTGACCTCCACGGGCTTCACGGGCTCGGGCTTCTTCTTCGGTTCAGGTTTCTTCTCGGCTACCTTGGGAGGTTCTATGAATCCGAAGTGGATCACGAAGGCTCCGGCGTTGACCATGCCCTGGTCGCCGTAGTTGACCTTGAGCATGTAGTTGCCGCTGTCATCGGTGCTGAAGATGCCGAGCCCCTTCAGGTCGCTGAACTTCAGCTTCGAGCCGTTGGCGGAGGTTATCTGCGCGTCCATGGTGTCGGACAGCCTGAGTTCCCAGGACTGGCCGTCGGGGGCCTTCCTGATGAACACCAGGGAATCGGGTATGCCGGCTCCCTCAACGGCGATGTTGTTGTTGTAGCCGGAACCCAGGGTCACTTCCCTGTCACCGGGAAGCAGTTTGGTTACCACCTTCCCGTCGCGCATTGCGGCGACGGCAAGCACTTTTTTTACATCGGCTCCCATCAGACATCACCTTCTTCCAGGGTCTCCGTCTTGATCACAGCCAGGTTCTGGGTGGCATACCCCGCTTCCGAGCAGCTTGCCATTACCCTCTGAAGAAGGATCGCGGGTATGTCCACATCTCCCTGGATGTTGATCTTGGTATCCTCTTCAGTAAGTGTACCCCTGGTGAGCCTGGAATATTCCAAATGGTCCTTGAGCCTCACGACCAGCTCGGGTATGGAGTTCCCCGAGGAGAGGAGGTCCGTGGTCACCGAAACCACCGGATCGCCGTCCACCACTATCACGGAGTTGTTTACCTGGATCTCCAGCTTGAGTTCCACCCTCTGCTCCATCCGGGCCTTTGGAAGCACCAGCTGATCGCTGACCGTAACTATCTGCCCATCGGCGGAATAGCTCTTCAGAAGGAATACGAGAAGAATTGTGAACATGTCGATCATGGAGGTCAGGTTAAGGGTGACCTTCTTGTCGCCGCCCCTGGACAGGGCAATGGACTTGCCCGATCCCAGAAGCAGGGGAACCTTGCGTTTGGAGGGGGCGCTCATCAGTTCCCCCCCCTCATGGCGGAACTCACCGCCGCGGACGGAGCGACCTGGAGACCCGGCTGATCGAAGCCTGCCTCCCCGGCTATGTCGATGGCCCTGATGATGTTCTGGTAGCGCATCTCCTCCACCGTGAGGATCGTTATCTTGTGGAAGTCGATCTGGGGATAGACTTCGTTGAGAAGCTCGTAAACCTCGGTGATGTCCGTTGACAGCGAATCCCAGGGGAAGGTGATGATGGTTTCGCCGTCAACCACGGTTTCCTGGGCATAGCACACATGTACCGTTCCGCTGACGGTGCCTATGAACATTTCCTGCTGCGTCATTATTATCTTGGGCTGGAGCCTGTCCTCCTCCGAACGCATCAGGTTGGCGGTGGCCCCGGCACCCGCACTGCTGACGCCTTCGGTCTGGGCCATTTCAATGACTACGACCTCAAGGAAAGTTGCGCTGAACAGCAGGAACGGTATTATGCAGCAGAACAGGTTCATCACCGGGAGAAGATCTATCTCCGGAAGGTGTTTCCCAGTTCTGCTCCGCCCCGATGCTGCCTTCGCCATCAGGCTTCCTTCCTGGCCTGGGCCAGCATGTTCATAACCATGACGCTGTAACGGTCGATGTCATCCACCAGGGAATCCGATTTCGAGGTAAGTATGGAGTGGATTATCAGAAGAGGTATTG
>CAYLXG010000218.1:0-3419 GCA_964387445.1 uncultured bacterium
AGGGAGAGGGAAGCACCTTTTCAGTTGTCCTTCCCATGGGCGGGAAGGGAGAAGCGCAGTGAAGGCCCTCCTGATAATCGAGGACAACCGGCAGAACTACTACATGATGAAGTACCTCCTGGAAAAAGGGGGGTTCAGGGTTGCCGGAGCAGCCGACGGGGCAGCAGGGATACGCATGGCGGGGGAGATGCGCCCCGACGGCATACTGCTGGACATACAGCTCCCGGGCATGGACGGCTATGCGGTAGCCGAGGAACTGAAGAAGGACGAGGCACTCAGGGGTATACCTGTTGTGGCGGTAACCTCCTACGCAATGGCCGGGGACAGGGAGCGGATACTCGCCGCGGGAGCCGACGGGTATATAGAGAAGCCCATCGATCCCAACACTTTCGTGGCTACGGTAAGGGAATATATCCAAGGGCGAACAGCCGGGGAGGGGCAATGTCTTCCAGAATACTCATAGTTGACGACAGGGAGGACAACAGGTACCTGCTGGAATCCCTGCTGGGAAACAGCGGATACGAAACTGCATCAGCCTCCAACGGGGAAGAAGCGCTGGAGTTGATCGGGCGGGGGAATGTGGACCTCGTGATAAGCGACATCCTCATGCCAGTGATGGACGGTTTTCAGCTCTGCAGGACCATCAGGACAGGCGACACGAATCCGGGGGTGCCCTTCATCTTCTACACCGCCACCTACACAGGACCGAAGGACGAGGAATTCGCAATGCGGATAGGGGCCGACAGGTTCATGGTAAAACCCTGCGACCCTGAAGACTTCCTTAAGGCCGTCGAGGAAGTGCTTATGGAAAAATCCCCCCGGAAGGCTCTTGAATCCATGGAGGAACTGCCGAAGGAAGAGGTGTTCAGGCTTTACAGCGAAAGGCTTGTCAGGAAACTGGAGCAGAAGATGCTGGAGGCGGAGCGGGAGTTGAAGGCAAGGGAAGCCGCGGAAGCGGAAAGGGAAAGGCTCAGGACCCAGCTTGCGATAGCCCAGCGGCTTGAATCGGTGGGCAGGCTGGCCAACAGCATTGCCCATGATTTCAACAACTACCTGACGGTGATCCTGGGGAGGGCCGAGGTTCTCCTGGACGATCTCGCCGATGGTGACCCGCACCGGGTCCACGTTGAGGAGATAGCGGATGCCTCACGGCGATCCATGGACCTTACGGGTCAGCTGCTTGCCTTCAGCAGGAAGCAGAAACTCAAGCTGGAGAAACTCAGTCTGAACTCTCTGCTGAAGAACATGACACCAATGCTGAAAAGGCTGGTCGGGGACCATGTCGAGGTGATCATGGACCTCTTTGATCCCCTGCCGGAGATATCCGGTGACCAGGTGCGCCTGGAACAGGTGGTGATGAACCTGGCGGTCAACGCCAGGGACGCCATGCCCGAGGGGGGAAGGCTTGTTCTGGAAACCTCCCTCGCCGTACTGGACCAGCGATTCCTGACCCCTTTCCCCGGGATAGAACCCGGTGAGTTCGTGCTCCTTTCCGCCGCCGACACTGGACACGGCATCCAGCCGGATGTGCTTCCCAGGATATTCGATCCCTTCTTCTCCACGAAGGACGGCGACAGGGGTTCAGGTCTGGGGCTTTCCACCGTATACGGGGTAGTGAAGCAGTCCGGCGGGGTGATCACAGTGGATTCCACCCCCGGGGAGGGCACAACTTTCTCCGTGTACCTTCCGGTTTCGTGACCCCTGTCCTTCCGGCCATGGCCGCCGGTCCTCTTGCGGTGGCTGCGGGGCTGCTGCTGTTCCGCAGTGTCTCAGCCACTTTCATCCTCTTCCACGGCGCGGTATGTCTCGGCATCCCCCTGATGGGAATCCTTACAGGAAGGGCCTCCCCGGGGGACTATGGGCTCAGGAGGGACCCAGGGGGAGTCAAAAGGTCACTTATCGCCGGGTCAGCTGCCTTCCTTGCGGTGCTCCTCTTCTTCGCCCTTCTCAGGGACCGCATCTGGAACATGGAGGAGATCACCGCCGTGCTTGGCGAATGGGGAGCCGGTTCGATGAACCCCATTGTCTTCGGGGCGATGATGGTCCTGGGAAACGCCTTTCTGGAAGAGCTATTCTGGAGGGGATACGCCCTGAGCAGACTGGTCAGGGTTACCTCAAGGAGAAGGGCGGTCCTCATCTCCGCGGCCTTCTATTCCTCCTACCACGGGCTGACCACCGGCATGCTTTTCTCTATTCCCTTCGCCATCATCTCGGTGGCCGCGGTCTTCGCTACCGGTGTGTACTGGGGCCGAAAGAGCCTCGAGACGGGCTCACTTCTCTTTCCGGTGGTCACGCACCTCTGCGTGGACCTGGCCATAATAGCCGCCTATTTCATTTTCTTGTCGGGGTAGAGGAGCAGAGTGAACGGCGAAGAGAATACGAAGGAGTTCTGGAACGGCATTGCAGGGGACTGGGAGCTCCAGGTCGGGGGATCCGGGGACCGCAACCGAAGGCTGAACTCCGACCCGGTCCTCTGGGAGATGGCCGGTCCCGTGGCGGGCAGGGCAGTTCTCGACGCAGGCTGCGGAACGGGATATCTCGCCGCTCTCCTTGCGGGAAGGGGAGCAAAGGTCGTGGGAGTGGACTTTTCCAGCGAGATGATAGCCATTGCCCGGAAAAGGAACCCCGGGATAAGGTTCGAAGTGGATTCGTGTTCCGAACTGAAAACCATGGAGGACGGCGCCTTCGACCTTCTGGTGTCGAACTACGTTCTGATGGACCTTCCAGACCTCAGAGGCGCGGTCCGCTCCTTTCACAGGGTTCTCAGGAAGGGAGGAAGGGCGGTTGCCGTTCTCTCCCACCCATGCTTCCCCCTGGCGGACGCTTTCTGCGGGGAGGAAGGAACCCTGTGCATTGCCTGGCCGTACCCGTACTTCATTGAAAAGGAAAGGGTGGACCCTCCCTGGGGCCATTTCACCAGGGATTTCATAAGGTACCACCGGCCTCTCTCGGTCTACTGGAGGGAGTTCGTATCCGCGGGGTTCACAGTTGCCGACTTCAGGGAACCGGTTGATCCGGAAGCAGGGGAGCGGGAGCTCTCCAGGCCCTGCTCAGTTGCGTTCCGCCTTGAAAAACCCGGTTAACTCTCCCTTAACACTTCCCCTTGATATTCCCGTTTCACAAGGGGGTGGTCCTTCAACGTTTCAGGAAGGAGCGGAACTGATGAATGACAAGCCGGGGATACTTTTCCTCTGCACAGGCAACTCCTGCAGGAGCCAGATGGCGGAGGGCCTCTGCCGGGAGCTTCTGGGAGACCGTTTCAGGGCGTTCTCCGCGGGAATAGAGAAGCACGGCCTCAACCCCAGGGCGGTGAGGGTCATGGGGGAGATGGGCATCGACATATCCGGACACCGCAGCAAGACCGTTGACGAACTCGAAGAAGAACGGTTCGAGTACGTTGTAACGGTGTGCGACAGCGC
>CAYLXG010000219.1:0-375 GCA_964387445.1 uncultured bacterium
CCGGAACCACGCGGACAATGGGCCTCGAGGTCATCGATAGCTAAGAGCAAAAGATTCGCCAGGCCCAGGGAGTCGGTGGACAGGCAGAGATACTACACCCTTGAGGAGACAATTGCCTCCATCAAGAAGCTGGCCACTGCGAAGTTCGACGAGACGATCGAGGTAGCCCTTAACCTCGGCGTCAACCCCAAGTACAGCGACCAGGTGGTCAGGGGTACCTGCATGCTTCCCCACGGTACCGGCAAGACCGTAAGGGTGCTTGCCTTTGCAAGGGGAGAAAAGGCCGAAGAGGCAAAAGCAGCCGGAGCCGATTTCATCGGAGACGAGGAAACCGCCCAGAAGATAGTCGACGGCTGGCTCGACTTCGATGTAGTC
>CAYLXG010000219.1:385-3411 GCA_964387445.1 uncultured bacterium
GGAAAGCTGGGAAGGGTGCTGGGCCCCAGGGGTCTCATGCCCAACCCGAAGACCGGAACGGTGACCCCCGATGTGGGCGCAGCCGTGAAGGACGCCAAGGGGGGAAAGATCAGCTTCAGGGTGGACAAGACCGGCAACCTCCACGTTCCCGTTGGCAAAGCCAGTTTCGAAGAGCAGGCGCTGAAGGAGAACATCCTCTCCGTCATGGAGAAGGTTATCCAGCTGAAGCCCGCTTCAACCAAGGGCAAGTACATAAACAACATGGCCGTATCTTCGACCATGGGCCCGGGAATAAGGGTGGACGTTAACGACGTGCGCTCACTGCTCAGATAGAAGGGAGCCACGGTATGAGCATTACAAGAAACCACAAGGAAACCGTTGTCTCCCACCTGAACCAGGGTATCGAGGAAGCGGGTGCGGTGGTCCTGGCGGACTTCACCGGGATCAACGTGGAACAGATGACCGAGCTTCGCAGGCAGATGCGGGAAGCCGGCGTTACCTTCACCGTTGTGAAGAACACCCTTCTTAAGAGGGCCCTTGCGGACATCGGCGTAGACCCGGAGGAGGGGATATTCGGTCTCCTCAACGGCCCCACGGCCATCGCCTATGCAGCCGACGAGGTCGCCCCTGCGAAGATACTCAAGGATTTCAGCAAGGAGAACAAGGGTATACCGGTGCTGAAGGGCGGATTCGTATCCGGCAGGACCTTCAGCGTTGAAGATGTCATGAGCCTTGCGGACATGCCTTCAAGGGAAGAGCTCCTCGCCAGGGTGCTTGGCTCCGCCAACGCTCCTCTCAGAGGCTTCATGACGGTTACCAGCGGCGTTATCAGGAAGTTCCTTTATGCCGTTAACGCTGTGAGCGAGAGTAAATCCAACTGAACAATAAACACGGGATCCCAGGGGATCCCGCGACTTACGGAGGAAGACACAATGAGTGAAGACAAAAAGGCCGCTGTCATCGAGGCTATATCCAGCATGACCGTCCTTGAGCTCGCTGAGCTTGTGAAGGAGATGGAAGACAAGTTCGGCGTATCAGCCGCAGCCCCCGCCGTGGCAGTGGCGGCAGCCGGCCCCGCCGGCGGCGAGTCCGCAGCCGAGGAGCAGAGCGAGTTCGACGTTGTCCTTGAAAGCTTCGGCGCCAAGAAGATCGCCGTCATCAAGGTGGTCCGCGAACTCACCGGCCTGGGCCTGAAGGAAGCCAAGGACCTGGTGGACGGCGTGCCGTCCAAGGTCAAGGAAGGCGTCGAGAAGGCCGAAGGAGAAGAGATCAAGAAGCAGCTCGAGGAAGCCGGAGCCTCCGTTTCCCTCAAGTAGCGTTCAGGATACAGGAGCCGGGGCGGAGGAGGGCGTCAGCCCTCTTCCGCCTTCAGCCCCCTTGTTCCCGGAGGTCGCTTTATTTCGGTTCAGGAGCAGTGTAGAGGAGTGGCAGTGAAAAAAGCGAGACCTGTAAGGAACTTTTCAAGGGTAAAACCCGCGATACAGGTTCCTGATCTTTTAAGAGTTCAGAAGGAATCGTTCGACAACTTCCTTCAGGCTGACGTAAAGCCTGAAGAGAGGCTCCCCCAGGGGCTTCACAAGATATTCATGGATACTTTCCCCATTGAGAGCTCCACGAAGGAGTTCTCTCTGGAGTACGTCAGTTATGAAATAGGCCGCCCGAAGCACTCCATAAGGGAAGCGGTGGAGCGAGGCGTAACGTTTTCCGCGCCCCTTAACGCCACGATGCGACTTGTCACCAGGGATCCGGAGACCCTTGTGATGAAGATGGCAGTGGACCAGAGCACATTCCTGGGGGAACTTCCCCAGATGACCAGCAACGGCTCCTTCATAATAAACGGGGCCGAGAGGGTGATCGTAAGCCAGCTCCACAGGAGTCCCGGAGTCTTCTTCGAGGAGAAGACCCAGCAGAGGGGCAGAAGGATATGCACCACCAGGGTCATTCCCCAGAAGGGATCCTGGCTGGACCTTACACTGGACAGCAACGAGATCATCTTCGCCAATATCGACAAGAAGCCCAAGAGGATCCCTGTGACCATGCTGCTCCGTGCCCTTGGCCTGGGTTCCGACTCCGATATTCTCAAGTCCTTCTATCCCGTTAAGGAGAAGGACCTTCAGTCGATCCTCAAGAGGCAGTCCAAGGTTGCGGAACTGGTGCACAAGTCCTTCGCGGAGGACATCGTCGACCCAGCCACCGGAGAGATCCTGGCCAGGTGCGACGAACCGGTGGAGAGCGTCGAGAAGCTGGAAAAGCTCGCCGCCGCCGGCATAGAGAAAGTGCGGTTCCTCGAGCCCAGGAACGAGCGGAACAGCGTGGACAGCATAAGGCGCACGCTGGCCAAGGAAGAATCCGCCCTGGGTGCCGGAGTGGAGAAGAACGAAGCCACCGCCACCATGTGGATATACGAGGCCCTCAGAGGTACAGAGGCTCCTTCACTTGACCACGCCAGAAGCTATCTGAGATCCATGTTCTTCGACAGCAAGAGATACAGCCTCAGTGAAGTGGGCCGCTACAAGCTCAACGAGAGGCTCAACATAAACACATCCATGGACAAGCTGACCCTCACCGTCCCCGACCTTGTGGCGATAGTGGACAACCTTATCTGCCTCAGGGAGGGAACCAACGTATCGGACGACATCGATCACCTGGGTAACAGAAGGGTGAAGACCGTTGGTGAGCTCCTGGGTCAGGAATTCTCGAAGGGCCTTGCCCGCATGGCCAGGACCATCAAGGACAGGATGGGGCAGCAGGACCGCGAGAAGCTCAGACCACAGGACCTGGTGAACTCCAGGACCCTGTCCAGCGTGATAAACTCCTTCTTCGGACAGAGCCAGCTCTCCCAGTTCATGGAGCAGACCAACCCCCTGGCGGAACTCACCCACAAGAGGCGCACCAGCGCCCTTGGAGAAGGCGGTCTCACCAGGGAGAGGGCAGGTTTCGACGTAAGGGACGTTCACCACACCCACTACGGAAGGGTTTGCCCTGTGGAAACCCCCGAGGGTCCCAACATCGGCCTTGTCACAACA
>CAYLXG010000220.1:0-3406 GCA_964387445.1 uncultured bacterium
CCCTGGAAAGGGCTTCCTCCGGCGTCATTCTTCCGTAAAGCACTATCTCCACCGACTCGGACAGGAACTCCCTGCCGTCGTACCAGGCGGTTATCTGGGGTTCGAACACGGCGTAGTAGAGCTGGTCCACCACCCCCTGAAGCCCCGGGTATCTCTCCACTTTCTCCAGGAACCAGGGTTCCTGAAGGCTGCTCATCCTTGCGGGAAGGTAGCCGCTCCCGGCGAACCATCTTGCCTGTATGTCCGGCCTGGTGAACCACTTGATGAAGACCCAGCCAGCCTCCACCTTCCGGGGATCCTGGTTCCTGAATAGAACGACGTTGGTCCCGGCTATGTAAACCCCCTGCTGCCTCCCGGCTGGAAGGGGGGCGGTGCCTATGGTGAATGTGGGCATTCCGCTCTCCGCCCTGCTTTCCATGTCCCTGGTCATGAATGCCAGGCTGGTGACCGACCCCTGCACCTGGGCGACCCTGCCGTCGGCAAAGGCGTTCTGATGGTCGTAGCCTGAGGTCAGATAGGCGGTGGAGTCAACATAGAGGAGCCCGGTCATGTAGTTCAGGGCTTCCACACCCTCGGGGGAGTTGAAGGCCGTGGCGGTGGAGTCGGCGTTCAGGAGGGAGCCCCCGGCCTGGGCCAGGAAGCACTCGAAGGTCCACACAGATGTGCCGAAGGCGGTTCCCCAGCGGTCCTGGGAGTCCAGCATGTCGCCGTCTTCATTAACGTCCCTGGTCAGCAGCAGAAGGTTCTCGCTCTGCTCCTCCCAGGTTTCCGCCGGCCTTATGCCCAGGCTGTCGAACCATTCGGTGTTGTAATAGATAAGCGGAACGCTCTTGTTGAACGGAAAGCTGTAGACCCTTCCATCGAAGGTGTTGTTCGCCTGGAAAACCGGGAAGAAATCGTTCCACATCTCATCGGTGAACCCGGGATCGGCATCCATGAGGGAATCCAGTGGAACCAGGGCCCCGCCTCTTATGAGCTGCGCCGTCCAGGTCTCGTAGGCCTGTGCCAGCACCGGGGGAGAACCCGCCATCACCCCGGCCATGATCTTCTGGCTCAGGGCCCGGTAGTTCCCCATGCACACGGGCAATATTTCTATATCGGGATGGGTGCGGTTGAACTCGGCTATCAGCGAGTCCTCCAGCATGTCCCCCAGGGGGCCGCCCATGGCGTGCCAGAAGACCACCTGTACCGTGCCGGTGTCCCCGGTTTCCTCCCCCCCGCATGAAACGAGCGGAAGCGAAAGCACGCCCAGGAGGACCGCGGCGTTCTTGATGTATTTCAGTGGAGACTCCCTTCGGAGAAAATGTTTACCCTCCGGCGGAAACGTAACACCTAATATACCCCCGGGGGAAGCCGGGGAAAGAGAAGGATTCCAGGGGGTATTTGCTCCCGGTATAAAAATGGCTATAATCAGCCCGAACGTTGAATGCTCAACCGTTCGGGCAGAACATGTACACAGGGGTTATTCTGGTTAGCCCGTGGACACAAACGCGAACACAAACAGGAGGGATATCACAATGAAGAAACTTGCCCTTGCCCTTGCAGCGGTATTCGTACTTGCAATGGCCTGCGGCGGCGCTTCCACGCCGGACGCCGTGGTTAAGAAGGCTATCGACGCAATGGAGAACAAGGACGGCAACGCCCTTATCAGCTGCCTTTCAGCCGAGGCCGTAGAGGAGCTCAACGCCCAGGTCGAGGAAATGAAGGCCGCCCCTGAAGAAAGCGCCGCTTTCATGGCCATGCTGGGCATAGAGGTCACCGCCGAGGAGATCGAGAACATGAGCGCCGGTGACTTCATCACCAAGATGTTCGAGAGCCCCATGATGGCCGACGAACTCCCCGACTTCAGCACCATCGAGATCGGCGAGACCGTTATCGACGGCGAGACCGCAACTGTCGAGGTTACCCTCGAGGGCGAGACCGATACAGTCGAACTTGTACTCGAAGACGGCCAGTGGAAACTGGGCGACATGATGGGTATGTAGGGATCTTTTCCCTTCGGGCGCCCCTCGGGGCGCCCTTTTTTTTACTCGTCAGAAGACGCGGGGCAGGTGGGGCAGGACGGGCATGTGGAGCATTCGCCGGTGTTCTTCGCCGGCTTCTTCCTGTAGTCGGTCTCGTAGAAGCCGCCGCCCTTGAAGAGCACCCCCGCTCCGGTGCCTATGAGCCTTCTCACAGGGCCGCCGCACTGGGGGCACTCCCTGTCGGCATCGGAGGACATGGGCTGGAACTTCTCGTACCTGTGCCCGCACTTCTCGCATTCATAGTCGTATGTAGGCATCGGTATCCTTTCAGGTGATGTTGTGAATTCCGTGAATTATACTACAATCGGTCAAGCCGGCGGTTCCACAGGCTCCTCGACCTTCAGATGGCCCCTGGAGACCGCCAGCCCGGCCAGTATCACCGGAAGTAACTGGGGGGCTTGGAAGAATATGGCCATCGCCTTGGCCTGGGGCTCCATTATGCCTGTTATCGCAGGATAGAGAACCCCCAGGGCGTAGTGGACGGTTCCCGCCCCTGCAGGGGTGGGAATGAGCATCCCGAAGCCGGCCAGCACAAGGACCAGAGCAGGGGAATACCAGTCCCAGGGGATGTCCAGGGCCAGGAAGACCGGCACCACGGAGAGGCAGAGCGAGACCCATATTAGAATGGAGAAAAGCGTTACCTTTAAAAGCTCCCCGGGGTCCTTCAGTATGTCAAGCCCCGCTGCGAAATCCAGGAGGAGCTTCTCCATCCGGACTGCCAGGGGGTTCAGACCCAGCTTCTTCAGCGGCCACACCAGCACCGACACCGTTCTTCCGTGCCACTTCCTCAAGGCGATAAGGACCAGGAGCACTGCTATGTAGCCGCATCCAGCGGCTATGAGGCCGCTCCTCACCGTGTGGGAGAGCCTCTCCCACATGGCGGCCATCACCACCAGCGTGAGCCCGGTGAGGGAAAGGCCGTCGAAGAGCCTTGCAACCACCACGGTGGCGAAGGTGGAAGCGAAGGGGATACCGGTCTTCCTTGTGAGCAGCGCTGAACGGGCGAACTCTCCCAGTCTTCCGGGGAGAACGCTGTTGAGCATGAAGCCCGTGATCAGCGGCGGAGCGGCGGTTGCCTTCCGGACCCTGCCCATAGGGGCCAGCAGGGCCACCCAGCGGTATATCCTGAACAGGTAGCTCGCTGCAAGCGCGGGAATGACCGCCAGGGCGTATCCCCACCCGGCGGTCTGGAACACCGCCAGAAGCTCAGGCCAGTCGGTCTTCCGGAAGGTGAGCCAGATGGTCAGCCCTGCTATAAGTATGCCGATGACCCAATTGGAGTAATCGACCGGTTGTGAACGCAGCGCTCATTCCAGAGATGGCCCCAATGATAATTCCACCAATAGCAAACACCGTGAACAGTGCGTTGTAGTTGGCATCGC
>CAYLXG010000221.1:0-3404 GCA_964387445.1 uncultured bacterium
GCCATCCCGGTTATGCCCATGGCGGGAAGCGCCGCGAAGTTCAGATGAGCCCCCGCAAGGAAGAAGAACAGGATGAAGAGAAGGGGCATAAGGGATCTGAGCTGTTCGTTCACCGAGGTAATGGTGCTCTGCCTGTTGGTGTTCGCCAGCACGAAGCCTATGCCCATGTTCACCAGGATGAGTGAGAGATGGAACATGGCTGCCAGACCGGCTCCGAACAGGACGAACCCAAACGTTAACGCAGGTATGTTGCTGCTGGAATCTATCTTGCGAAGAAGATAGGAGTAAAGGAAACCCAGCACTCCCCCGGTGAGCAGGCTGAAGAGTATCTCGGCGGCGGGCCTTGCGAGGCCGGCGAAGAGGCTTCCCGACGCAAGACCCGCTTCCGCCAGGAGCATCTGCCTGGCTATGGCCGCGGTGAAGCCGAAGAGAAGGATCGCCACCCCGTCGTCGAAACCCGCAACGGCGTAAAGGGAGGAGGAGAGCCTGCCCTTCGCCCTGTACTCCCTTATCACGGCCACGGTGCCCGCAGGGGCGGTGGCGGGGGCGAGGGCTCCAAATATCAACGATGTAACGATATCCCCTGTAACCGCATACACCAGAGCGGCAACTATCACAAGGGCCCCGGTTGATTCAAGGATGATTATCAGTCCTATGGACCTGCCCAGGGAACGCAGGGTGGTCAGCTTCAGCTCGCTTCCGATGCTGAAGGCAACGAAGCCCAGCGCGATGTCGGTCACGAAGGCAAGCTCCCTGAGATGGGCGTGATGGAAGATGCCCAGCACGGAAACACCGGCAAACGTTCCCAGGACCATGTAGCCTATTATGGAAGGAAGTCCCGCCTTCTTCGCCGCCTTTCCGAAGAAAAGGCCGGTCACAACCGATGCTCCGACCAGGGCGAGAAGGGTGAACTCAGTGGTCATGTCAGGACTTCCTCCTTATCTCCCCGGCCTTCTGCAGGGCGTACTTCGCACCTATAGGTCCGATGATCTCAAAGATTATGCAGGTTGCAGTGATGGTGGTTATCACATTTACGGCGATGCTGGAGGCCTCGGGGGATCCAAGGGCTTCGAACTGGCCCAGGACCACCATGGAAAGACCGATGGCAACCCCTGCCTGGGACAGGATCCCGAAGCCCAGGTACTTCTTTATGTTGTCGTCTGACCTTCCCATTACGGCTCCCAGCCTGGCTCCGCCCATGAGCCCCGCCGTTCTTGCAAGTATGTAGACCACACCAATTAGCCCCAGGGAAGGAAGAGCGGTTATGTCGAGATGAGCCCCGGCCAGGAAGAAGAAAGGTATGAAGAGGAAGGGCATCCATGTCCTCAGCTGGCCCATCATCGATTTTACGGTGGCCACCGGTGTGGTGTTGGTGAGTACGAAGCCCAGCATCATGCATGTGAGTATCAGGGAAAGATTCAGCCACTGAGAGATCCCGGCGGCGACCGCCACGAAACCCATGAAAAGGGATGGCACATCGGTAATGGGCCTGAGCCTCCTCCCCAGCACAGTGAGCAGGAACCCCAGGATGCTTCCCGCTGCAATGCTGAACAGGATCTCTCCCGCCGGATGAAGCACCGACTGGATGATGCCGGAAGAGGTGGAAGGGTCCAGTATGTTCCTTGCCGCGGCGCTTGCGAAACCGAAGATTATTATTGCCAGCCCGTCGTCGAATCCCACAACGGCGTAAAGGGCGCTGGTAAGCTTGCCCTTGGCTCCGTATTCCTGTATCACCGCCACGGTGCCCGCCGGGGCGCTGGCAGGTGCCAGGGCTCCGAAGATGAGGGCCATCGGCAGGCTGCCGGTGAGCAGCCACACGGCTCCTGCCACCATGAAGAAGGCGGCGAACGATTCCGCCAGAATGATGTAGATGATGCCCTTTCCCAGCTTCCTCAGTTCCCTGAGATTCAGCTCGCTGCCTATGGTGAAGGCAACGAACCCAAGGGCTATGTCGGTTAGAAAGGACAGTGTGCGGGTGCCCTCGGCGGAGAGCACACCCAGAACGGAGCTTCCCAGGACCACGCCCAGTATCATATAGCCCACCAGGGAGGGAAGCCCTGTCTTCCTCGCGAGCCTTCCTGCGTATAGCGAAAGGACAACCGCACCGCCCAGTACGGCCATTAGAGGCAACGATGAAAAGTCCATGCTAGTAGTCCAGTGACCCTATGGCGTGGTGCAGGTCGGCCACGGTGACCATCACATCTCTCTGGTCCTTCAGCGCGCCGCAGACATACTCGATGTTCCTGATGGTCTGGTTAACAAGAGAACCCTTGACCACCGCGGTGATGATGCGGTTGAAGGTGTTCAGGTCGCTGTTCCAGAAACCCGCGAACACAGGTATCCCCGACATGTATTCGGTGGATTCATGGGCTTCGAGGACCATGGCGCCCAGGAACTCCCCTGAAGCGAAAACCTGCAGTATGTCGTTGAAAAGATCCTCGCTGCGCACGAAGACATGCAGCATCTTCATATCGCTTACAGGTTCGGCTGGAGCCTGGGATATACCTTCAGTGTCCAGGCCGGTGATCAGTTCGAACAGTTCGGAGCCGGTGGAAGCCGACCGTATGCCTTTCCTTGTGTCAGGATTCCTGAGGAGCCTGGCCATCCCCGAAAGCACCCTGAGGTGCTCCTTTGGATTCTCCTGCGGTCCTATGACGAAGGGGAATATGTCCACCTTCTCATTGTCGGCGGCATCGTAGTCAAGCTTCTTTGCGGTGGTGACAAGACCTGCGACGAAGCTCTTCAGGCCCGGGATGCGGCAGTGGGGAACCGCCACACCGGCCCCCAGCGCAGTTGATCCGAGCTCCTCCCGCTCTTTCAGGCTCTCCAGTACCTCGGAGAACCTGCCCTGGAGCTGAGGGTTCCGGCACGCCACCTCAGCCACCGCTGTGAGGAGTTCGTCCCTCCCGCCTGTCTTGATCTTCGCTTCGGTGTTCTCCTTACGAAGAACATCTGATATGTTCATGATCCCTCCAGAATTGTCAACGCGCCCTTTCCAGAAGGGCGCTGCAGCCCCTAAAGGATCCCTGCCAGCGGCGGGATCTCAGAAATGGAGGCTACGGTTGTTACAAGTCCGGGTTCGGCAAACTCAGTCTGCTCTGCCTGCCATGTTAGCGCACGCTTCACATGAATAGCGTTAACACCGCATCCGATGGCTGGATTTATGTCGGACCTCGGGCTGTTTCCAATCATGCAGGCCTTCCGGGGTTCCACCCCGCAGTGGGCCAGCAGTTCCTTCATGGTGTCCTCGTTCTTCACCGGAACCACCTTCAGGTCCCTGAAGAACCCTGCGATCCCGGAACGGCTGAACTTGTCGCGCTGGTGATCATCCTCGCCCATGGTGTACACCAGCATCTGCTTTCCAGCCCTGTGCATCCTGTCTATCGTTCCTATTACCCCGGGCA
>CAYLXG010000222.1:0-3378 GCA_964387445.1 uncultured bacterium
CCCAGCAGGCCGTAACAGCAGGCCAGGTTGTAGATGGCGCCGCTGTTCCCCGGCACCGTCCGGAGACCCTGCAGGTAAAGCTCGGCGGCGGTCTCATAATCCCCGGCCCGGTAAACGGAATCCGCCATTGCGAACAGCTCGTCGGCACCCGCCGCAAAATCCAGGAAGTCCCCTGCCGAGGGATCGAACACATCCACCGGGGCCCCTGTAAGAAGCATGATCAGCAGTATCGTCATTGAATACCCTCCATGTTTTTTCCAGAGAGAAGAATAGGACCGCGGCGGGCTGCTGTCAAAGGGGAGCTGTCCGATTTCCCGGGGATGTTTCACCTGCTATAGTTGTTTGACGAAGGGAGAAGCAATGAGGATCCTTTTTCTGTTATCGCTGCTGTCCACCGCCGGCCATTCAGTAACCCTCATCGACCGGTCCGACGGTCTGGAGGTCCCTCAGCTGGAGACGGGAAAGACGGAGCTGGAAATGGGGGACGTCGACGGCGACGGGAACCCGGACATCGTTTCATTGGGAGACCACGGCAATCCCGGATCAGGCCAGGAGGGCATCATGGTCTGGTTCGGGAACGGGGAAGGCAGCTGGAGCCTGACACAGGAGGGCGACTTCGGCTACGGAGGGTGTGCCCTGGGAGACCTTGACGGCGACGGCATCATGGACATTGCCTGGGGCCAGCACCACGACTACGGAGCAGGTGGAATTGGTGACAGGCTGATCAACGCCGCCCTGGGAAACGGAACGGGTTCCGGCTGGGTTCCCTGGGACGAAGGCCTCGGCGAGAACGGAGAGAGCTGGGGAATGTTCGCCACCGATGCTGCGGACTTCGACAACGACGGACTGCTGGATATCATCTGCCAGTCCTTCGGAGCCTCCAACGGCGTCCGTGTCTACCGGAACACGGGAGACGGCAGCTGGCAGCAGGAATGGCAGCTCACCGGTCAGAACGCCGACTTCACCCTCGAGACAGGTGACTTCGACGCCGACGGGAACATGGACTTCATCTGCACAAGATGGGGCGGCGGCGAGTACACGAACATCTTTCTTGGAGACGGCGGGTTCGGCTTCACCCTTTCCCACGGCAACATCCCTCAAACCGCCATCAACGCAGTTGACACAGGAGATTTCGACCGCGACGGCCGCTGCGACATTCTGGTTTCCTTCGCGTCGGACTCCGGGGTGCGGGTCTACTCCCTGGATGACGCCACCGGGGACTGGGAAGACAGATCCTCGGGCCTTCCCGGGGGTTCTTCATACTCAATGGTAAACTTCGGGGACCTGAACGGCGACGGGTACCTTGACGTGACAGCCTACGCCAGACCCCAGGGGACGGTGTTCCTGGGTGACGGCCAGGGCAACTGGACAGCCGATGCGGTGTTCTCCTTCTCCACCCCGGGTTATCACTCGGCGCTGCGTTCAGGATCGGACTTCGACCACGACGGCAGGCACGACATCGTCGTCCAGGCGGCGGAGGGAACCATTTATACCTACATCAACAGGCTGATGGCCCTGTCCCCCTGGCAGGAGCCCGCCGCTCTGGAGATACTGGGAAGGCATCCTGTCGGAGGCGAGTTCCTCCCGGCGGGTTCGGTGAGGTTCATCGACTGGACCACAGCGGTTCCCCAGGGCGAAGGAGCGGCTCTGGTGAAAATAGAGTTCTCCCAGAACGGTCCTTCCGGTCCCTGGGTCACCATAGCCGATGGTGCTCCGGACAACGGCAGGTTCCAGTGGACGGTGCCCCAGGTGAACTCCGCTCAATGCAGGCTCAGACTCACCGCCTCCGCCGGTTCACTTGTACACCAGCACATAACAGAAGAGGACTTTTCCGTGATGCAGCTCACCGGGGTTCAGGATAACGTATCGGTCCCGCTGGTCCCCTTGTCCGTGCATGTCTCCCCCAACCCAGCCCGGGGCGCTGCAACGGTAAATGTTTCCCGTTCCTGCTGTTTCACCGCAACTGTGATGGACATCACCGGAAGGGCGGTCTCCAGCATCACCGGCGCAGGCGGCCCGGTCACCCTGGGCGATGAACTCCCCGCGGGTGTATACACGGTGGTGGCGGAATCTGATGGAGTAACAGCGAAAACGCGGTTCGTAAAACTCTGAAACCGCCTGACCCTCAAAACCCTTATTGTTGGCAGTGGAAGGGAAAGAGCAAATGGCTTTCGAGAAGAGAACGGTAAGGGCGCTCACGGACCTGGGGCTGAACAACTTGGAGGCCCTGGTGTACCTCGAGCTGCTGATGAATCCAGGCTCCACCGGCTACCGGGTCGCAAAGAACCTGGGCAAGGCTGTCTCCAATGTGTATCAAGCGCTGGAATCCCTCACCATGAGGGGATTCGTGATACTCCGGTATGAAGGTAAGGACAGGCTCTACTCGCCGGTGCCCTGCCGGGAACTCGTCTCCAGGCTCAAGAGCGAAGTGGATAAGAAGACCGAGGTCCTGGAGGATGAGCTCGCAAAACTGGCTCCCCCGCCGATCCAGACCGGGATCTACCGCATAGACAACGCACAGCAGCTCTTCGCCAGGGTCTCCTCCATGATAGCGGAGGCACAGGGGGCGATCCTGATAACCGCCGACGCCGTCTATCTGAAGCGCTACAGGGAGGAGCTGGAGACCAGGGCCTCCAACGGGGTCAAGATACTCATACTGGGCTATGAGCCACTGGAGTTCCAGCACTGCGAGTTCCTGCTGCTTGACACCCGCGGCAAGTCACCCTGGCCGGGCAACTGGATAATGCTCACAGTTGACGGCATACAGCACCTTATAGCCTTCTTCGAGAAGGAGGACCATCTCACCCACGCGGTGTGGTGCGACGATCAGTACGTAAGCTTCTGGATGCACTTCTTCATGCTGGCTGATTTCACCCTGATGAACTTCTTCGACTGGATCAAGGCGGACCCGAAGTACAAGGAGGTGTACGATAAGGTCCACGACCAGTACCGCAGGTTCTCCCCGGGCAACCTGGGCCTGTCCCGGTACTACACCCATTTCACATGGATGAGCGGTAAGGAGGCGCAGGATAGCGGGGGTAATTCCGAAGGGTCACTCCCCTGAAACTTCCTCCAGCCAGTTCACCGCAGCCTCCAGCACCTCGTCCCTTCCTTCCCTTATTCCCCGCAAGGTAGGGGTAACCACCGTATCGGGAAGTATGCCCGTTCTCTGGGTCTCGGAGCCGTCGGGCCAGTATATCCCCAATCCCGAGAACCCTGTCCTGAGCCCTCCCGGCAGTGTGAAGGTGTTCAAGTTGCCGTCGGCACCCGCTGTGGGATGGCCGAATATCCTGGCTTCAGGGGCCAGTCTCCACGCCATGGCGTGGAACTCGGCGCTGCTCATGGAGCCCTGGTCCACCAGAATGGCCACGGGACCCT
>CAYLXG010000223.1:0-3318 GCA_964387445.1 uncultured bacterium
GACCCTGGCGGCGTCGGCACCGCGCATGCCCGATGGTCCTATCATCCAGTCTGTGAAGGCTATGGTGCCCCCGGGCTTCAGTACCCTTGCGGCCTCTTCGATCAGTTTTGCCTTGTCCTCAACGTAGCACCATGCGTCCTCGCCCCAGACGCCGTCGAACTTTCCGTCAGGGTAGGGAATGCTGGTTACATCGCCCAGCTTGACCTCGATGTGGTCACCGAAACCGTCGGCGGCTATCCTCTTCCTTGCGGTCTCCACCATCAGTACCCCCGGATGCCGTAGGCCCTTCTCAGGAACCTGAGGCCGGCGCCAACGGCGCTGCAAAGGTCCAGGACCTCGTCCCCCTCTTTCCATCCGGCAATGTCGCCCAGCTCCTTCGAGCTCGGATAGCCTCCCACGTGGATCTGCTCACCCATGATGAGCTCCCACAGGGCTCCTTCGAAGCCGCTGTAAACTTCCCTTACGTCATCAAGGGTCTTTCCGGTCTTTTTCATACTGTGAAACCTCCGGTGTTGCGGACCAGGGCCCGCCGGTTGTCTAACCGCCGGAGGCTGCCGAGAAAAGCAGGGAAACCTTCAGGGAAACCTCCGGCGGCCTGGAGCTCGAACCGAGCCCCGCGGGCGCCTGTCAGGTTCCTCTGCGGATCAGTGTTCTGATCATCAGGTCTCCCTTCGGTGCCCGGAGCGGGAACTTTTCCCGCTCCGTTTCACGAACTATAACACACCAGCATGGTAAAGAATAGCCCCTAATCCCGCTTCCTGATCATACCGGAAAGGAAGTACACAACGGCCGAAAGAAGAATGATCACAGGCCCCGAAGGCAGGTCGAGCTTCCAGGAAAGGTAGAGCCCGGCCACGCTGAACAGAAGGCTCAGCAGGGTCGCGTAGAGCATCATCTGCTTCATGGAACGGCTGAACTTCCCGGCAACCGACGCTGGCAGGGTCAGCAGGGCTATCACCATGATAAGGCCGGAGACCTTCATGAGGACTATGACAGACAACGCCGAGAGGATAAGGAACAGAGCCCTTATCAGCCCCGTGGGAACACCCTGCAGCCTGGTGAACTCCATGTCGTAGGATATGCCCAGGAGTTCCCTGTACAGAAGCACGACGGTGAGAAGCGAAACCGCCCCCAGCGCGGCGGTCATGAGTATCTCACCCCTGGAAACGGACATCAGGCTGCCGAAGAGCCAGCTCATCAGGTCCGCAGTGTAGGTTCCAGAAAGCTTTATGAACACAAGCCCCGCGGCCATTCCGGTTGCCCAAAGGGCGGCCATGGCGGTGCTGGAGACCATCCTTCTGCCCCCTGACAGAAAGCCCAGCCCCAGCCCTGAGCCCAGGGCGAACAGGGTTGCTCCCGCCATGGGATCGAAACCCAGAAGATAGGCAAGACCCAGCCCGCCGAAGGAGGCGTGGGCGATGCTTCCGGTGAAGGAAGACATGCGGTTCACCGTGATCAGCGTTCCCACTATTCCGCAGGACACCGAAGCCAGAACGCTGAGGATAAGCGCGTTCCGCATGAAGCCGTAGCTGAGCATCTCAATCACCGGACACCTCCCGTGATGCGCCCAGGACCCTGTGGGGAACTCCGTGGGAGACCAGCTCGAAGGGGCATCCGTATGCCCTGTTCACCTCGTCCTCCCCTATGGTTTCCCCGTGGCTAACCAGCGTTGCGTTGATGCATGCAATTGACTTGACATGTGAGGATACTGCTCCAACATCGTGGGTGACCATGAGAATGGTCACGCTCCTGTTGAGTTCCGCAAGCAGATCGTAGAAGCTGTGCTGGGTGGTGGCATCCACGCTTGCCAGTGGCTCGTCCAGCAGGAGTATCTCCGGTTCGCCGGCGAGGGCCCTGGCAATGAGCACCCTCTGCTTCTGGCCCCCTGAGAGCATGTCCGCACGCTGACCGGCAAGACCTTCAATGCCGATCTTCTCCAGCATCCGCATGGCCAGGTCGCGGTCCCTCTTACCGAAACCCCTGAACCTGGGCTTTGCTCCGAGCCTTCCCATGAGGACCACGTCCAGGACCGTCGCCGGGAAGCTCCTGTCCGGTATCACCTGTGGAACGTATCCCAGGCGGGCACCTCCGGTCCTGCCCCGGGGTTCCCCGAAAACCCGCACTTCCCCGGAGAAGGGTTCCAGCAGCCCCAGGATCACCTTCAGCAGGGTGGTCTTTCCCCCGCCGTTGGGTCCGATAATGGCCAGGAACTCGTTCCTCTCCACGGTAAGGTCCACCGAACGCAGAGCGGGATGCTCCCTTGAGTAGCCGGCTGTAACCCCGGCCAGTTGGATTACCGGTTCACTCATCTCAGCGCCGCCTGGAGTTCGCTCCCCGCCCTTTCCATGTTGTTCAGCCAGTTCTCCGCCAGGGGATCGAGAACCGCAACCTCCGCTCCTATCTCCGCGGCTATGGCCTCGGCTGACGCTGTGCTGAACTGGGGGGAGACGAATATCACCTGGATGCCGTACTCCAGGGCATGATCCACCAGTTCGGACATCTCGCCGGGGGAGGGTTCGCTCCCGGCTATCTCAACCGGCACCTGCACCAGATCGAACTCGTCGGCAAAGTACCCCCAGGCCGGATGGAACACCATGAAGCTCTCGCCGGCAAGGGGATCAAGCTTCATGTGCAGGTCTGCCTGAAGGCTCACGATATCCGTTCTGAAGGCTTCAAGGTTGCCCCTGTATGTTTCCGCGTTGTCCGGATCCGCTTCGATCAGGGCTTCCGCCATGGTCTCGATCTGTACTGTGACCATGGCCGGGGAGAGCCAGACATGGGGATCGAGATCGCCGTGATCATGGCCGTGGTCATGGTGTTCTCCGTGCTCCCCGGGTAGCCCGTACCTGTCAATGGCAAGCCTCTCAAGGTCCCTCTCTGTTTCCACTATCACCAGATCAGGGCTTATCTCCTGGAAATCCCGTTTCCAGTTCTGCTCGGCAAGCAAACCCACGGAGAACCACAGATCAGCTGCGGATACCGTGGTCAGATCCGAAGGGGACGGCTCGTAGGCTGCCGGGCTGGCGCCGGGGGGAATGATCACCTTCACCTCAGCCAGGTCCCCCGCCAGCCTCTGAACGAAATACTTCTGGGGCACCACCGACACCAGCACGGTGAGTCCGCTCTCCTCAACGGCGTTCTCCCCCCCGCAGGCCACCGCCAGAAGCGCAATAGCAAGGGTCAGTTCGAGCAGTTTTCGCATTTTCCCTCCAGTGTGAAGTCGACGGAGCTGACCTTCACTCCGTACTCTCTCTCTATTCCTTTTATCAGTTCACCCGCATGATCGCTCTCAACGGGGATCGTTTCCCCGCAGCAGCT
>CAYLXG010000224.1:0-3270 GCA_964387445.1 uncultured bacterium
AGGTCTCACTGGGCATACCCCCCGGCTCTTCTGATGGGACCGTCCTCCGGGCTGACATCAACGGTTCGGAGGTGCACGTTCACCTTCGCGTGAAGCCGGATCGGTTCTTCAGAAGGCAGGGCAGGGACATACTGTGCAGCGTAGCGGTGACCGCTCCCCAGGCCGTGCTTGGAGCATCGCTCATGGTGAGGACGCTGGACGGGAAGGTCAAGCTCAAGGTTCCCCCGGGCACCCAGCCGGGTTCGGTGCTGAGGCTCAGGGGAAAGGGGATCACACATAACGGAGTAACGGGAGATCAGCTTGTAACGGTTGAGGTGAAGCTGCCCGCCAGGCTCACCGAATCCCAGAGGAAGCTATGGGAAAAAGTCAGGGATGAAAGCTCCTGACGGACAGGGAGAGAACAGCATGAACTATTCGTACCTGATCCTTGTGGCCGCCGGCCTGGTCATGGCCATTGCCGGCTTCGTGAGAAACGGCAGGACCGAAGGAACCGCCCTGGGACCGGCGCTTCTCTTCCTTCTGGGGATCATTTCCCTGACTCTGGGGATACTGCTTACCAGCGTACCGGGCTTCTTCCAGGGCTGAAGGGGGTCAGTCCGCGAAGCCCAGCCTCTTGAGCTTGATGTGGAATGAGTCCAGGAGCGGGTCGTTGGGGTAGTTCCTGACTGCCTCGGTGACCATTTTCCCCGCTTCCTCGAACTTCTCTTCCTTTACCGCCGCTCGTATCCTGTCAGCCCACAGCATGGCACCGCTCTCCGGAACTCGGGGCTCCTCCGGGGCCTCTGCCGCTGGAGGTTCCTCCATTCCTTCGAGTCTCGAAAGAAGCTCGTCAAGACCCGGCGCTTCGGGCATGAGTTCGAAAGCCCTGCGGGAAGCTGCAACCGCCTTCCTGTGATCGCCTTCTTCGAGTTTCTTGAGCCCGATCCTGACCAGGTTCCCGGCCCTGATGCGGTTCTTAAGGCTTTCCAGTTTCTCCTCAACGGAGGGTTCGTCAGGGAAGAGCTGCTGAGCTTTCTTCAGATAAGCCAGTGCCTTTGCGTCGTTGCCCTGGTCCAGGGCCTGGTCGGAAAGCATGAAAGCTTTTTCGAGTTTTGGATCCATATCCTCGGTGCTGTTCCTTTCAGCTTTGGGTTGCACGGGCCTGCGGCCGGGCGGTTCAGGGGCGTTCTTCGACCTTTCCAGGTTGAGGATGACCTCGGTGATCACCATTTCCCCGGGGTCGGCTTCCAGAGCTTTCCTTACGCAGTTCAGAGCGTCTTCCCTGCGGTCCTGATCCAGGTACTCCCTGGCCTGCAGCAGCAGATCCTCGACCCTGTTCTTTGTCATTCAGGAACTTCTCCCCGGCGAAAACGTTTGTCCAGAGTGTAATATGGTAACACCCGATGCCTCCGATTCAATATAATTCCCAGCACGAAACGGAGTAACCCCCAACCGAAATAACCCGGAAAGAGAAGGCATGTCGCTCAAAGATCTTTTCCGCAATATGAAGCCGTCTCCCAGGATGGAGATGGTTTCCAGGGGGCCTGTGGAGCTGGTGGACCTTACCCTGCGAGACGGGCAGCAGTCGCTGCTGGCCACAAGGATGTCCACCGAACAGGTCATGAATCTTCTGCCCATGATACTGGATACGGGAGTGAAGCTTCTGGAGGTATGGGGCGGGGCTACTCTGGACAGCGCCATGCGGTACCTGAACGAGAGTCCCTTCGAAAGACTCATGAAGATGAGCGAGGCGGCGGCTCCCTACAAAGCCGGCCTCAGGGCACTTTCACGGGGGCAGAACCTCTTTGGTTACGACCCATATCCCGATGACATAGTAAGGGATTTCAACAGGGAAGCGGTGAAGGCCGGGGTCAATGTCATGAGGATATTCGACGCCCTGAACTACACACCCAACTTCAAGGCGGCCCTTGACGGGGTGAATGAAGCCGGGGGCACCTTCGACGCCGCGGTATGCTATACCACCGGTGATCCGTATGATGTGGATCACTTCGTGAAGAAAGCCCTTGAGCTTGAGAAGATGGGCGCCCACATGGTGTCCGACAAGGATATGGCTGGGCTGAAGACCCCGGAGGACGCCTGGGAGTACTACACCGCCCTCAAGAAGAACCTCAGCGTGCCTGTGGTCTCACATACCCACTGCACCCCGGGATTCGGCCACATCTCAGCGGTTATTGCCCTTCTCAGCGGGGTCGACAAGATCGATACGGCGTTCCTTCCCCTGGCGGGAGGTTCTTCCCACCCGTCCATAGAGCTGGTCTCGATCTTCGCCGAGGTGCTGGGCATCGAGACCGGGCTGGACCTTTCCGACAGGGTCCTGGATCCCCTCCACTCAAAAATGCGCCAGGTAGTGGAGGATGTGGAGAAGGAGTTCGGCCTGAAGATACACCGGTCGGTCTGGCCCGGGAGGGACAGGCTGCTGCCCATGGCGGAGGACATAGTGAAAGACCTCGCCAGGGGCAGGATCGACAAGGCCCTGGCGACGACCCACGCCATGGAGGCCGCCTGCGGATTTCCCCCTCCCAACATCGAGGTTCTCAATGCCCAGATCCCCGGAGGGATGTACTCCAACTTCGTCAACCAGCTGGCAAGGGACAACAAGTCGGAATACCTCGACAAGGCCCTGGAAGCCGTGCAGTCGGTGAGACAGAAGGCAGGCTGGTGCCCGCTGGTTACCCCCACCTCCCAGATAGTGGGGGTCAAGGCCTACTTCACCGCCCTGGGCAAGTCGGTCAACCCGGTTCAGTACTTCAATCTCATAGCCGGCTACTACGGGAAGACCCCTTTCCCCATCGATCCGGAATACAGGCAGGAGGTCTGCGGTTTCCCCGACGAGAGGGAATACGATTCCTCGGGATTCAACCGCGAGATCCCCAACGCCTCGGGAACCGAGCTTCCCCTTGCTGAGACCACCCATGAAAAACTCCTCTACTACCTTTTCCCAGACAGTTCAGGAAAGAGCTACCTGGAGGGTCTCAGGCAGAAGGAGTGGGACAAGGTCCAGCAGAAGCGCCGGGCCGAGGATGAGGAGAGGCAGAAGGCCAGAAGGGCAGAGCTGGAGAAGAATGCCCTGATAAACCGCTACTCCGACGACATGGATTCCCTTTCGGAAGGGTTGTCGAAGGCGGTGGGGAACGGCGAGGCCTTTGCCCGTGAAGCAGGTGAGAACTGAACCGGGCGGCATTTGCCAAAGCCGTCCGGGTTGATATATTACGGTGCTGTGGATTGATTTGAGGTGTATTGCAACCACATTAAAAAAAGTGCTAAAAAGCC
>CAYLXG010000225.1:0-3268 GCA_964387445.1 uncultured bacterium
TCTTCTTTACGTATTCCTTCTCCACTTTTCCCGCTGATGGGGATTCCAGGATGCGGCGGTTCCGGCTGCTGATGGTCAGATGGGGGAACCTGTCGTCGTTGAGGAACACCAGGAACCTTCCGTTGTGGTTCTCGATGATCACATCGGGGGTTATCTCCGCTCCCTCGCCCCCTGCGAACTCCGCGCCGGGCCATGGATTAAGTGTCTTTATCCTGGAGATGGCCTCCTCCACCTGGTGGGGAGTAACCCCCAGTTCCGCGGAGATCCCCGGGATACGCCTCTCCGCAAGGTCATTGAAGCACCGGTCTATGATCAGGTACTCGAGGGTGTTCTCCGCCTCTTCCCCGTATCTCCCCCGGAGCTGGAAAAGGAGGGCGTGCCTTGCGGATTCCTGGGCAACGCCCGGAGGATCCAGTGTCCTTACCGTTGCAAGGGCTCTTCGAAGGGGCAGGGGATCACCCCCCCAGCCGGTCTGCAGCTCGGCGCCGTCCAGGTTGAGGAGCCCATGTCTGTCCAGAGAATAAATAATGTAGACCGCGGCGCTCTCGGTGTCCTGGTCGAGGTCCATGGTGTCCAGCTGGGCCAGCAGGTGTTCGCTGAGGGTAACCGGCTTCACCGCCTCGGGGTGCCACTTCTCCTCTTCGGTGTACCTGGTGGAGGGCATGTTGCCAAGGTCCTCGTCTATTTCCTTAAGTATGTCCAGGGGATCGTCTTCGTCGGCGTCATCCCTCTCCGGTTCGTCGTCGGCGGACGAGTCTTCATCCGGGGAGTCGCCCTCGGTCTTGTCGGAAGAGGTTCCCTCCACCTCGAGAAGGGGGTTCTCCGCCAGCTCCGTGGCTATGAGACCCTCCAGCTCCATTGATGGTATCTGCAGTATCTCAAGCTGCTGCCGGAGGGTCTGGGTCATGGCCAGCTTCTGTGTCTGGGTAAGTCTGAGCTGGGTCCTCAGTTCCGGCATTTCAGAGGGTGAACCTTTCTCCGAGATATATCTTCCTGGCCTCGGGGTCGCTGGCAAGCTCCTGGGCGGAGCCTGATATGAGGACCCGGCCATCGTACATAATATAGGCCCGGTCCGTTATCGCAAGGGTCTCCCTCACGCTGTGATCGGTGATCAGTACCCCCAGCCCCCTCTCAGCCAGCTTCCTGATTATGCCCTGTATCTCGGCCACGGCTATGGGATCTATCCCTGCGAAGGGCTCGTCCAGAAGCAGGAACCCAGGGTCTGTTACCAGTGCCCTGGCTATCTCCACCCTGCGCCTTTCGCCGCCTGAGAGGGTGTAGGCCTTCTGGTCTGCGAGCTTGTCTATTCCCAGTTCCCTGAGGAGTCTCTGCTGCTTCTCCTTCCTCTGGGTCCTGGAGAGCTTCGTGGTCTCCAGTATGCACATGAGGTTGTCCGCCACCGTCATCTTCCTGAATACGCTGGACTCCTGGGGCAGGTAGCCCAGGCCCAGCCGTGCCCGCTTGTACATGGGAAGCCCGGTTATCTCGCTGCCCCCCAGGAAGACGCTGCCGCCGTCGGGCTTTATGAATCCCACGATCTGATAGAAGGTGGTGGTCTTCCCGGCGCCGTTGGGTCCAAGAAGCCCCACTATCTCACCACGGCGCACCTTGAGGCTCACCCCGTTCACCACTTTGCGCTTCCTGTATTTCTTGATCAGGTCCCTTGCCTCAAGGGTACCCACGGCGCTGTATGCTTCAGTCACGAAACTCCCCGCTCCAGCTGTATGTTCCCCTTACGGTGCCCGCCGCCCGGACCTCGGCAGCACCGCCGTTCTCAAAGAAAATAACTATTTCCTCAGCGGAAATGGTGTTGGCCTCGGTGCGCACCGAATCGCTGCCGAAAACGTTCAGGACCGCGCTTCCCTGAAGCAGGAGGCTGTCCAGCTCGTCGGTTCCCCCTATGAAGGCGAACTCCGCCCTCTGGGAATGGAAGTCGACCAGAGTGGAGTCTTCTTCCAGGTTCCCTGACGCCGCCCCCTCGACCCTGAGGAACCGAAGGCCTCCGTCGTCGTCCAGAAGACCCTCCATCCAGTCCCCGGCCAGCTGGCCTCCTTCGGCGGTCATCTCCGGGGAGCCTATCAGCTCCATTCTCTCTTCCTCGCCGAAATACCTCAGGTACTCGCTCCGGGTCTCCATATCCCTGGCGGGCATGCTCACGAAGGCGTTCCCCTGGGCTTCAGCCCTCTCTCCGTCGGGGAAGAACTCCAGCCTGTCCGCGGTGACCACAGTTGTGTCCCCGTTCTCCACCCGGGTCATCACCGGGTCCACGGTTACGAAGAGGCTTCCCCTCTCCCGGTCGTAGAGGGCGTATTCGCCGCGGACCTCTCCCAGCCAGTCCCCACTGAGCAGCACAGCTCCCCTGGCGGTTGCCTTGTCCCTGAACCTGAACCAGTCCACCCGGTCGGCGGTGAGCGTGCTTGAACCGTCGGAGAGCACCGCATTGCCGTTGAGGACCATTACTCCGGTTATCCTGGAATAGGAAAGATAGTCGCCGTCGGCGGTGAGGGTATCGGATTCCACATGGACCCCGCCGAAGAACTCGGCCCTCTCGGATTCCTGGTAAACCGCTGCGGTGGATGAGGTCACCGTTACCTCGCCGTCGGTGACCACCACGTTACCCTCGAGGTCAAGGACCTGTTCTCCGTTCTCCGGGGTCCTGGTCCTGGCATTGTCCGCCGTTACGGTGAAAACACCGGCAGATGCCGCGGCCGCCGCCGCCAGAAGGATCAGGGATCTAGTCAATTGGGATCTCCCCGGTGGTAACAGCGGTGAACGACTCCTGAACGGTGATGTCCCCCACTGCGGAAAGGCCTGTGTCGAAGGTTACTCCCCTGCCCAGGAGGGTTGTGGTGCCGGTGCTCTCCGGGATGGTGAAGGTAACCAGACAATCGGTCTGAAAGGTGCCCAGGGAGTCGCACCAGAAGAGAAGGTCCGTGGTAAGGGTCCTGCCCTGGAGGTTCTCGGCGAAAACGTTCCCCCACAGTACCGTTACACCGCTCACCAGGTCGCTGGAGCCGGTGTCGCTCTGAAGGAAGCTCTCGGGAAGGTCGTTCTCGTAAAAGACTATGTCAACGCCGGTTATCAGAAGGAGGCTGTCCTCCTCCCTGTAAACTGCGGAATCCCCTGTGAGCATCCAGTCCCTGACACCTTCGTGGGACTGCACGAGCCGGAGTTCGGCTACCGTCTGAACCTTGCCGCTCTCGCTGGACCAGCCGGCCTCCTCACCGGCGCAGCAGGCGAGGATAAGAAGAAGAGCAGCGGGAAGGGG
>CAYLXG010000226.1:0-1637 GCA_964387445.1 uncultured bacterium
GACAGGCCGGAGACAAGCTATCATACTGTTTACAACATTTTATATTTCCATTGGTGGTAGCCATGAAACTCATAGTCACAGCAGTACCGGCAGTTCTCATGCTTACGGGTTTTTCATGCACCACCGCCCCTGATTCGGTTGTTTCACCTGTGGAACCGGAGATCACCCCCGATGCAATGAATTTTGAAGAGGAATGCCATGAGAACATGCGGGTGATCGGCGGCCAGCAGGCTATCTATTTTGCTATGAACGGCTGCTACGCTTCCTCCATGGAGGAACTGGGTCTTGCCGGCATCAGCTGCCCTGAATGCGGCCTGGAATACCTGTTAGAAGGGGATGAGAGAACATACTCCATCCACTGCCCACTCCCTTCTGACCCCACCCATGGAAGCATAGTCGACGGCATGGCAACATGGACACCGGGTTCCTCGGGGCATGAGTCGGAATGCCGGGCCTGCATGCGCACCATCGCCTCACAATGCGTGCTCTTCTTCGCCATGAACAGCAGATACCCCGAAAACCTGGAGGAGATCGGCATGGGCAACTTCACCTGCCCCGAGTGCGGATTTCCGTATGTGTACTCCGGTGACGAGAAATACTTCTTCATCGAGTGCGGAAAACCCACCGATCCGAACCACGGCTGCATAGACAACGGGGTCGTAAGCTGGTAGCCTAACGCAGTATCAGCCCCACACCGTTCCACTCGGCAACCAGCCCGGGAAGGGTGTATCCCTGTTCGTTCAGAATTCCCAGGTAAAGAGTGCGGGGCTCCATTCCCGCTGGAACCGGCGTGGGCACGTACAGCAGATTGTCCTCCACCCCCACCGGCAGCCCACTCTTCTCCATGGAATTGAGAATGCCGAACATTACAGGCCACTGGTCGGTGTTCACAAGGCTTATAACGTAGAAATCGTTCCCGCTCCAGTTCAGGTTCTGCTCGAGCTGATCTGACAGTTCGCCCACGGCGATCTCCCTCTCCCAGCTGGGGTGAAGGTCTACCCTGAAGTAGTCCGAGGCCCTGACCGGCAGTACAACGGCGGCGTAAACCAGGAAAGCGGCCGCGGCCCACTTTCCCCAGTTTACGAACTTCTGGGGAGCCGCCGCCGCGGCTGTGCCCAGCAGAGTGAAAAGGGAGAGCGCTGGAATTATCGCCATCCATTCCAGGAGATAGTCGTTAAGCGCTCCCCTGATCTGGGAGACCGATAGAAAAGAAACACCGTGGAGTGCAAGGCAGACAAGTGCCATTGACGCGAGGAAGGGTCTGCTTCCCCTGCGTCGAAGGAATAGGAATGCCGCGGCGAGAAGGGCGCAGCGCAGGCCTATGACGGAATACCTTGTCCACGGTGGAGCCTCCCCGGTGCCCAGCTCCGTGCGGGTCATCACCGATGTCCACGCCGCCAGGGCTCTTGTTCCGTTAAGCTCCGGGCTGGATTCCTCGAAGAATCTCACGATCCTGGTCATGTTCCCTTCGCCATTCTGGGAAGAGAGCTGCTGATAGAGGGGGGCCGCCCAGAGCAGAATGAGCAGGGCCACGCTTACGAGTATGGGTTAAAGAGGCTGAGGTCGTTATATCCATTGACCCTGATCGTATCTGGGAGCGTATGGAAAGGATTAGTCCTTCTTTTGGATCACAGGGA
>CAYLXG010000226.1:1647-3216 GCA_964387445.1 uncultured bacterium
ATACGAACCAGGGATACACAGCGAAGATGACGGACATCAACGCCGTGACGGCCATGGACGGTATCACCGAGATATGGGTCTGGGCCGCAAGGGAACCGGAGACCACAGCGGCGGAAAGGGAACTGAGCCTTCCCGAGGCGAAGGCCGCCATGGCAACCACGAACAGCATGAACGGCAGTGTCACGATGTAAGGGTTCCACTCCGAAAGCCAGACTGATTTGTCGGTGGAGAGAAGGTACAGGGCTATTGACACCGCCAGCAGAGCCGAACATTTCCCTGCCTTCCTGGCCGACTCCAGGGCAAAGAAGATGCACAGAACCTGAATCAGCACCGTTGCAATGGCCAGGGAATAGTTCCTCTGCCCGAAAAGGGCATAGATCGGATAGCGCAGCTGGAAGTACATGGGACCCGGGTGGAAGAACAGGAACCGGGAATAGGGACCGAGGAGGATCCCCCTGGAGAACACGTTCCTGGTGCTGAGTTCCAGCAGAGCTGCGTCACCGGAGTTGGGAAGGTCGGGCACCCCGCTGGCAAGTGCCGCGATGGTTATGTAAAGGAACGGGGTAATGAGCAGGAAGAAGGGGACCTTCCAGTTGTCGATGATCCTGATTATTGCACCCATCCGCACTCCGCTTCATGTTAGGCTTCCCGAAACAGTCGGAATATCCAAGCCGTGCCGCGGCATGTCCAGAGACGGGAGACGCAATGGACTTCAGGGTTCTAATGTCGGTGTTCACCGCAATATTCGTAGCGGAGCTGGGGGACAAGACCCAGCTGGCAACCATGCTGTTTTCCACGAACAAGGATGTGAGCAGGCTGACGGTGTTCATAGGGGCATCGCTTGCCCTGATCATCACAACGGCAATAGGCGTTCTTGCGGGCAAGTTCCTCTGCGACCACATCAACACGAAATACCTGTCGTGGGGTGCCGGTGCGCTTTTCATAATCATGGGGGGCTACACCATAGCCACAGCGTCCTGACCTTGCGCCGCTGAGTATGTTCCCCGGCATGAAAAGGACCGCCGGGAAGAGATCAGAGCTGAGGGAGACCTTCAGGATATCCATTACGGAAGGGGTTTTCTCCCAGGTGTACAACGGCCTGGCGGGCCCGGGATCGGTTTTCCTCACGAAACTGCTCACGCTGCTGGGAGCCTCCTCCGGCCAGTTCGGCATTCTCTCCGCCACGGGGCAGCTCTCCATGGTGCTCCAGCCCCTGGGGGCGCTGGTAACCCGCAGGATGACCCATCACAGGCGTTCCACGGTGCTCTGGGCGGCGGCTGGAAGGGTGATGACCCCGCTGCTTGGGGTGATCCCGCTTCTTCTTCCTTCCGGGGATGCGCTGATGGCGGTGCTGCTGGTGTACGCCATTTCCACCGCAGTGCTCTCGGTATCCACCAACATCTGGACAGGGTGGATAGCCAGAATGGTCCCCCTGAGGATAAGGGGCAGGTTCTTCGCCAGGAGGAACTCCATCCTTGTGGCCTTCGGCCTTGCGGTGGCGTTCGTTGTGGGGATAATAGTTGACGGTGCAGGGAGTGACTCTGAAAGGATGAAGACCATCTTCCTGGT
>CAYLXG010000227.1:0-3200 GCA_964387445.1 uncultured bacterium
TCGGAGGTGCATGATGGAACAACTTCTTGAAATGGCCAGGGCAAGGGGATGCACAGCGGAAACCTACTCCATTAGGGCAAGGAACCTGGGAATGAGCAAGGTGAACGGAGCGGTGAGCGATGTTTCCGCCTCTATACAGTCCGGGGTCTCCCTGAGGATAATCAAGGACGGCAAGACCGGAATGGCCTACACCAAGAACCTGATGGACCGCGAAGAACTCCTGGCCAACGCCTTGGATTCCCTGGCGGCGGGGGTTCAGGCCGATTACGACTTCCCCGCATCCGGAGAGATGGAGCACACCGAGGAGTACGACCCCTCCGTTGAGGATATGAACTACGACTCCCTCAGCGACCAGATCGCCGGGCTGGAGCCCCTCTACAGGAAGATGAAGGGCGGGGTGCTCAACCTCCACGCCGGGACCGGGGTCACGGAGATAGAGATAAGGAACACATCAGGCGCAAGGCTCCTTCACCGGGAGTCCGACGTGTACTGCATGGCGAACATGCTCTACCCGGGAACCGCCACCGGCCTCAGGAACATCTTCCAGGCGAAGTCCAAACCGGTGATACACATCCCCGACGCGTCCAGGACGGTGGCCTTCTTCAACGAGTCCCTTCCGGAGACCGAGGTCAGGGAGGGCAGGATGAAGGTGGTGCTGATGCCGGAGGTGATGTACGCCTTCACATGGCGTCTTGGCTCCGCTTCCAGCGGAAAGGCATTCCATGACAGGGTGTCCCCCCTTCTGGAGAAGAGGGGGAAGCAGGTCATCTCGCCGATGCTCTCCCTGATAAGCGATCCCACCTCCGGAGATAACGGAACCAGGCTCTTCGACGACGAGGGCGTTCCCACAGGCGCCGTTCCCATTTTCAAAGACGGCGTGTTCACCAGCGTGTACAACAACCTGGACTATGCGGCAAAGCTCGGCGAGGAACCCACCGGAACCGGATTCAGGGGAGGCATGTGGGGAGGTGAACCCGTATCCATTTCGCCTTCTCCCAGCCTTTCCTTCGCCAGATTCTCCACTGGCGAGGCCGATTTCCAGGATATCCTTGGTATGATCGACCGTGGAGTGATTGTCTTCGGAGCACTGGGGGCCCATTCCGGCAACATACTCAACGGAGACCTCTCAATAGGTCTGAGCCCGGGGATCTACGTTGAGAACGGGAAGGTGAAGGGCAGGGTCAAGGACGGCATGGTGGCCGGAAATGTCTACGAGATGCTCTCCAGGACCATCGCCGTTGAGAACTCCTCCCACTACACCGGAAGCTCCTATGAGAACCCGGCGATACTTCTGGACGACATAAGCGTCGTAGGCTCTTAGCACCGAACATAGAGAAGCGTCAGAATGGTGCGCCATTCTGACGCTTCTTTTCCATACCATATCGTATCCGGCATGCTGATCCTCATCGCATATTGCTATGCATGAGGCAGTTATAGCCGATTTTGCCGGTTCTGGCATGGCTTTTGCATACATGTATGGTGCGAAACGATCAAAGACCCGAAGAGGGAGAAAGGAGCAGAAAATGATCTACAGGAAGAAAGCGGATCTGATGCCCTACGATATGGTCAGAACATTCAACAAGCTCGTGGACGGTCTCTGGCCCGAGGAGGGCGAAAACGTGATGAAGTGGGCGCCTCCGGTGGACATATGCGAAACCGCGGACACCATCAAGTTCAAGGTGGAGCTTCCCGGCATTTCCAAGGACGACATCGACATAGAGGTTGCCAACGGCGTTCTCACCATCAAGGGCGAGAAGAAGATGGAAGAGGAAGACAAGGGAGACACCTGGCACAGGCGCGAGGTGAGCTACGGTTCCTTCGTAAGGAGCTTCAGCCTTCCGGTGGACGTGAAGGCGGACAAGTCCGACGCCGCGTTCAACGACGGAATCCTCACCATCTCCATCCCCAAGGAGGAGAAGGCCCTCCACAGGAAGATCCAGATCAAGGGCTAGGAACTTTCATCGTTCCGGGGGGCAGGGTAATACCTGCCCCCTTTTTCGCTTGCGTTTTCACCTCACACAGGGCGATATTCTGGAAAGCCTTCTTGTTTTCCACATACATATCGCCGAGGTGCTGCCATGAACGTTCACAAGCTCGATAAGATTTTGAATCCCAACAGGATAGCTTTAATAGGAGTTACCATCAACCCCAACAGCGTAGGGGGCAAGGTGCTGGGCAACCTCGTGGGCGGAGGCTTCCGGGGGGTGGTCTATCCGGTGAGTTCCACCGCCGAGGCCATAATGGGCGTTCCCTGCTACCCGGATCTGATGAGCCTTCCCAGAAGACCCGACATGGCCATAATCTGCACCCCGGCCCAGCAGGTGCCGGATATCGTCGAGGAATGCGGCGAAGCCGGGATACTGGGGATAATCGTGATGTCCGCCGGTTTCAGGGAGGCCGGAGAGGAGGGGCTGGCCCTGGAACGGAGGATAAGGGACTCGGTGGCGAGGTTCGAGGGCATGCGGGTACTGGGCCCCAACTGTCTGGGGATCATAGTGCCGGGCCTCAGCCTGAACGCCAGCTTCGGCGAGGGGATGCCCCAGAAGGGCAATGTGGCTTTCATCTCCCAGTCGGGAGCCCTCTGTACCTCGGTGCTGGACTGGGCCATACAGGAGAAGATAGGTTTCTCCCACTTCGTCTCCGTGGGCAACATGGTGGATGTGGACTTCGCCGACCTGATCGACTACTTCGGGGAGGATCAGCAGACCGAATCGATAATTCTCTATGTGGAATCGGTCTCCAGGGCCAGGAAGTTCATCACCGCCGCCAGGGCCTTCGCCAGGACGAAGCCCATACTCGTATACAAAGCCGGCAGGTTCCCGGAGTCCGCCGCCGTAGCCGCTTCCCACACCGGGGCCATGGCCTCGGCGGACGCGGTTTTCGACGCTGTTTTCCAGAGGACAGGCATGGCAAGGGTGCTGAACATAGGCGAGATCTTCGACTGCGCCGAGCTTGTGGGGAGGAACAGGATCCCGCTGGGTCCCAGGCTGGGAATCGTTACCAACGCCGGCGGGCCCGGGGTAATGGCCACCGACGCCCTTATAGCATTGAACGGAGAGCTGGCGAAGCTTTCCGACGATACCATGGAGGCCTGCGATTCCTTCCTGCCGCCCTTCTGGTCCCACGGCAATCCGGTGGACGTCCTGGGCGACGCCAAGGCGAAAAGGTTCGCCAGGGCAACGGAGACCGTGGTGAAGGAC
>CAYLXG010000228.1:0-2330 GCA_964387445.1 uncultured bacterium
CAATCTTCTACAAATACTACATAATCACCTATTTTCCAAGTTATAGTAGATTTAATTTTTTCTTTAACTTCAACTTTAGGCTCTTCAACTATTTCTGCCCAATTTTTTTCAAAATAACAAGCCTGGGAACCATGCCTCCCCTGGCGGCCATTCCCAGTGTCCTCCTGGCAACGGAGCTGAACACGCCGCGGAGTATGGTGGGTACAGGGGTTCCGCTCTGGAGCAGACCGATGATCTCGCTCTCGGCGAACACGGCGCACATGGTGCTTATCTCCACAGATTCACGGTGATCCCGTACCATTTCGTACATGTCGCCCAGGGGGACCCCCAGCGAGGCTCCGGTCATCTCGATGAACTTGCCGGTGCCGGCGGCGCACCTGTCGTTCATGGAGAAGTCCACCGGCCTGCCCTGCTGATCGAGGGATATCAGCTTGGAATCCTGGCCTCCGATGTCGATAACCGTCCTGGCATCGGGGAACAGGTAGGAGACTCCAGCGGCATGGCAGAGGATCTCCGACATGGTCCTGTCCGCCCCGGTGAAGTAGTTCCTGCCGTAGCCGGTGGCAACCGTTGCCTCGATATCACCAGCCGCCGCTCCCGCCGCCGCCAGCGTTCTCTCCAGGAGAGCCGAGGCGTTCTCCGTGGGACGGCTTCCGGTATCGCATGCGCCTGATTCAACCACCTGGGCGCCGTCGTAAAGCACCACCTCTATGCTCCTGGAGCCAATGTCTATTCCGCCGTACACACCAGATCATCTCCAGCATCGTCTGTATCCTTATCATCAGTTTTTCCCTGTCGCTCTGACCGTAGTCGGTCTCAACTTTCAGATAGGCCATGCCCAGCTCGTTCCTTACGAAGCTGCCCACGGAATGGGATTCCACGGCGTAGGTATGGCACGCCTGCCACACAAGGTCCACCACCGCAGCGGCCTTGAAGTCCGCCGCCAGCTTTCCCAGGAGTTCCAGCCTGCCGGTGTTCGGGGTCATGCACGAGCATGGTATCCTGAAGTGCTTTCTTGCGATGGCCTCCAGGGGATCGCCGGTTTCCTCCACGGGAAGGAGAGGCTTCAGACCGCTGCAGGTCTCCTGGGCTACCACTATGCCGCCTGCTTCCTCGATAAGCTCGATCACCTTCAGGGTGCCCTCGGACATGGGGCAGCCGGAAACTATCACCCTTGGCCCGGCATTTGTCATGGGCTTCCTTCTGCGGCACATGGCGATGAACTCCCTGAGCATGCGGGCATGGCTCTCCAGGCCGCTCACCCGGTACCTGAGCCTGGCCAGCTCCACCCCGGTGGCAAGAGGAGGGTCCTCCGCCCCAAGGTAGAGCGCTTCCCTTAGAAGGGCCCTCTCACCGTTCATGGCGGAGATTGCGCTTCGCAGCTTTCCATCCGTTATCTCCACTTCGTAGAACTGCTCAAGGAATGTTTTAAGCTTGTTTACCTCGCTGAGCCAGTGGAGCCAGGCCTCCTCTTCGTTCACCTTCTGGGTCAGCTCCAGTATGTGCTGGGGCTTCCTGTGAGCAATAAGCTCGTACATCTTCTTCTTGCCGTCACAGGTGGTCTCGGCTATCACAAGGTCGGAAACAGTGAAGAAGGGGCATCTTCCTGTGAGGATGTAGCCGAAGCTGGACTTGATCAGGGGGCAGAGGTTTGCGGGCAGCACCGATTCCGCCGGGGGAATGGTCCTGCCGCTGGAGCCACAGAGACATACCGGCAGAGCCCCGGCGGCGAGGATCAGGTCCCTGGGGGTGAACTCGCAGTAGATGCCCGCCACTCCCATTCCCTGCCTCTTCAGCCGCCTGACCTCGTCTGCCTCAACCGACATGGAGTTCCTGAAGTAGTCCAGGACCGCTTCCTCTCCGCCGGCGGCCTTTCCGGAGGTGATCCCGCCGGTGGTGACCGGCGCTCCACTGCGCCTGGACCTGATGAGCTCCATGAACCCCTGCATCCTGGTAACCACCTGCTCGCTGTACCTGCCGGGGCTGTACGGCACGTCGAAGGTCAGCACCGGTATGTCCAGCTCCTTCCGCACCTCGTTCACCAGCGCCGCGGCGTCCCAGGGGCAGTGGCTGGCCCCGAAGATTCCGGACATCAGTATGCCTTCGGCCCTGTACCGGCGAACATCCTCGATGACCCTGCGCACCCTTGAGGACGGGCTGCCCGAAAGCCTGTCGTCCATGCAGTTCTCCGCCACCGCCGTCAGGGGGTCGGTGTCTTCCCGCAGGGGAAGGAAGGCGTGGTTGATGAAGTAATCGGTTCCCGCGATGCAGCCTCCCATGTCCTCCAGCAGGGTTACCAGAGAGGCATCGGTCGAGGGGTACATCCAGTA
>CAYLXG010000228.1:2340-3187 GCA_964387445.1 uncultured bacterium
CCGTGAGGGGGGACTGGCCCCGCTCAAGCCTGCGCTGCGCCAGGTCCAGCATACCTTCCATTACCGGGAAACACTCATCCGGTTCGCTGCAGGTATGTATGGTAACGAACTCGGCAAGGTACATCTCCAGGCCGGGGATGGGAGGCCTGTCGGCGGTGTAGACCAGCTCCCTGAGTTCCGATGCGATCCCCCTGAGCCTGTTGAAACGGGAAACGCTCTCCCTGAGCATCTCATCGGTGCATGGGGTGCCGGTGAGTTCCTCCATTCTCTTCACGATGTCCGAGAACTGGGCCCTGAGGAAGGGAACGGCGCCGGTCTGGTAGCTGCTGCCGCCGAAGGGGGTCTCGGTGAACCGCTCCACGGTACTGTGCCGGGGAGGTTCCCTCCTGCTCACCATTTCCCACCAGTGTACATCCTTTCCCAGGCCCTGGATCAGCTGCATCACCGCGCTGAAGTCGTCGCAGCACCCGCCGGTTCCGGCTATGCAGAGGTCCGGGTCAGGGAAGTAGTCCCCGGTAACCATGGCTCCCAGGGCGGCCCTTACGTAGCAGAGCTCCGACGTTGCCCCCAGTTTCGCCGCTTCGTCGAGAAGGTATGTCTCCTCTGCGAAGCAGGGAGCCCACCACAGCTCATCCGCATAGAAGGAGAGCGTGTTCGGAAATGCATAGGTGAGCACGGAGGTCTGCCCCAGGTCCTTCATCAGGCTCACGATCTTCATTCCATTCTCCCTGGCCAGGAAAAGCCTGTCCTTCTCGCTGAACAGGAAGGCCCAGAGCCTCAGGGACTCCATGGCCGAGTCGAACTTCAGTCTTCGCAGGAGCAGGTCTCCCCTGCAGGAGTACTCATA
>CAYLXG010000229.1:0-3152 GCA_964387445.1 uncultured bacterium
GGAGGAACGATGACAAAGGCTTTACTGCCGGCGCTGCTGCTCTGGGGCATGGCCGGAGCCCAGGTCCTTACCATTGCCCAGGCACGGGAGGATTCCGACGGCGACGGCATACCCGATCTCCTGGGGCAGACGGTTACCATCAGCGGGATCGCCACCTGCGAGACCACGCTGTTCTCCACCAGCGGGGTGAGCTTCTACGTGCAGGACGAGACGGCGGGCATCAACGTTTACGCCTACGAAGCCCCAATGGACCTCATGCCCGGGGAGGAGTGGGAGATAACCGGCGAGATCAAGGTCTACAACGGCCTTACGGAGATATCGCCCTCTTCTGTGGACGATTACGAGTACGTGGGGAACCCCGGCATGCCCCAGCCTGTTCAGCTGGTGAGGAACCAGCCGGTATCCGAGTCACTGGAGGGAATGCTCCTTGCCGCTGGAAACCCGGGTCTGGTCCAGTGGGTCACCGTTGCCACCAGCCCGTCCTACGCCGGAGGGGGCTACAACTTCGACGTGTGGAACGGGCAGACCGTCATACCCGTGAGGGTGAACGAGACCACAGGGATAGACGTTTCGGGAATATCACAGGGAACCAGGCTCTTCCTGAAGGGCATAGGCGGCCAGTATGACTCCACAGAGCCCTACGATTCCGGCTACCAGCTCCTGCCCAGGTACCAGACCGACATCACGGTGTTCAACCCGGCCATAGACAACTACTTCCACCTGGATGTGAGCGGGAACCCCTTCGCCCCGGTGCTGGGTGAAACATGCACCATTGAATACGGCGGACCCCAGGGTGTGAGGTTCAACCTCACCGTCTACGACCGGGCGGGAAGGGACCTTGCCAGCCTGGCGGTTAATTCCCCGGCGGGGGACATCTTCAGCTGGGACGGCCGCGACGACATGAACCAGTATTTGCCCATGGGCCAGTACCTTCTCCTTCTCGAGGCGGTGTACCCCGACGGCGACAGGCTCACAACAGCGGAAACCGTGGTAATCGCGGCTCCGCTGGAATAGGAGGGATGCAATGAGAAGCAGAACGTTGGGACTGGCTGCGCTTTTCCTCCTGGCCCTGCCGGCGGCGGCCGCCTTCGAGGAGATGGAGATGGGCATCCCCGCCATGGCCATGGGGGGCACCGGAGTGGTTTTCGGAGGTTTCCAGGGGGCTCTCTGGAACCCTGCATCGCCGGCCACCGCCGGGGAGGCATCGGTAACCGTTTCGGGAAAGCTCCCATACACGAACCTGGACTTCGCCACCGCCGGAGTCGACGGCGGGTTCGCCCTCTCTCCCCGGTGGAACCTGGCCGGTTCGGCGCGGTGGTTCGGGGGGGACCTCTACAGCGAGCAGATCCTTGCCGTTACCGTTGCCGGGAAGCTGAGCAGGGATTTCTCCCTGGGCATACAGCCGGTGATCTCAAGGGTGGCCATCGAGGACGGCGTGAGCAGCTACGGCTCCGCCACGGCGTTCTCAGTTAACGCCGGATTCAGGATAGACATGTACGACAGATGGGTCTTCGCCGCTGCGGTGAAGAACCCCTTCGAGTCCAGGATCGGCGATTCCCAGGAGTACATGCACAGACAGATGGACGCCGGGGTATCCTACGAACCCGCCGAGGGTTTCGTAACGGCGCTGGCCCTTTCCAGGGACTTCAGGGGCACCAGGGTCCGCGTGGGCGGCTCCCTTCCCCTGGGCCCGGTGACACTGTATGCAGGCGCCATGAGCGGTCCCGCCGCACTGACCGGAGGGTTTTCAGCCCGGGTGAAGGGGATAGGGCTCTCCTACGCGGTGGTGACCCATCCCGAGCTTAACCTGTCCCATTCCTTCGGGGTCAGTCATGGTTTCTAGTCTGATCCTGGCAATTCTGGCTGCCCAGGTGTCGCCTCCGGGTTTCGACCTGAACTCCGCCACCCTTCAGGACCTCCAGGCCATGTCCGGCCTCACCGGCGAACAGGCTGAGACCCTGTACGAACACATATGGGCCACTGGCGGTCTTCAGACCATCTATGAGGTGGCTGAACTGCCGGGTTTCGATCCCGAGACAATGCTTTGGCTCCGGGAGAACTGCATCGTGGTCCCTCCTGAAGCGGGAAGCTTATCCCCCCAGGTGCTGGACGTAATGGAAAGGCTGGCCACCGAGGACGGCCCCGGTGACGCCGCGGTGGAGTACTGGGAGGACCTTCTCCTCCGTCCCATGCCTGTGAACACCGCAAGGTGGTGGGACCTGAGAAGCCTGGACAGGGTCAGCTTCGTGGACGCCGCCGCCGTGGACGCCAGGCTGAGAACACTGGGTCCGGTGTCCTCGGTTACTTCCCTGAGGGGCACCGAGAACCTTCGCTACTATGGATACAGGAACATGAGGGATTACATTTCTGTCAGGGAACCGGACTATTCCTCCCGGGAGTTCTTCGGGAACTACCGGTTCATCTACGAGGACGGTTCCGGAAGGGCTGGGATAGAGGACGGCCTGGAGGGCCAGATATCCGAGATGAAATCGGCCATCGCCGACATCCTCGCCGGGGGGCGGGAGCTTTCCTCCACCTCCATCGACAGCCTTGAGCTGATCACCAGGCTCCAGTCCGAGTACGACCAGCTCCTCCAGGCCAGGAACACCGCCGGCTTCACCCACAGGGTAAGGGTCGGAATGGGGGACAGGTACCGTCTTGGAGCCAGGCTTTCCAGGGGGGAGAACTCCATCGCCGGGGGCGAACTGTTCACAGGGCTGGACGCCCCGGTGAACGACAGGTTCGACGTTGGCAAGGCCTACCTCTCATTCCAGGACGACGGCATAGTGCGCCAGGCGATCGCCGGCAACTACCGGATCTCGCTGGCTCAGGGCCTCCTTATCGACAACTCCGACGAGCTGATGTACAGGAATACCTACCGGACCTGGGGTCTTACCCCTGACCTTACCTCCTCGAGACAGAGCGCCCTCTTCGGAGCCGCCGCCCAGATCGAAGCCGGCCCGGTGCTGGGATACGCATTCGCCTCCCATGCGCCGAGGGATGCCATAACCAACCTCGACGGCTCCCCCAACGTGCTCTACCAGGGGGAATTCAGGACCGACGAGTACAGCGATGTCCTGGAAGAGACCACCCTGGGCGGATACGCATTCTACGACATGGGGGATGTCCTTCCCGTGGGAACCGCCGTGGGA
>CAYLXG010000230.1:0-3114 GCA_964387445.1 uncultured bacterium
GCGACGGGATATAGTGAGGAGCTGCGGAAAGCGTTCAGGACTGATCCGGCCTCGCTGAGAACTTGAGTCTGGGATGCAATCATCCTTTTTTCTACTTCATGGGCAGCTTCATACCCTTTTCCAGAAGGGCGCAGGCTTCTCTTGCCCTTACCCTCCTGGTCTCAGGGCGCTTCGCGTCGCCCACCCAGCCCATGTAGCGCTTCCTGTATGAAGGTGCGAGTTCGCTGAAGAAAAGAGCGGCCTTCTTGTTCCTGTCCAGCTCCTCCTCCAGCTCTGATGGCATTTCCACCGCAGTCGGCTGAACGTACCAGGCGCCTGACTCCCTGGCCCTTTTCACCGCTTCCATTCCCGGGTCGGTCATCTCCCCTGTTCTGATAAGCTCCAGGGCCCGTTCCCTGTTAAGGGGCGACCAGGGGCTGTCCGCCTGCCTGGGGCTGAACCTCCTGGCGTAGCTCTCTTCGTCGATCTTTTTTATCAGCCCGTCTATCCACCCGAAGCAGAGTGCCTGCCTTACCGCGTCTTCATACTCGACGCAGGGTTTTCCGGTGTGCTTCTTCCAGAAGACGAGCCAGACCTCCCCGGCGGTGGCGTGGTTCTCCTGAAGCCATTTCCGCCAGTCGGCTGCGCTCTCAGCAAGATACGTGTTCTCCATGATACCACAATAAACGAAGGCCCCGGCATCCGCCAGGGCCTTCCGTTTTGCGCTTTGCTTTCTGTTCTACCAGAACCAGGGGATCTGCTTCCTGAGGGAAACCTCGACTGCGTCGTGGTCCCAGTCGGTGGGCCGGTCGATCTTCTCTTCGGGGCAGACCAGGGAGCCAACGTAGGAGGCATCATCGTATACCCTTGTGATCTGGGCGGCTATCTCAGCTATGTCCCCCTCGGTGGCAACACCGTTGGAGGTGGCCTTGTAGAACTGTACCGTGACCCTTATGGGGAACCTCTCGTCCCTCACTATCGGCAGGCCGTCTATCTCCCTGAAGGGACCCTCCAGCTCGCCGTGGCCGATCACCGCAGCCTCAACGTCTGAGGAGGCGCAGGCTTCCTCGCAGGCCATGGGAGCGGAGTAACAGAGACCGCCGGTGCCCTCGAACCAGAGATCCCTTCTCTCCTTCTGTCTCAGGGGGATCTGGATAAGGAGGACCATGTTGAGTCCCTCTTCCCCGGCGGCTTCCATGGTCTCGCCCATGAGCTCCTCAAGATTCTCGGGGTCTTCCAGGAAGTCGGAGAGCCTGGAGCCTGTGAGGCTGGCCCTCTCGCCGTCTTCATTGAAGTAGAGCCTCTGGCCCCAGGAGTAGTAGTCGGCGCTGTAGTCCACGCTGTTGTCTATTATGGTGGCGCTGGTTCCCTCCCTGGTGGCCAGGATGGCCAGAACGCCGGGGCTTCCTTCATAGCTCTGGTAGTTGTAGAGGACCGGATTGAAGGTCGCTTCTCCGTCCTCCTCTATGGGAAGGAAAACCGCCTGGGCGCTTACAAGGACAACGCTGTCCCTCTCCGCCAGGAGGCTGTTCTGCCTGCCGCCCCAGCTGTCTTCGTCGTGGAGATAGTCCCTGAGATCGTCCACGTAATCAGTGAGGGTTACCGGTTCCAGCTCGTCTCCCCTCTCGTTGCCCACCAGAAGGTAGAACTCGTCGGGGTCGAGGTCTGCCGAAAGGTCGTGGAAGTTGGGGTACCTTATCACCGGCATGCAGGTGAGGGTCTCCTGATCCCTGTCGCCATGATGCACCTGAATGGTGAGGTCGGAGATGTTGGGACCCCAGCAGGAGTTGCCGTACCTGCCGGTGTCCTCCCAGGTGACGTTCACCACGTCCAGGCCGAACCTGGAAGCAATATCCACCACCTTGTGGTTCCAGACCATCTCCGCAACATTGGAGACCGCCCTCTCGAATGAAGGGGTGGCCATCGCCGCCGCCGCCACTGCCGCCGTTACTGCCAGAAATCTCATCGCTGCTCCTCCTTTGGGGTTTTACAGCGGTGATACTTCAGCTGGCCGGGGGATATTCCATGGGGATGTCACTCTTCGGTGCAGACGGTGTTCCTGCCGGTTTCCTTGGCTTTGTAGAGAGCCCTGTCGGCGGCTGTGACAAGCTGGTTGACAGAGTCCTTGCCCCGGGAATCAGCAACGCCGAAACTCACCGTGACCCTGAACTCCCCCTTGCGGGAATGGAGGTCCATGGACTCTATCTTCCAGCGGTACCGCTCCGCAGCGGAGGCTGCGCTGTCGCGGTCGGCGTTGACCATGATTATCCCGAACTCCTCGCCGCCGTACCTGCCCACCATGTCCGAGGAGCGGACCGACTTCCTCAGAAGCGTTGCGATCCTCTCCAGGACCTGGTCGCCGGTGGGGTGGCCGTGGGTGTCGTTGACAGCCTTGAAATGGTCTATGTCGCACATTATGAAGGCAACGGTGGTGGAGTACCTCCTGGTGCGGTTCCACTCCTGCTCCAGCCGCTCCATGAGGACCCTGCGGTTGTAGACCTCGGTGAGGGAGTCTATCTCGCTGTAGACAGTGAGAAGGTCCTGAAGCCTCTTGGTCCGCAGCGCAGCCCGGACCCGTGCCGGTAGCTCGAACCTGTCGAAGGGCTTGGTGACGTAGTCCACCGCCCCGAGATCGAGGCCCTTCACCTTCTCCCTGGTCTCGTCGGCGGCGGAGAGAAAAATAACGGGAATATTCCTCAGCCTTGAGTCGGCCTTGAGCCTTTCGCAGACCTGAAAGCCGTTCATGCCGGGCATATGGACATCCAGGAGGATAAGGTCGGGCTCCTCACCGGCCGCCCTGGAGAGACCCTCCTCGCCGTCCGCGGCGGTGACGATCCCATGACCATCCTTCTTCAGCCACTGCCTGGCAAGGGCAACGGATGCCGGATCATCGTCTATGATCAGGACCTTCATCGTTCTCATCCTGGCCTCCGGTGATTGTGAAAACGATACTCCATACGCCTCTGAAGGTCAAATCACCGTGGTATCGAAGAGGCGGTAATGGCCGCCCCCAGGGCTCCCGTCATTCTGGGATCGTCCGGTACGGAAACCTCCGCCCCCGCCTCCCTGGCCAGGGCTTCTGCGACCGCGGCGTTCATTGCCACACCGCCTGTAAACACCAGCCTGGGAACCATG
>CAYLXG010000231.1:0-3036 GCA_964387445.1 uncultured bacterium
AGCCGAAGAGCTCGGGCCGCAGCTTAGCTATCTGCTGGAGAAGGACAGGGCCCACCTGGGGGACCTGGTGGAGGAGAGAACGGGAAGGCTGAGGGACACGGTCAATCTCCTTCGCACGGAGATAGAGGAAAGGATAGTCGCCGAGGAAAGGGTCGAGCACCTGAACCTTATACTGAGGGCCATACGGAACATCAACCAGCTCATCACCAACGAGACCGACGTGCAGAAGCTCATAGACGGCGCCTGCAGGAAACTGGTGGAGACAAGGGGCTACAAGGACGCGTGGATATTCCTCCTGAACAGGGACGGATCCTTCAGGTCCGCCGCAGAGGCAATTCCGGGAGAAGACCTGACGCCTCTGCTGGATCACGTGATGCAGGGGAAATACACTCCATGCCTCGAAAAATCCATGGGCTTCCAGGGATCCTGGATCTCCGATGAGAACCGCACGGTCTGCGGAGACTGCCCCCTGAAGCCGGACACCGTCGAGCCAAGACGTATCATGTCCTGCAGGCTGGAGTGCCATGGAAGGATACATGGGGTCCTTACGGTAACCAGCCTGGGAGAGTACCCGCCTGACGCCGAGGAGATATCCCTTTTCAAGGAGGTATGCGACGACATCGCCTTCGCCCTGGACAGCATCGAGCAGGAACAGGGCAGGAAAGCGGCGGCCAGGGCCCTTGCGGAAAGCCGCAACAGGTACGAAGCGCTGTTCGAGAACGCCACGGTCCCCATCCTCTTCATCCAGAACGACACCATACTGGAATGCAACACAAAGTGCGCCGAGACCTTTGGCACCACCGCCGACAAACTGGCGGGCAGCACTCCATACGACCTCTCCCCCCCGGAGCAGCCGGACGGCAGAACGTCGAAGGAGGCGGCCCTGGCCTACATCAGAGCCGCGGTGGAGGAGGGGCCCCAGTACTTCATGTGGATGCACAGGAGGTCCAGCGGCGAGGTCTTCCCAGCAGAGGTGGGGCTCAACGCCATCGAAATAGACGGCGAGAACTACATTCAGGCGGTACTCAAGGATGTAACCAACAGGGAAAGGGCAGAGGCTGCCCTCAGGGAAAGCGAGCGGAACTATCGCACTTTGTACACCAACGTTCCAGTTGGCCTCTTCAGGAGCGAAGCGAACGGAGGAGGAAGGCTGCTGGAGGCCAATCCGGCAATGGCCTCCATATTCGGCTACGATTCACCTTCTCAAATCCTCAAAACCACTTCGGTATCCCTTTTCGCCCGGGGGGAGGACAGGAGCAGGATGCTGGAACTGCTGGGCAAGAGAAAGGTAATCAGGGATCACGCGGTGGAAATGAGAAGGGCCGACGGCTCCGCATTCTGGGCATCCATATCCGCCAGATCCTTCTCCTCCCCCGATGGAAGCAGGACCTATATCGACGGAATAGTGAAGGACGTTTCCGAGACAAGACAGTACGAATCCGACCTCAGGAGAAGCGTGGAGAGCCTTCAGAGCGCCATCGAAGGCACCGTATCGGCAATGAGCATGCTGGTGGAGATGAAGGATCCCTACACCTCGGGACATCAGAAGGGCGTGGCCCACCTGGCCTGCGCCATCGCCGAGGAAATGGGTCTCCCCCGGGAGACGGTCAGCTGCATCAGGATCGCCTCCACCCTCCACGACCTCGGCAAGCTCAGCATCCCCACCGAGATACTCAGCAAACCAGGGCTCCTGAGCGAACACGAGGTGGATTTCCTGAAGACACACCCCCGGGCGGCCTACGACATACTCGAGTCCATAGAGTTCCCATGGCCCATCGCCAGGGTGATCCTTCAGCACCATGAAAGGATGGACGGCTCAGGCTACCCCCAGGGTCTGAAGGGTGAGGAGATATCCATGGAAGCCCGTATCGTGGCGGTGTCCGACGTTGTCGAGGCCACTGCTTCAAGAAGACCATACAGGGCCAGCAAGGGGGTGGAAGTTGCCCTGGAGGCCATTCAGGAGGGGGCAGGCGTGGTCTACGACGGGGAGGTGGTGAAAGCCTGCGTAAGGCTGTTCAAAGAGAAGGGTTTCTCCCTGCTTGACCATGACAGTCTTACCATCGGGGCCGACTTCGCTATTTAGGCCCTTCCCCGGGTGAACCGCTCAGTTCCTCTTCAGTGGGTTCCCTTACCTCCACCACATCAACCGTGAAGTCGAGCGTCATCCCGGCCAGGGGATGGTTCCTGTCAACGGTAACGGAATCGCCATCCACCTGGGAAACGGTTATCACCTGAAGGTTCCCGCTGCTGTCCTGGGCCTGGAACTGCATTCCCGGCTCTATCTCGTCTATCCCGTGGAAGACCTCCCTCTTAAGCACAGCGACAAGGTTCGGGTTCCGCTGGCCGTATCCCTCTTCAGGGGACACAACAACGGAGAAGGAATCGCCCTGGGACTTTCCTTCCAGTTCCCTCTCCAGACCGGGAATAATGGATCCCGTGCCGTGGATGTAAGTAAGTGGACTGTCCTCGGGAGAAGCGCTGATGACCTCTCCTTCGGGGTTCTTCAGAGTGTAGTGAAAGGAGGCTATTCTGTTCTGTCTGATCTCCATGTGTTTCTCCTGATCAGGATGGGAAAGGTCTGCGGGCGAGTTCCCATACTACAAGGAAACACAAAGTGCGTCAACTTATTTTCTTTTATACTAGTTAACTACCACCATACGGTGACTGGAACGGTATCCTCCTGCTTCGAGGTCAATAAGATAGACCCCGCATTCCAGGTCGCTCAGCTGGAACTCGTGGCTTCCGCAGGGCAATGAGGCGGAAGATATCTCCGCCGCCCGCCTCCCCGTCGCGTCGAACACCAGAATATCCAGTGGTGATACCTCAGAGAGCGAAACCGAGATAGTGGCTCTGTCAGATACGGGACTGGGGATCTCCACCAGATACGGAAGACCATCCGATATGTACTCCACCGATGTTCCGCTGGTGCCCCAGCCTGCCAGCACCGCCATCATCCACCACCAGGCACAGCCCTTGCCGTAGCAGCTTTCAGCTGTGGTGTGGCCGTATTCGTCGCCGTAGTACTGGGGGTGTTCC
>CAYLXG010000232.1:0-2989 GCA_964387445.1 uncultured bacterium
GCCCTGCGCCGAAGGGTGATCCTCGACGGAGTCGACGGCATAGTCTTCGTGGCCGACAGCCAGAAGGAAAGGGCCGAAGCCAACCTGAACACGCTGGACGACCTCGAGCACAACCTTAAGAGCTACGGCCTCGACATGTCCATGATCCCCATCGTCCTCCAGTTCAACAAGCGGGACCTCCCGGGAATAATGTCCACCGAGGACATGTCACGGGACCTTAACAGGTTCGGCTGGCCGACGGTGGATTCCGTTGCCATCGGAGGCACCGGCCCGGCGGAAACCCTGAAGATAATTGCAGCCAAGATCGCCAAGCGCCATGCGCGCATCGGCTGAAACCGCCTCAAAAGCAAAGACGGCGCTGCTCATCCTGCTCCTCATGGCAGGGGGAGCTGTTTTCCGCACGGTCTTCGCCGAGGCGGTGATGCCACCCCCGGAGAGGATGCAGGGGGAGACCACCCAGGCCTACAGATACGCGGAGATGGTATCGTCGGGAACCGGGATCCCGCAGCTGGACACCCTGGTGATGCGCCCTGGAGGCATGGTCACCGGGGAGAACTCCATATTCGAGGAGTACCTTGCCGGAGGGCTGCACCGGGTCACAGGCGGGGACTTCGACTCATTCATCAGGCTGTTCTCCAGGCTCTTTCCCCTCCTCACCATTCCCGTTCTCTTCCTCTGGATGCGGAACACAGGGTTCCGCACCGATGAATCCCTCCTGGGTTCCGCGATCTATACCGTATTCCTTCCGGCGCTTCTCAGGACCAGGGGGGAGAGCCTCTACAGGGAAACGGTAGCCCTCCCCCTGCTTCTGGCCGCGCTGATGCTGGCGGACATCTCCCGGGGAAGGGCGGGCAGAAAGGCCCTCCTTGCCGCTGTCGCCGGCGGGGCATTGCTGTTCTGCGCGCTGGCGGCGTGGAAGGTCACAGGATTCCTCTCCTTCCTGCTCTTCATATGGCTGGCCTTCTCAAGGGCGGGGAGCAGAACGGTGGTACCCTTCGCCGCGGCGCAGCTCCTCGCAGCGGTCCTGCTCTCCCACATGAGGCACGACGGCGCGATACTCTCACCGGCCTCCGTCATGGCTGCGGCGGCAGCGGTGTCGTCCATTTCGGGAAGGTGGAGAGCCCCGGGGCTGGCGGGGATCGCCCTGGCATTCCTGGCCTCGGCCTTCTTCCCGTCTGAGTCCACCGGACATGTTACCGCTGTGGTGGTGGCGAAGCTCAGGTTCCTCTTCTCCCACCCCGGGGACCCGACGCTCCTCAGCACCGACGCAAGGCTTTTCTGGGTAAGCGGATACACGAGTCCTTCTCCCGGGCAGATGCTGCTGCTCTTCGGAGCTGCGGCCATACCTGCCTTCGCGGGGCTGAAGCGTTTCCGGTCACTTTCCGGGAAGACCCTGATCTACTGGCTGTTCTTCGTTTCCCTGGCGGGATACCTCTTCTTCGACAGACTGCATGTGCTCCTGGCCGCGGCGATGATCCCACCCGTAGTTGCGGCCCTGGGCAGGAACAGGTACCTGCTGGCGGCAGCGGTGCCGCTTTTCGGCACCCTCTCCATGCTCGCCCCGGCGCAGGGGGAACTTCTCTCCAGTGCAGGAGTGGAGATGGGGGAGGGGGGATCCCTCCTGACCGACAGCGAGCTCGACGGTTTCCTTCAATGGGCCGGGGAAAAGGACGGCACCTTTCTTTCATACTGGCACATATCCGGTCTGCTGTCCGCCTATGCCGGCTCTCCCACGGTGACCCACACCTTCTTCGAGAACGCCGGGAACAGGGAGACCATAATCGAATTCGCCGAACGGATGTACGGCTCAGAGGGGGAGATGGCGGCTTTCATGGAGGAAAAGGGCGCGGATTACCTTGTCTACCAGGCGGACTTTGCCCTGGACCGCTCCTTCCAGGGGCTGCTCTACCTGGCGGGCCTCACCGGAGTGCCCGACGGCTCACTGGCTGTGAGGCTGCACTACTATCCGGAAACCCTTGAGAGGCTGGTCCCGGTGTGGCAGGGCCGGTCGCTGCGGGTCTTCCAGCTCGACGGCGAACCGGCGGAGAACCTCCGGAGGCATGTTCTGTGGGAGAGGGAGTACGGCCCTTACTTCACCGATTATCAGCAGGCGATGCAGGCGGTCACCTGGCCTGTTGATGCCGGCATCACCATGGCGGAAGCAGGGTTCGCTTAAATGGATCCGCACAGGATATCCGCCGGGCTACTGCTTCTTTCCGGATCCCCCGGGGAAGTGCCACCCGACGCCTCCATAGAACTTCTGCAGATACTCCTCATGGCCTACCTGGAAGGGGATTATTCACTTGAGAGGCTGGCCCTGGATTTCGAGTGCTACCTTGATGCCTGGGGACCGGATCCCCAGCTTCGCCTGGATCTTGTCAGGCTGCTGGAAGAGGGGGGTATGACCCGGAGGGCTGCATACCACATTGGTATACTCGAGAACAATGAAAGGCCATGAGATGGGTATGACTTTCTGGAAAATGAGCGGTGCCGGGAATGACTTCATCATGGTGGACGGCAGGGGCCGGGGGTACGGCGCCCTTTCCCCCGGGAGGATAGCGGAACTCTGCGCCAGGGGGCTGGGCGTGGGTGCCGACGGACTGATAGAGGTTCTGAACTCCCGGGAGGCAGCCTTCATGATGCGATACTACAATTCCGACGGCGGGAGGGCGGAGATGTGCGGCAACGGAGCAAGATGCATCTGCCGCTTCGCCGCCAGTCTGGACATGGTCCCAATGAACGGGGAGTTCCTGTTCGAAAGCGACGCCGGCATACACAGGGGCATAGTGCTTTCTGACACTGAAGCCAGGATATGGACCACGGAGCCCCGGGTCCACTGGCTGGAAAGACCCCTGGCAGACCCGCCGGGACTCACCGCTTCTTTCCTGGACACCGGCGTTCCCCACTGCGTAGTTTTCACCGGCGACATCGAGGACGGCTCCTTCGAAGCTCTGGCCCCCCTTGTGAGGCGCTCGGGGGACCTGGGCGA
>CAYLXG010000233.1:0-2974 GCA_964387445.1 uncultured bacterium
GTTGAAGAGACCACAAGGGAAGACATGACTGTCTACGAGCTCAGGGTCGAAGACGCGGATCTCGGCCGCGTTATCGGCAAGGAAGGCAGGATAGCCAAGGCTATGAGGATGATCGTTCGCTCGGCCGCGGCGAGGAAGGGTGAGAAGGCCACTATCGAGATAGTGGACTAGCAGGTTTTTCATGGAAGAAAAGGTAGCCTACGGATACGTTGAGAGAACCCATGGCCTCAAAGGCAGGCTGATACTCAAGCTCTTCGTGCTTGGACCAGCCGTTGCCCTTGAGGAGGGTTCAGTTCTTTACATAGGTGAGGAACCCTTCAAGGTGAACCGTTCCCGCAGGAAGGACAATGAGCGGATCACGGTTGACTGCGAAGGGGTTTACACCAGGGAGCAGGGCGAAGCCCTCAGGGGAAACACCGTCACCGCGGAGCTGTCCACGGTTCTCAGGGACGGCTATCCGCTCCCGGTTCACGGTTTCCGCGGGTTCACCATCGTTTCCAATGGAAAACGCTATGCGGTGGAGGAGGTGCAGTACAACAGCACCAACCCCCAGCTGCTGGTGAGGGGAGAAGCGGGGATATTCCCCGTGCCCCTGAACATGGCGCTCACTGGAGAGGTGGATCCCGGGGAGAGGACCATTGCGGTGGACCTGCCCCAGGGTCTGGAGGAGCTGGAGTCATAGGACCTGCCCTGAAGGTCGCCGTGGCGACCGCTTTTCCGGAGCTTTTTTCGGTGTTCCTCAGCTCGGGGATCGTGGGCAGGGGAATAGGGAAGGGCATTGCCTCGGTGGAGCTTTTCGACCTGAGGGATCACCCTGTGGACGCCAGGGGCTCCATAGACGATTACCAGTTCGGCGGAGGAGCCGGAATGGTGATAAGACCGGAGCCGCTGTTCGACACCCTGGAAGAGATACCCTGGCGGGATAATGCCAGGGTAGCCCTGATGACCCCCCAGGGCAGACGCCTGGATACGGATTACGCCCGTGAGCTGGCGTCATGCGGAAAACTTCTGGTTTTCTGCGGAAGGTACGGAGGGGTAGACGAGCGGTTCCGCCGGGAAGCGGTTACCGACGAGATTTGTGTGGGAGACGCGGTCGTATCCGGCGGGGAGATACCTGCCATGTTCCTGATAGAGGCCGTATTCCGATGGCTGCCGGGTTTTCTGGGCAGGCTGGAATCGGCGAAGAGCGACAGTTTCGCAACGGGCCTGCTTGATTATCCCAGGTACACAAGGCCGGCGGAATACAGAGGATTGACGGTTCCCGAAGAGCTTCTCTCCGGAAACCACGCAAAAATAGCTGAGTGGCGTTTCAGGTCGGCCCTGGAGAAAACCATGAGGGTGAGGCCTGACATGCTTGAGAATTGTGAACTGGATGAACTGAAAAAGAGGTTCGCCGAACTCATGAGGGAGGCGGACCGTGCAAAGGAGCAGGACGATGGATGAACTGCTGAGAAGCGTGGGGCAGGTCCAGATGAGGACCGACCTGCCGGACTTCAGGGCGGGTGACACCGTCAAGGTCCACTACCAGGTGGTGGAAGGCGACAAGGTGAGGGTGCAGATCTTCGAAGGGACCGTTCTTTCCAGAAGGGGCGGCGGCATCGACGAGACCTTCACCGTGAGGAAGATCTCCGGCGGAGTCGGCGTGGAGAGGGTGTTTCCGCTGCACTCCATCCGCATAGCGAAGATCGAACTTGCGAGGCGTGGAAAAGTACGCCGCAGCAAGCTCTTCTACCTTCGCAAGAAGACCGGCAAGGCCGCCAGGATAAAGGAGCGGAGAACCTTCGAGGGATAGTGAACCCACTGTTCCTTTTCGATCAGGAGCACCGGGAGCGCTACGGGCGGATCGCCGGTGTGGACGAAGCGGGAAGAGGGCCTCTGGCAGGCCCTCTTGTTGCATCCGCGGTGATACTCCCCCCGGACTTCCAACATCCCCTCCTCGACGACAGCAAGAAGCTCACCGACCGGAGGCGCAGAGAGCTTCTCCCGATGATCACCGGAGCAGCGGAGGCGTGGGCCACCGGAGTGGTTACCTCCCGGGAGATAGACGCCAACAGGATGGCCTGGGCGGTTCGAACAGCATTCATAAGGGCCATGGAAGCCCTTGCCGACAGGTGCGACCTGTTCCTGGTGGACGGCAATGGCGTCCCCGGGCTGGGGCACCCCTCCCTTTTCCTGGTGAAGGGGGATTCAAGGAGCCTTTCCATAGCCGCGGCCAGCATAGTCGCCAAGGTGACCAGGGACGACATGATGATAGACGCGGCACGGAATCACCCGGGATACGGATTCGAGAACCACAAGGGGTATGGAACGCCGGCGCATCTGGCCGCCCTTGACCAACTGGGGCCTTCGCCGATGCACAGGATGTCCTTCGAACCGCTGGCCACTAAGTACATGACAGGCCAGCTTTCGCTGTTCCCTGGCACTCCGAATCCCGGCGGGGCGGGCGAGGAGGAGACAGCCCGGTATCTGGGGCTCCTGGGCTACCAGGTTCTGGACAGGAACTGGCGATGCCCCGGCGGCGAGATCGACATCGTTGCCAGAAAGGGAGACAGGGTCTTCTTCATCGAGGTGAAGTCATCCTTCTCAGGTGACGGAAGGACACAGCTTGAGAAACTCAGCTCCTCCGGAACCCACCGCATCCGCAGCGCAGCCTCCGCCTGGATGGACATGAAGGGCTGCCGGGATGAGGCATCCCTGATGTGCGCTCTTCTCACAGGAGGGGGCATAGAGCTTATCCCAATGAACTGAGAAGCTGCACGGGTTGTTTTCCTTTTCAGTATCGCTATATTTCATGAAACGTTTTCTCTAAAAGGAGAGGAGATAAGTAGTGAAATACGCGCTTATGGCTCTTGCCCTTGTCGCTGCCGTTTCCATGGCCGCGGACATGGTGGTTCTCTGGGTGTACTTCACCCAGACTTTTTGATGCACCTGCTAAAGCAACTGGTTAGCTTCTAAAGCCGCAATCAATTCGTGC
>CAYLXG010000234.1:0-2965 GCA_964387445.1 uncultured bacterium
GGCGATGGTTTCCCTCCTGTCGGAGGAGGGGGCCCTCATCGCCGGGTTCCAGATATCAGCCGGGACCGTAACCGCTTAATCGGCCCAGACCGGGAGCATCCGCTTCACGGTGATGTTCTTCTTCAGTGGTTTAACGCTCACCGTCTGAAGCTCTTCATTTACCGGATCGAAGGCCTTCGCGATCTCCTCGAGCTCCGCCTCCAGCTTGCCGTTGAGTTCCTTCAGGTCTTTCCTGAGCTTCTCCAGCTTCTCACTGGCCTGTTCCACGTCCTGCTTTTCCCTGGCGGCCCGGCTGGCGCTTCTGGCCGAGGTGGCCGCCCTGCCCACAGCGGAACGGGCCCCTCCGAAGAGGGCTCCCAGTACCGTTGCCCCCAGGGATATGCCGGTCTGAACCTTCTGGTGCTTCTGCTGCTCCCTCTCCTTCTCCAGCCTCTGTTCCGCTGCGAATATCCTGTTCTCCAGTGTTTCGGTCCTCCTGCCGTAGGTTTCCCTGAGTTTCTCCATGGCTTCGTCGCGCTTCTCGTGGACCGCGGTCTGAAGCCTTATCCTGAAGTCCCTCTCTGATTCCCCGGGGTTGGACAGGATACCGGTGGAAGGGCTTTTCATAAGGTCCAGCGTGCGGTTCCTGTAGAGCCAGTCGGTGAGGGAGCGCTCCCAGGCGGTGACGATCTTCCTGTCCGACAGGTAGGGTGGAACCTCCCTGAAGGAGCAGCCGGGTGCAGGCTTGCCCAGGAGATCCTCGAACTGGAGTTCCATACGGCTGGCCGTTTCCCAGGAAGGAAGGGGATCATTGGGATCAAGCTGTGTCAGAAGGCTGAAATCCTCCTGGTGGGAAATGCCCTTCCTTGCGTCGAGATAGTAAACCGTTCCAAGCCCCCAGGCGCTCATTTGGTATTCCGGGGATTTTTCCCCCGCCGAGGGCAGATATCCAGGTTTAAGATGGGATGGCAGCACCGGCGGAACCGCCGCCGCCTGCGGACTATCCGAAACCTCACGGGGTGGAGGCGCCTGTCTGTAGGAAGGCTCATCTTCCTTTTCCACGGGTCCTTCACCGGCCAGCATCTTGATCTGATCCCTCGTGAGGGGTCCCCTGAGGTAGGAGAGGGCCCATCGGGTGTGGAACAGCTGCGCCTGTTCACGGTGAACGCTGTTCAGAAGGAATACCCTCTTTGCCAGACCTGCGATGGTCTCCCTGATGGAGTTCTGGTCAGGACCGCCCTGGATGCTCTTGAGTCCTTCTATTATCCGGTCCTGGTCCTGCTGGGTCTGAAGACGGCCGATGAACCAGGTGCCGGTGTTCCCCAGCCCCTTGTAGTCAAGGTCAACCGGGTTCTGGGTGGAGAGCACCATGCCCAGGCCGCAGGCCCTTGCCTGTTTGAGAAGAGTGAGAAGGGGCTTCTTGGAAGGGGGATTGGCAACGGGAGGGAAGTAGCCGAAGATCTCGTCCATGTAGCATATGGCCCTGAGACTGGAGGTCCCCGGCTGGGTCCTCACCCAGCTTACCAGTTGAGTGAGTAGCAGAGAGACCATGAACATCCTCTGGGTCTCGCTGAGATGGGCAATGGAAATGATGGATACCCTGGGCTTCCCTTCGGAGGTATAGAGGAGATCATCTATGTTCAGCGGCGCTCCCTCCAGCCAGGCCTCGAACCCGGGGGCCGCCAGCAGGCTGTTCATGCGCATGGCAAGCGCCGACCTGTCCTTCCCGGGGTAGAATGACTCCAGGTCCATTACACCGATACGGCTGAAGGGTGGATTCTGTATCATTCCGATCAGAGCCCCCAGGTCAAGGTCCTTTCCCTGCTCCCATGCGCCCTTGAACACATTGGAGAGGAAGATGTGCTCCCTGCTCTGGAGGGGATCGGCGTCCAGATCAAGAAGGGAGAGCAGACTGGTCACGGTGGATTCCACGGCCTCGTTCAGAAGGTCCCTGTCCCCCTGTATCCCCTCCGGGGGAACCTTGAACGAACCCAGGATGGAAACGGGTCTTCCCGCGGTGCTCCCAGGGGTGTAGACGGAGAACTCCGCCGAGTCCCTCAGTCTCTGTATCCTGGAGGCGTCCTGCCCCCATTTCGCCAGGCCCTTCCTCCAGAGGTCAGCCTGTGCCAGGGCGTATTCCTCCAGGGACAGACCCGCGTTCTCCGCCTCGCCGGGGTTTACCCAGGGGAGGAACTCCCCGCTGGAAAGACCTGGAAAAGTGAGCAGCAGATTGCTCAGGTCGCCCTTGGGGTCGATCACGATGGAGGGTATGCCGTCTATGGCGGCCTCCTCCAGCAGGCCGATGCATAGACCGGTCTTGCCGCTTCCCGTCATTCCAATGCATACCGCGTGGGTGGTCAGGTCCTTAGAGGCCAGCAGCAGAGGACGGTCGGCCACGGTGCCGTTCTGCGGATCGTAATCCCTGCCAAGATAGAACAGTCCCAGCTTCTCGTAGTTGTCCATCACCGAAACCATGCCTTTCATAACTTCACAGGATCAGATGGATGATGCGAATTCCCTTCCGAAGGCTTCGCACTTCTCAATTGCTTCTTCATCGGGGTTCCAGAGGTTCTTCAGACCTGGAGACAGGATCTCGAAGCCGGCCTTTCTCAGCCATTCGGTGATCCGGTCCACCGATTCTCCGCTCCAGCCGTAGCAGCCGAAGGCGGCGGCCTTTTTCCCCATGAACCGGAGCCCCTCTATCTCTTCCAGTATTCCGGCGGTTCCGCTGGTAATGCCCTTGCCGATGGTGGGGGAGCCCACGAGTATTGCCTTTGACCTGAACACCTCGGTGATGATGTCGTTCTTGTCGGACTTGGCTATGTTGAAGAGCTTGAGGGTGATGTTCTTCCGTTCACCGCCGATGCCGTCTGCGATGGCTTCGGCCATGGTTTTCGTACCGTCCCACATCGTGTCGTAGAGGATGGTCACCTGGTCCTCGGTGTAGCTGTCCGCCCATTCCAGGTACTGCTTCACTATCTGAACC
>CAYLXG010000235.1:0-1897 GCA_964387445.1 uncultured bacterium
GGCAGAGTTTCGCCAGGTTCCTGCAGCACTGTGCCACCATTTCCGCAGGTCCCGAGGTCTCGGCCCGTGCCAGGCACTTGTTCAGTATAGCCCTTGCTTCCTCCCTTCGCCCCGAGTCGATGAGCACGTTCGCCATATCCACCGAGACCAGTATCTCATCCACCAGGGAACCGCACATGGGCAGAAGCCTTCCGAAAAGGTCCAGTGCTTCCTGGTTCCTGTAGTTGTCCCTTGCGTATTCAGCGGCCTTTTTCAGGTAGGGACGGGCCAGTTCGGGCTCGCGGGCCCTTTCGAAGTGGTAGGACATTTCTGAGAACATCTCCGTGTTCCCGGAGAAGATCCCCTCCATGGCCCTGGCCGCCATCAGGTGGAGCTTCCGCAGCCTGCTTCCCATCTGCATCCCGTAGACCGTGTCCCTGAGGATGGAATGCCTGAAGATGTACCTGCGGTGGTCCAGGGGGCTCCACAGAGCCTCCGCCTCCCCCTCCTTCAGCAGGCGATGGAGCCTGTCCGCGTCTCCGTTGAGGATTTCGGAGAGAACCTGAACATTGAACTCCCGACCCAGAACCGATGCTCTCTGCACCAGGTCCTTCAGTTTTGCCGACAGCCTGTCTATCCTTGCCACTATCACCGCGGTGATTCCCCCGGGGATGTCCTCCTTCCTTTCCGGAAGGGATTTCTCCGCCAGGTATCCGCAGTACTGCTCCATATAGAACGGGTTTCCCCGGGTCCTCTGCAGAATGAAATCCCTGAGCTCCGCCGAGGGGCTCTCCGGAAGGAGGCGGTTCATCAGCCCGAGTTCCGCCTCCGGGGAAAGGGGCCCCAGCACGATGTTTCCCGTGACCAGTTCACTGTCGGCGATCAGATCGCCCACGGACCCGTCGTCGCCCGTCCTGCAGGAAGCTATTACCATGTACGGGAAACCCTCGGGATTCCGTGTCAGGAACTCGGTGAGCCTTGCGGAATCCGAATCGAGCCAGTGGAAGTCCTCCATTACGATGATCAACGGAGATGCCAGGCTCAGTGCCCTGAAGAAGGCATTCACCGCGAAGATAGTGTTCTCGAACCGCGCCTTCGCGTCCAGAGATGCCGGCAGGGAGTCCTTCGGGGGAATGCCCGCCAGATCCTCCAGGAACGGCCTGGTCCTCCGCAGCTCATCCGCCAGGGAACGGTTTCCCACGGGCTCAGCAAGGCGGTTCCAGGTCTGTTCGAACCTTTCTGCGCTGCCGGTGTCACCGTGGAAGTACTCTGAAAGGAACCTTCTGAACGGGTGCAGTCCCCTGCGGATGACCTGATCGGTCTGCAGGAAGGCCATTTCCACACCATCGGGCATTCTATTCTTCAGTTCGTGCAGGAGCCTGGACTTGCCTATGCCCGCCTGCCCGTGGACGGAGACGAAACCTCCCGGTTTGCCAAGGAATACCGGCTCGCAGAACCGCAGCAGCCGGGCAAACTCCTCGTCGCGGCCGGTCATTTCCCCCTGGAAGAGGGTCTCAGCTGAGGTAACAGCCTCTTCTGACACCCTCAGTTCCCCCGCCCGCGCTTCGTGCATCATCTTTGCCGCAAGGTTGACCCTGTCGCCCAGGATGGTGTAGGTGCATCTCTCCCTCGAACCCACTATCCCGGCGTATACCGTGCCCGCTGATACCCCGGCCTTCAGGTTCCCTGCATCCTTCAGGGCCCTTGCCGCAAAATCAACAGCCCTTGCCCTGTTGTTCTCCCAGGATACCGGAGCTCCGAAGACCACAAGGGCGTGAAGACCCTTTTCGTCGCAGAAAACGCCGTTCCAGTAGCCTCCGCATGACCGGGCCAGGACCATTGCCTTCTCCAGCATCACGGGATCGTGCGCCGGGGGGAATCCCAGAAAGACCGCCGCGGCGTTTCGGAACTCCCCTGA
>CAYLXG010000235.1:1959-2898 GCA_964387445.1 uncultured bacterium
GGGCTTGATGCGTGTACGCCCGGGGCCTTCATTACCATCGTCCCCTTTGAAGCTGTCATCGGCGACCAGGCTCCCCGGAGGGGTTCCGGCCGGCAGCCTGGAACTCCTGGTCACCGCGTCCCCGTAGAATGCATACCCCAGGGATCCCTCTCCGAAGATGGTCCAGCGGATCTCCCCCGAGGCCAGGCCCGCGCGAACCTCAATACCTTTTCCTCCGCTGTACCTTCGGTAGGATGTTTTTCTCCGGGCGAAGTGATCCCGAATGGAGAGGGCCGCGGCCATGGCGCCGGCTCCGTTCCCGTCCGGAAACACAGCCGTTATGGAATCGCCGCCGAAAACCGCGATGAATCCCCCGTTGCCGCGCACCCTGCCGATCAGGGGCCGGTAGACCCTGTTGATCAGAACGGAAAGGTCCTCCGCACCGGGCTTGCCCTTCTCCATGAGCTTCTCCGCGATGGAGGTGAACCCGGCTATGTCAACGAAAAGGCAGTGTCCGGGGAAAGTTCCCCCCGACCTGCCTCCGTTCCCTTCCAGTTTGCTCTGAATGAAACCCGGGATGAGGTTGAGCACCGGCTACCCCTGGAAGGTGACAAGGTCGATGTAGGCGTTCCAGAGCTGTTCGCCGAGGAAAAGGGCCAGCACCGCTCCCGCTGCCATGAACGGCCCGAAGGGGATGGGCACCTTGCCCCCCCTCTTCTTCAGGATCATCAGGGAGCCCCCGGTGACCGCACCGAGGATGAATGCGGCGAAGAATGCCATGGCGGTGGAAACGGGCCCCAGGAAAGCACCTATACAGGCGGCAAGCTTCACATCGCCCCAGCCCATTCCCCCCTGGAACTCGTCCTCTTCGTCCTCGCAAACGGATGCGTACACCCACATGATTCGATCACTGACTCCCCATCCTACCCATCCCATGGAACTAGCCGAATATATCCTGAC
>CAYLXG010000236.1:0-1164 GCA_964387445.1 uncultured bacterium
GGTGGGCTTGCCGGTGAGGATGAGCACATAGGGTTCCTCGCGGGGCCGGGGAGGCACGAAACTGTGCACCACCCGATCTGCGGGGACCATGCCGAAGGCAACCACGTTCACCAGGCAGTTGTCGTCGTAGCCGGGATGGAACTCGGTGTCCCCGCCCATGTTGGGCACCCCAAGGGCATTGCCGTACTTCCAGATGCCCTCCACTACTCCCCTGGCTATGGACCTTACGGTCTCACCGTTCTCCCCCAGGGGATCGCCGAACCTCAGCAGGTCCAGGGAACCGGTGACCCTTGCCCCCATGCAGTAGACGTCCCGTACTATTCCCCCTACTCCCGTTGCGGCTCCCTCCACGGGAAGCACCTGGGAGGGATGGTTGTGGCTCTCGTGTGCAACCACCAGGTTCCATTCCCTTCCTTCGTGGGTGCAGAAATTCACCACGCCTGCGTCCTCGCCGGGGCCTATAACCACCCCCGGTGCATCGGTGGGAAGGGTCTTCAGGACCTTCCTTGAGCTTTTGTAGGAGCAGTGCTCGCTCCACATGGTATCGAACAGGTGGAACTCCAGGGGAGTGGGCATCCGGCCCACGTATCCCGCCAGTTTCTCCGCCTCCTCCTCGGTCATGGCCAGACCGCGGGAGGCAATGGCTTCCCTCAGCTCTTCCCTTCCGGGTAAAGCGCTCAGAGCGCCTTCCTATGTCTCGTAGTATCCGGCGAAGTCCATGGGCTCCCGGCTGCGGAGGGTCTCAAGCAGCTCCATGGAAGAAAGCCTCTCCCCTCCCTGGACCACGCATCCCCTTATGGAAACGGTGCCCACGGTTGAGCCGTCCTCGACCTGTATCCGGGGGAGCTCGCCCCCCAGCTTGCCTGTAACGCTGTCCAGACCTTTTTCACCGGTTCCAGGAAGCAGCAGCACCACCGAAGCCCTGCCGGTCCTTACTCCTATGTCTATGTTGCGGAGTGCTCCGCGGAGGTGGCTGGAAGCGGCGGAGAGCTTCTGCCTGGAGACCAGGCCGTCATGGGCCTCTGCGGACTTTATCACAAGCTCCATCACCGCCAGCGGGCTGCCGAAGCGCTCCACCCTCTCCAGCTCGTTCTCCAGTGTGGATTCCAGGCTGGACTTCCCGGAGAAACCGGTCTCAGGGTCAAGGTCGGAGGTCCTTACGAA
>CAYLXG010000236.1:1174-2896 GCA_964387445.1 uncultured bacterium
TTCAAGGATGCGCAAGTTGTTCAGCGCCGCGGCAACCACCGCGGCAAGGGCCCTGAGGGTTTCCTTCCTCATTGCGTCGGTGCCCTCGAAGTCGCCCACGGTGATAACGCCGAAGAGCACCCCCTCGGACTGCATGGGCGCGGCGTACTCCGGCTTGAAGCCGGCCAGGTCGGTCATTATCATGTTCCTTCTTACAAGAACGCTTTCCTTCTCCATTTCGGCCCTGTCCAGCAGCCTTCCGGTCTCGGCGGCCAGGCCGGTGAAGCCCTCCCCCAGGCCGATGTTCACATTGTGGCCCAGCACCTCCTTCAGCCCGGTGGAGGCTGAAAGACCCAGCCTTGCGCCGCTCCTGTCAGCCAGGAACACCGCGGACTCGCTTGCCTTGAGCAGGTTCTGGCAGGCCCGGTTGATGTATCCCACAACTTCGTCGCTGTCCTTGCCGCTGAATATCATCTTTATGAGGTCCGGAAAAAGCAGGATGAGGTCCTGCCCCTCCCGCATCTGTTCCTGGAGGTTCTTCAGGTCGAGCCGAAGCCGGGAAGCCTCCGCCGAGGACCTCCTGGCGGCGGCGGTAAGGCTGTCAGCCTTGTCGGACCATTCCTTCTCGGAACTGCTCGCCCGGCGGAACATTATGAACCACCCGATGGTTCCGCCGATGATCAGCCCTGCTGCCAGACCAGCAATCATTTCTCCCCCTTCCCGCGCATGGATCAGTGAAGGCCAAGCCTGGCCAGGATGTAGTCCTCGTTGCGCAGATGATTGTCCATGGTGCAGATATTGCCAAGTTCCTCCTCCGGGACAACCCCGGCTATCCCCGGATCATCCTTTGCCGCTTCCGCGAAGGAGGACCCGTTCTCCATGGCCCTCATGGCAGTTGCCTGTACCGCCGCATAGGCGTCTTCCCTGGTGAGCCCCCTTCGGACCAGGGCCAGCATCACTCCCTGGGAGAAGAACCTGTCCCCGGCTTCACCCACGTTCCGCTCAACGGCTTCAGGGAAGACCCTGAGGCCGGAGGCCAGATCGGCTGCCTTCCGAAGACCGTACAAAGCTACTCCGCAGGCGTCGGGGAAGATGAACCTCTCAGCGGCGGAGTGGCTGATGTCACGCTCGTGCCACAGCGGGGTGTTCTCCAGGGCTACCTGAAGGTATCCCCGGAGGAGTCTGGCCAGGCCGCAGAGCCTTTCTCCGACTATGGGGTTCCTCTTGTGGGGCATGGCGCTGGACCCCTTCTGACCCTTGCTGAACCGCTCCTCCACCTCCCCCACTTCCGTTCTCTGAAGGTGCCTGCATTCCGTGGCGAACCTTTCCATGGCGCCCCCCACAGCGGCCAGGGCGTACATGAACTGGGCGTGGCGGTCACGGGCCACCACCTGGGTGGGAGCCTCCTCGATGCCCAGCCCCAGTTTGCCGCACACGAACTCCTCAACAGAGGGATCCAGGTAGGCGAATGTGCCCACCGCTCCGGAAATGGTGCCAACGCAGGCGGAAGCAATTCCCTCTTCCAGCCTCTTTTTGCAGCGGAGGTATTCGGAATAATGCCCGGCGAACTTAAGCGCCAGCGTCGTGGGTTCGGCGTTCATGCCGTGGGTCCTGCCCATGCACACGATGCCCCTGGTTCGCTTCACCAGCCCCGCCAGGGCGTCTCCGTAACGGTCCAGCTCATCCATGATAAGCTCCCCGGAATCCCTTATCTGCATGGCAAGGCATGTGTCCAGTATGTCG
>CAYLXG010000237.1:0-2826 GCA_964387445.1 uncultured bacterium
GGAAAGGTTCGTCCTGGATGATCGTTCTCAGGTTGTCCGCCACGGTGGCCGCGTCCTTCATGTCGGTTTCGGGAAGTAGTATCAGGAACTCCTCGCCGCCCCATCTTACCGCCAGGTCGTTCTTCCTTATGGCGCGGTTGATCCTTCCGGCCAGCTGGACAAGCACTACGTCGCCCACATCGTGACCGAAGCTGTCGTTGCATGACTTGAACCTGTCTATGTCCGCCAGGATAAGGCTGAATCCCGTGCCCGTTCTGTTGAAGAGCTGCTGCCTGTATGCAAGCCATTCCAGCGCGGCCCTTCTGTTGCCAAGGCCGGTGAGGGCGTCGGTCCTGGTGAGTTCCTCGGCCTTCGAGCAGGCCCGGGCCAGTTCCAGATTGGCCATGTTGAGCTGCTCTATCTTCCTCTCCCTCTCCTCGGTCTCGTAGTAAAGCCTTAGTACATCTATCTGCCTCAGTCGCTTTTCCGACAGCTGGTCCTTCTGTATCTCCACGAATCCCCTGAGGCTCTCGTAGGCTGATCTGTGGTCTCCTGTGAGCTCAAGGGCCCTGGACCTCTCCCTGAGGACTTCGGCCAGTTTCGCCATGTCACCAAGCTCATTCGCCAGCTGTTCAGCCCTGTCCGCCAGTTCGAGGGCCTCCTCCAGCTCACCCTTTGCCCTGTGAAGCTCCTGAAGCTTCATCAGGCTGACCAGAATTCCGCTCTTCCGATTCATTTCTTCAGAAGTGCTCAGGGAGGTTCTGAAATGCTCCTCAGCCTTCTGGAAATCGCCCTTTGCCAGGCAGACGGAGCCCAGGCTGTTATGGGCCAGGGATATGAGGTAACCGTCATTCCGTCTATGCGCTTCACGCAGGGATGCGCCGTAGGCCTTTTCAGCTTCGTCCAGCCGACCCCTCTCCTGCATTACGGTTGCTATGTTGTATGAGACACCTGGAATGCATGGGGTATGGTCAAGTTCCCTGTAAACCTCAAGGGACCTCCTGTAGTAGTCCATTGAGCCGTTGAGGTCTCCTGAAAGCTTGAGAACATTGCCGATGGCCGAGAGAAGATGCGCGGACTGCAGCTGGGCGTCGGACTCCTCATCGGAAAGGTCCAGGTCATCGTAGATGCGCAGTGCTCTCAGGTAATACTTCAGGGAAAGGTCCAGGCTGGTGAGGAAGTAGTGCATGTCGCCCAGTCTTCTCAGGCATCTGCCCTTCAGGGGAAAGTCCCGGGCATGTTTTGCGTGTTTTAGGGCTTCAGAGTACTTGTCTATGGCCAGGGGATAATCCCAGGAGACCCTGGCGCATTCACCCAGACCGAAGAGAGCCCTGCCCTCTTCTTCATGCATTCCTCCGGCCCCCACAAGGCCCAGGGCCTCCATGAAGAGATCTCTTCCACCCTCGGGATCGGATTCCACCAGGGAGAAGCCCCGCTGGATAAGCTGACGGACCCGTTCTGCAGGAGACACTTCAACCATTCGGCCCCTCCCGTTCAATCTATCGGCAGGATTACAAAATATCCGAAGGGCCGTTGAAGGTCAATGAGCCTGAAGAAGCGATTTTTGGGGGATATTCAGGAGTGCCAGGTCATGTGTCTCTACAGGGCGGCACCGGGGTTCCCCGGGTTCATTCAAGGTACTCTGCGAAGGGATCGCCGGATATCCTCCAGTAATCTCCGGTGCCTATTTCCATAAAGGGTACGGTGAGGTGGTCGAGTCCGGCTTCCGGATGGGCGGCGGCATAATCACGGGTGAAGCTGCTGAGGGGCAGTCTGAACACTATGGCTGGGTTCAGCTTCATTCCCGTCTCTTCGGCACCCTCTATGATGAACTCCGAGCCGTAGGAAGCGTATGGTTCAGCTATCAGGCCGCCTTTGAGATAGATCACCGAGTCAGCCTTCAGAATAAGATGAGAATCCTGCAGTTCCCATTTTCCGCATATCTCACTAAGCCTGCGGGAGCCGTCCATGCTGTTCTCCCGGTAGGCGAATATGCCTGTGGGGTAGAAGAAAAAACGCCTTGAGTACCCAGAACCCACCGCGGCGCTTCCGTGCCAGAAACCGACCAGATCACTTTCCTCCGGTACCTCTGAGGCTGTCGTCGTCAGTCTCTCTTCGTAGAACTGGATAAGGTGGATGTTCCACTGGTCCACGGGGGTGATGGATGCCGATACATCGTCACTTACAGGGGTGTACCACGGAAAGCGAATGAAGTGCTCTGTCAGCCGGTCATCGCTGAAGCGGAAACCGTACCCGGCGAAAATGGAGTTCCTTAGAAGCATGAGCTGTTCCGCATCCAGGGATGCCACCTGGAAATCCGAGAGCCTGAAATCCAGATGCCCCATGCTTCCGGAGGTTAATATGGAGTCGGCTGTATACAGGTCCCCCTGCACCAGGGACTGCCTTGCATAAAGTTCGATCTCCTCATCACTGAATGCCGGCGCCGTAGAAAACGCGGCTGAAAAGAGCAGTATCGCCCAAAGGATGTGTCTGTTAATTCTCATATGAAAACCCCTCCTCCGTTCAGCCTCATCATGCATCTCCCGGCTTCAATGGAACTGCCTGAATATGCCTGCCCCCCTATGGCCGCGCTGGCGCCTCTGAAGAATAGCTTCATGTTTTTATGCATGTCAAACATTGAGGAGCAGGACGGCGTATTCCATTACCTTTCATACTGCTTGATGGAGGCTTTTGGGCATGAGAAGTATGCCCCGTTATCTGATAGCAGCACGGCAATGGGTTATTATTGGTAATGCAATAATGGATATAGCGAAAGGATCAGAATGATCGACTCCTTTGAAATGCAGAAGAGATATTTCACGGCGCAGCTTGAGAAGTTCAGTGTTC
>CAYLXG010000238.1:0-2784 GCA_964387445.1 uncultured bacterium
GCCGTCTGGGCGATTGCGGCCGGGCTGGTCGGCCCGGTGCTGGCCGTTGGCCTCAGCGTCGTCGGCGAATCCGAAGCGGGGGAGTTCTGGCGCGCGATGGCGGCACTCGCAGCCGCCGCGGCCTGGGGCTTCACCGACGAATGGGTGATGGTCCACGGCGACTATCTCTGGCACAGCTTCGGCGACATCGAGGTCGAGAAGGGCCAGCTTCCCTGGTACTACGGCCTGGGAGCGTGGGTGGCATTCGGCGACGAGGACACCTTCGTGGGAGGAAGGGTGCCCCTGGGCATCGAGTACCTCTTCGCCCACAACGACATCGACATGTTCCTGGAGGTGGCCCCGGGCCTCAGTATCGTACCGGACACCGACTTCTACATCGACGCGGCAATAGGTGTCAGGTTCTTCTTCTAAACCAGGGAGACTAAAAAAACTCCGCAACCTGATACGGCACCCCGCCAGGTCCGCACTCCACTGGATGGCCAGAAGGGAGTCCCTCCGCGGCCCATTCCACGACAACTGCTGGACCGACGAGATGACAAAACTGTCCATGGCTGTCCCTGGCATGCTCCCCAGGGGCAACGTTTACTGCTTCGACCACGCCCTGAAAAACCTCCCCGACCACTCCCCCATCCTGGAGATAGGTTCATTCTGCGGCCTAAGCGCATGCATGATCACCCTTCTCAAGCGCAGGCACAATGTGAAGAACCAGCTTATCTGCGTGGACAGCTGGGAGTTCACAGAAGCGGGGTTCACCGACGCAACGAACGACTTCATTCAAGAAAGCTTCCAGCGCAACACGAAACACTTCTGCCCCGACGACCCGCCCCGGGCCTTCCGCATGACCTCAGACGAGTTCTTCCAGAGCTGGAAACAGAGGCAGCAGCAAACAGACAACGAAGGAAAGCAATTCACCATGGGAGGGCCACTCTCATTCTGCTACATAGACGGCGACCACTCCCGTGAAGCAGTCAAGCGCGACTTCATGAACTGCAGTGAACACCTCTCCGAAGGAGGCTTCATTCTCTTCGACAACTCAGCGGACGGTTCAGTATGGGAAGTCAACGATGTTACCAGGAAAGTCAAGCGAATGAAGGACTACAGGCTCATCGCCAGGAATCCCAACTACTTCTTTCAGAAAGTGCGGTAATCCCGGAGGCCAAAGAGTTGCCTGATTATTTGATTACTGGCAACTTACCGCCGATCAGCATAACAGAATTTCATCCATCCCCGAGGGTGGCATTAATCAAAAGGGTGCTTCTAGCTCGAGTGAAGAGCCTCTAGAACTGCTTCTGGATTCCTGGAAGCGATCCTCAGCAGCGCATTCGCCGGTCCATCAGGCTTCCTTCTACCCTGCTCCCAGTTCTGAAGGGTTCTGACGCTGACTCCTATCATCAGCGCAAACTCCCTTTGTGAGACATGAAGCTGAGCTCGGACCTTTTTGATTTCAGGCGGGCTCATCTCAAAAAGACGAGATGCTTCCCTGCGACCAGCTTTGATGTCACCAGCATCTTCGATACTGGCGACCAGCAGGTCAAAATCACTCTTCTTCATTTCAGGTTCTCCTCCACTAGCTTTCTCAGAACTTTCAACTGAGCAGGCGTAATGCTTTCTTGTTTCACCTTCTGGTAGATGAATATCATGTAAATGTCCTCAGCGGATCCCAGTAATAGAGTACACGAAGGGATCCTCTCTTACCTGAACCTGGCAGACTCCATCTCATCTTTCTCAACCCACCGCTCCCCGGAATGACAGGAGCTAGGTCAGGTTTCAACATCAAAGCAGACTGAAGCATGCGGTAACTATCGTCTTTAAGCAGCTTCTGCACCTGCTTTGTGAATATCTGAGTCTCTATGAATCTCATACTCGAATATACGCCATTGGCGTATTGCGTCAACCAATGCCACACCTGCGAGGATTCAGTGAAACATCAGAGTTCCGGAGGAAGACCCTGTGCTCCAGGAGTTCAACCAATTGTGATTCCCGACGGGCTTCAAGCCCGGAAGATGATTCCCCGTCCCTGATCCTTCGAGCAGGTCGTTCTCGCAAAACGGTTTGCGGAGAGAAAACATCCAGCGTTGCAGATATATGCGTTGGCCAGTAGGTTTTTCTGTTGCTGAAACACGAGAAGAACCCAGAGACAAAGAGAAGGGGAACCATGAACCAACTGCAGCTCTACTTTCAGCCGGTTGTGAGAAAGCAGCGTATTAAGAATCGAATTGCGGCTCTTATCATACTCGTGATCTGTGGAATCACAGCCGGCTTTGGTCCCTCTCTGGGTCTCAACGAGGACCCGTCGGCGCGTATGGCAGCCCTGGCGATAATCTGCATCCCGGTGGCACTGTTCATCCTGGTTTGGAACTTCCTTCCGCATCGGGGGCTGGCTGCCCTCTCGGAACCCTCGCGCATCGTGTGGTACTACGGGGTGATGAGGGGCGGGCACATCAACGCCGTGATGATCGGCTTTGACAACGGCAGATTGTATCGCTTTGCCCTGCCGTTGATATCTATTAAGGAAGGATTCTCTCAGGAGGCGTTTCAACACTTGAGATCGGTGGCGCCCGGTGCTGCGACGGGATATAGTGAGGAACTGAGGAAAGCGTTCAGGACTGATCCGACCTCGCTCAGAACTTGAGACCTGGGATGTAAGAATCCATTATCACGCTACTTCATCGGGAGCTTCATACCCTTTTCCAGAAGGGCGCAGGCTTCTCTTGCCCTTATCCTCCTGGTCTCGGTCCGCTGCGCGTCGCCCACCCATCCCATGTACCGCGGCCTGTATGAAGG
>CAYLXG010000239.1:0-2684 GCA_964387445.1 uncultured bacterium
AGTTACCGGAATACCAATCTGAATATTGAAATAATGTTTCAACCAGGCCGTTCCCAGGCCAACCACCAGTACGACTACGGAATCAGCCCCTGATTTCCTTAATGGATTCGTTTTGTTGAATTCAGATCATCGAGCAAAGCTGTCCTGTTCCAAAGAGGTTACAGGACAGCTCACAAGCAGCGAAGAAATGTTACAGAGGCTTGTCTTTCCCTTTGCCTGTTCCGTATCCCCACTTCCAGATCATTGCGAGGTGGATCAGGAGGAAGAGGGCCAGGCCGGCCCCGGCCACCGGATGCCAGGTGTGGAAGAAGTCGTAGAAGGACCCCCGAAGAAGGGCTGTTACCAGCTGAAAGAGAACAAGGAGAAGCAGTATCGGACTGATGACCTTAAGCGCCAGATTTTTCATGATAACCTCCATTTGAGCGGTGCCTGCTCCAGCAGGGAGCAGGCCCGCTTCAAATACAACCTACCATATTCCAACCTGTTGTCAAGCAGGAAATTATTAACACGGTTATTTATGGCTTCTCAGCCCGGCGTAACTCCTGTTCCCGAGGCCAGCAGGTCGGTGAGCATGGTCCTGTCCCCTGAACGGACAAGGGTCAGGCTGCTTTCTCCGTCAACCATCCGCTGGGTCTCCAGTATGTCGAACATGGTTCCAGCGATCTCCGGTTCCCGGCAGATCTCCGACATGGCCTCTCCAATTATGGCAGGGCGGACCGCGGCGGCCTTGCCGAACTCCACCGCGGCGAGCTTTTCCGCGGTGCTTCTGATTATGCTCACCTGGTTGGCGCCGTCCTGCTTTATGGCGGCGGTGACCTGCCTCAGGCGGTTCACCACCTTGCTCTCGATCTGGTGTATCATCTCCGGGTCCCTGAAGTGAACCTTCCTTATGTAGATGGAGCCCAGACGGTAGCCCCACTCGTTGGACTTGGGGGTAACCTCGTCGCGGACCGTTCTGCTCATCGAGTGGCGGTCAACCAGCATCTTGGCCAGGGGCAGGTTGCTCAGGCACCTTACCGTGGAGTTGCTCACGTTGGCCGCAAGGGAGCCCCTGGGGTCAACGTTCTTGAACAGGTAGGCCACGGGGTCGCTTATGTACATCTCGTACCAGATGCCTATCCCCATTGGAGCGCCTTCTTCGGAGTTCACCGGCTGGCTCCTGAGGTACTTCTGATCCAGGCGCATGTCGGTCTTGTGGCAGCGGCCCAGAAGCCCCACGAAAAGGGCCTTCCAGCCCAGCTTGAACCACAGCAGGTAGAAACCGGGCTCGTCCAGCACGCCTATCACCTTGCCGAAGAGAACGTAAACATGGTACCTGCGCTCCTGGACTATGGTGTAGAAACCGATAAGCCGAAGCAGCCAGAGGAAGATGGGAAAGCCTATAAGGAAGGCGAAGAAGGTGGCCACGGCGTAGAAGAGTGTGATGCTCATGGCTTCACCTCCGCTATTATGCGCCGTGCCTTGGTGAACAGCCCCAGCTTCACCGTGCGAACATAGGAATCCAGGGCGTCGCCCCCGGCCTTCTTAAGGATGGAGAGCTGCTCCGCCAGCCTGAGGAGGGGTTCCACGTCGGCCTGGGCGTTAAGGGTCTGTATCTCCACCGCCCGTTTCGACTCCACTATCCTCTGGTCGGCGGCGGCGTTGGCAAGGCTTATGTCAGACGACACCTGGTTGTGGGCGGTGTTTATTGCCGCCAGGGCCGACTCCACTTCCTGGGGCGGGTCTATCCCTGTTATCAGCGAAGCGTCGAGAAGGATGCCGTACCGGGCCTGGGAGCACCTGCACTCGTTGTCCATATGGTCGTTCAGGTCACGGAGGTTCTTCCTCAGGTCGTTAATTGAGATGCCCTCTACGAACACCTCGTTGCCCTGCATCTCGGCCTGGCTCTTCCCGGGGGCTTCGAAGGTGGCGATCCTTTCCCTCAGCACCGATACGAAGTAACCCATCACATGCACTATTGGCTTGGTTACACCGAATATGTAGGCGTAGAGGTTCCTCTCCGACACCCGGTAGCGTATCTGGCCGGTGAGCCCGGTGTTCAGCTGATCCTTGGTAACCGCCTCCAGCACCGTGCCGTTCCTGTTGGCCGAGGGGGTCTCGTGGTCGAAGGCCATGTTGGCGATCTTGGTGGCAATGGAGACCTTGTACACCTTTTCCCATGGCAGCTTGATGTAGGGGCCCCCGGGCATTATCACCTTCACCTGGGGGAAGCAGTACCTCTGCTTCTCGGTGTCGCGCAGCATACCTGAAATGACCTCGTCGTCCAGCGTGGTAAGGCCCCGGAGCCTCTGGGCCCTTCCGAACACGGTTTTTACCGCCCTCTCATTGGGCCCCACTGTGTAAAGCCCGGTGAGAATGTACCGTATCAGCACCCAGGCGGCGATTCCCAGCAGTATCCCGTCCAGCATGTGTTCCCTCCTCAAAAAAGTTGCGTCTCACTATAACCACAAAGGAGAATAAAACAAACCGGAACGGGAGGGAATTACACGATCAAGGTGAGTTTGCCCGAGGAGATATTGCTGTTTATTTTACCTGCACAACACCCTCTTCCGCAAGGAGGCGGAATGAAGCCATTCATCCCGGTAGCTGTGATCATCCTCATGGCGGTCGGTTGCGGCGAGAACAGCGAACCTGTTGAGTCGTCCCTTCCCGTGTCTACCTTTACCCTTGCTGTCGTTGACACC
>CAYLXG010000240.1:0-2660 GCA_964387445.1 uncultured bacterium
CGGGCCGATAGAGTACAGGGATCCCACCGGAGCGCTTCTGCGGAGCATGGCGGTTCCCGGATGGGGGCAGTTCTACAACGATCAGCCCCTGAAGGGCGTGATCTACGGGTCCGCCGAACTGGGGCTCCTGGGAATGATAATCTACGAGCACCATCTGGCCGAAGAGGCCAGGGAGAACCACGCCGAAACGGGTCTCCCCGTCTGGGAGTCCAGATACGAGACCCATTCTTCACTGCGCAGGGATTTCATATGGTATACCGCAGGGGCATGGCTCCTGGGAATGCTTGACGCATACGTTGACGCATACCTCTTCAGTTTCCAGGCCGAGAACAGGAAGTTCGAGGGTGACGCCGGCTTCAGCGCCGGTGTCGTCTTCCATTTCTAGCGAGGGAATGAAATGCTCTTTCACCTTGTATACCTGATGACAGCGGTGGCCCTGGAGGAGCCGGAGCTGCTGCGGAGGGCCGTTCAGGGTGACAGAGAGGCCTTCGGGGAAATTGTGAGGCTCTACGAGAAGAGGGTGTTCAGAGTGGCAAGAAGGATGTGCAGATGCGACGACGACGCCTGGGACGTTACCCAGGAGGCGTTCATGAAGGCAATGAACGCAATGCCGTCCTTCAACACCGACTACAGGTTCTTCACCTGGATGTACCGTATCGTTACCAACACCGCAATAAACCACTCCCGTTCCACGGCCAGGAGGGGCGAGGTGGAGTTCCAGGAGAGCTGGGGCTCCGAAGGCCAGACGGCACTGGCGGACACCACAGTTCAGGAGATGGAAAGCGACCTTCTGGTGGATGCGGTGAAGAAGGCTGTGGAGAAGCTTTCACCCGCGCTCCGGTCCGTATTCGTGCTCAGGGTGGACCAGGAGCTGAGCTACGAGGAAATTTCGGAAATACTGGGGATCGCCGTTGGAACGGTGATGTCCAGGCTGAACCGCGCAAGGGCTTCCGTGAGGACCGCCGTTGCCGCGGAGCTGGGAGGTGAACCGTGAGCTGCCCGAACAGGGATGAACTGATGAGATGGCTCGACGGCGAGCTTCCGGAGGGCAGAAGGGCGGAACTTGAGGACCATCTGGGGTCCTGCGGCGAATGCAGGTCCCTGCTGGAGTCCCAGAAGCTCATCGAAAGTGCCTGGAGGGAAAGCTGGAGGGACCCCGACGAAACTGCTTTCGAGAGGATGCGAAGGAGGATACTCGCCCCGCCCCCCTGGTGGAAGCGCCAGAGAACATGGTTCGCCGTGGCGGCGGTGTTCTCGGTTTACTTCGGGGTGAGGGTCTTCTTCCTTGACGGTTCCGCTACTCCCATGTCCCGATACGCCGAAGAGGCGATGCCAACCGTGACCGTCACCGGTGAACGGCCCCTGCTGGAAGACGCTTCGGTGGAACAGACCGGTGATGCCGAGACCGCACCCGAGGGTCACACCGCAGGGGAGCCGGCTGCAGCAGAGGATGATTCACCGGTCCCTGAGCCGGTGGAGGAGGCCGAAGAGGAGGTCTATTTCGCAGATGTGGATGCACAGGATATCTCCCCGGTGGAGGACTCTGTGGAGGAGATCACAGTTGACTCAGGCCTGGCAGGCCTTACAGGAGCATCCTCATCGTCCGCCGACGAAGCCCAGGAGATGGAATGCATTGTCTTTGAAGAAGTCTCATCCTCAGCCGGATATGGATATTCGGGGCCCGGGATCGGTTCCGGAGGCGGCGGGTCCGCCCAGGTCTCACGGGCTCCCGAAGAGAACCTGGATGATCTCGGCCAGTCTGCCGGAGACCAGATCAGGCACATGGAAATGGCCTGCACCGCATCTCCGCCCGCCGGCCCGGCCTACCTTGTCACTGCGGTGTTCCCCGACGGCTCCGCCGATACACTTCTGAGGGAGGAGTGGGCCGACCTCTTCGCCATGATTGACTCCATCTGGACCGGTGAGTACATCACCCTGGAGCTTGACTCCGCCATGACTGAGGATACCCTTTACCTTGACTGCATCATCCAGGTCACCGGATACTGACACTGCCCTTTTCATTTTCCCGCTTCCCTTGTAAATTCAGGTATCGAGGGGGATTCGTTTACCGAAAGGAGACTCCGATGGCCGCCCGTGTTATTGCCCTTGCTCTTCTTCTATGCATTTCCGCAGCAGCAGCCGCCGGGGATGAGAACCTGCCCAGGATAGCCGTGATCCCGGTATTTCACGACCAGGCCGGGAACTATGACGAAGCGGCTCTTCTGGATGCCGCTGAAGCCGTGTTTTCCCAGAGCGGCAGGTTCCACGTGGTGGACGCATCCGGCCACCCGGACTACCGTGGGGAACCATCGGAACAGACCGCAAGGCTCAGGTCCATGGCCGCCGACCTCACGATAGACCTTTTCATGCTCCTCGACGTTTCTCAGCCGCAGACCAGCGTTTCCCACGGTTCGGCGGAGAGCCTTTTCGTGACCAGGGAGACCGAACTCGATGTCACAGGAAGGTTCTACACCTCGGAAGGGGCCCTGCTGGGTTCCGTGAGGGAGAAGGGCTATTCCGGCGGGCTCTCAGGTTCCACTTCCATAGACCTTGAGGCCATTGCGGTCAGGGGAGTGCAGCAGGTGGCCCTGAGGAGCATGGAAGAGATATTCCCCTATGAGTTCACCTTCCAGGCGGGTTCCGGGCCTCTGTACTCCATT
>CAYLXG010000241.1:0-2622 GCA_964387445.1 uncultured bacterium
CATTCGTCTCCACCGAAACGCCGGGATGATATGTCATGATCCGTTTGCATTCAGGCATCTGCTTTCCAGCCCTGTGCATCCTGTCTATCGTTCCTATTACCCCGGGCAGGAGGACCAGGGGGTGGTGAAGAAGAGAGCTGGATATATACTCAAGACTGTCAGCAATATAGGGAGAGAGCTCAGGTGACTTCTCCTGCAGTATCCTCCGCAGCGTGTCCATGTACGGCCTTGCTCCATAGCCGGTTACCGACAGCCTTTCGATATCCCTTCTCCGGACTTCCTCCCTGGTGGCATCGCCTGAGAATCCCAGGCTTTCCATCAGAGCGATGAAATCCTCCTCCGCCCTCCGGAAATAGAGGGCACTCTCCCAGAGGGTATCGTCGGCGTCGAAGATCCAAAGCTCGGTTTCCCGGAGCCGGCGGCTTATCTCCTTGGTCATGGGGACGAATATAACACCCCGCAAGGGTCGGTGCAGGACCCATCGGATGCGTACTCGAGTAAACAGATTTCAGGGCAGTTTTCGCCTTTTTCTTCTTCGATGGTGATCTATGTCCTGGGATCCACTTCTGCAAAGGGTTTTATGCCCTATAGCATTTATGAGTTAACTTGGTGAGTCGCTGGAACATGGACTTCTTCTGCGAAGATTTGCTAAGAGTATGTACTGCAATGAAATGAATTAAGAATGGAACAGAATGCGAACATCGGTTTAGTGTGTATACTCATAAGTTATGAAGATGCGTAAACATGAAATTCTGAAATTCATAGATTGAGCATCGCTTTATCGATGTCCTTTCTTGTGTTGACTTGGTTCATGAAACGCTTTAGGATTTTCACTGCCGGGAAAGGTTCTAGCTTTCCGGCATCACATCGTGGTACTATCACACGGAGAGCGATCGTTCTAGGGTCGCCCACTGAAGCAAGCATATGAAAAGAACGCGGAGGGATCATGCGCACAGCATTTTTCTATGTCCTGATAGCCGCAGGTATAGCTTTCATGGCATCCTGCGGAGAGCCGGAACCTGCGGTGACCGCTGAGACCGGGGACACAGGAGCGAATTCAGTCGGGAATCTTCCCATGGAGCAGATAGACGCCCATGCGGAAGCTGCCGAACTCACCATCGGATATGTGAACCAGGATCATCATTCTGCGGTGTTCGTTGCCGCCCTCAGACCGGAAATGATGCATGAGAACTATCCCGTGTATCTCATCCCCCTGGGCGAATCCTATTACGCGCTGATCAAGGACAACGAGAAGGTCGCCGAGATCCAGTTCATCCAGTCCCAGGGAGCCATCAACGTTCCCAACAATATGCAGGCCGGCCTTTTCGAGATGGGTTTCGGTGGTGTAAATGCATTCGCCGCTGCGGTTGACCAGGGCAACCCCATCAGGATAGTCGCACCGCTTCACCAGGACGGCGATATGCTGGTTATCTCCGCCGACAACGAAACGGTGAACGACTGGGGCAGTTTCCTCGCCTGGGTCGAAGCCACCGAGGGGCCGATCACCGTCGGGTTCAAGAGCCCGAAGGCCGTTGCCCTCATAATCTTCCAGAGCGCTCTCACAGAAGCGGGCGTGAGCTACGCCATGTCCGGGGCGGAAACCCCGGAAACCGATGTCATCCTCTACAATTCACAGGGCGAGCCAAATCTTAACCCGGCGCTTCAGGAAGGCCTTATCGACGCATACGTATCGAACAACCCCGCATGCGCCATGGCAGAGCACAACGGCATAGGCCGCTGCGTTGCGGAACTCTCCCTCCTTCCTCCGGGTGACTTCGAGAATCATCCATGCTGCGCCATAGCCGCAACGGAAGCCTCCATCGCGGAGAAGCCGGAAGCCGTAGCGGCTGCCCTTGAGCTCTTCATGTATTCCACCGACTTCATCAACGCGAATCCGGAGGAAGCGGCCGCCGCTGCGTCCGAGTGGATCGGAACTCCCCTGGAAGTCGAGATCGTCTCCATGGCCACCAGCACTTATGACATGAGGGTCACCGAGAACTGGAACGTGAACATGGGGGTGATCATGGACCACATGAGGGCGCTGAACTCCTTCACAGGCCCTCTTGCTGAGGTGCAGGGCGTTGAGGTCCTCGACCTGATCACCGATTTCAGCCTTCTTCCCGGGGAACTGAAATAGCTGGAAAGAGCGGCATCAGCATCCGGCGGGTGCATCTGCACCTGCCGGGGCTTGCCCTTCCTGTTCTGCTGCTTCTTGTATGGCAGCTTTCCGGCGGCAGCGGGATGCTGCCCGCCCTTTCCTCCGTTATTGAAGTGCTCATTCATCCCTCAAGGGATCTTCTCAGCTGCGGTTCTCTTCTCTGGAGCACCTCGGTCAGCGTGATCAGGGTGGTCCTGGGCCTTCTGCTGTCCATCCTTCTCGGAACCCCCCTGGGCTTTGCAATGGGAACAAGCAGGATGTTCAGGCGGTTCACCTCCGTTGTCACCGAGCTTGCAAGGCCCCTTTCGCCGCTGGCCCTGCTTCCACTGTCCATCGTTGTGTTCAAGGACACGAACCTGGCAGAGGTGTTCGGGGCGGAGCATCTGAAGTACTCCCGCCACATCTTCAATTGGATTCTTCTTCCGTTAACCCCTGTTCTGGAGGGGCACCTTTCGGCTTTGACG
>CAYLXG010000242.1:0-2588 GCA_964387445.1 uncultured bacterium
ACTTTCGCTACACTACCCTTCTTTCCCTTTGATGGATGTAATCATCATTCCCATAGGCCTTCTCTTCCTGCTTTACAAGCTCGCCATCCTGTTCACCGAATCCCTGTTCGGGAGCGCAAGGGCCGACAAGCTGGAAAGGACCCTCAGGAAATACCTTGAGAAGGGAAAAACGCTGTAGGTTTACCGAATATCAACCACGGGCTGTCGGGTTGTCATAGACCGGCAGCCTGTCCATAAGAACAACCCCGTAAGGGATGAAACGGCTGAACCGGAAGGAACAACCGCTATTCGGTCATGTAAAGGTCGAGCCAACGCTCCGTTTCCCACAGCACATGGAGTATGGATTCCCGCGCCCTGTAGCTGTGGCTCTCCATGGGCAGCATCACCAGACGGGCGGTGCCGCCAAGCCCCTTCAGGGCCCCGAAGAATCGCTCGCTCTGCATGGGGAAGGTGCCGGTGTTGTTATCGGCGTCGCCGTGGATCAGCAGTATGGGCTCATTGATCTGGTCGGCGTTCATGAAGGGCGACATTTCGATGTAGGCATCCAGCGCCTCCCACAGCGTTCTGTCCTCGGACTGGAAGCCGAACGGGGTCAGTGTTCTGTTGTAGGCCCCTGTCCTGGCAAGGCCCACGGCGAACAGGTCCGAATGGGCCAGCAGGTTGGCGGTCATGAAGGCGCCGTAGGAGTGGCCACCTATGGCTATCCTCTCCGGGTCGGCAACGCCCCGGCGGACAACTTCGTCCACCGCGGCCCTGGCGCTCATCACCAGCTGCTCAACGAAGGTGTCGTTGGCGGGTTCGTCTCCACGGGCAATTATCGGCATTGTCGGGTCGTCCAGCACCGCGTAGCCTTGGGTGAGCCAGATCACCGGCGACCACCAGCCCAGGTAGTCGAAGCTGTACGGCGACCCGGACACCTGCCCCGCAGCGTCGGAGGATATGTAGTCCTGGGGATAGGCCCACATCACCATGGGCAGGGGCCCGTCATCAGTGGAGTAGCCCGGAGGGAGGTAGAGCGTGCCTGAAAGCTCAACGCCGTCCTCCCTGGTGTAGGTGATAAGCTCCTTGGTCATTCCCGAAAGCATACTGAAGGGGTTCAAGTTAAATGTAACCTGCCGCACCGAACCACTGTTCAGATCCAGAATGAAGCTGTTGGGATATTCAGTGGCGGATTCCCTCATGAAAAGAAGCATGGAACACCGGTGGTCAAGGAACTGAACCGGCCTCTCATAAAACGGAGGGGAAGAATGGAAGAGCCGCTCAGTTTCCATGGTACCCAGGTCGAGCCTGTCCAGGAAGGGCATCTCCCCCTCCGGGGAAGCTCCCTCTCCCTCAAGGTAGAGGCTTCCCCCGTCCGGTGAGATAAGCAGCACCTCAGCTCCCTGTGGATTCTGCGTTTCCATGAAGTCCCCGGGATAGTCATACCTGTCTTCCCAGTTCAGATCGAAGGCCAGCCGGGGTTCGGCATCGGGATCCGAGGGGTCGATGAGCCAGCGCCTCTCATTCCTGGTGGGCCACCACCATTCATAAACCACCGCAAGGGTGTCGCAGCCCCACTGAATACCCCCGAACCTGTATGAAAGCTCCATCATCAGCCGGGGCGAAGAATCGAAGGGAGCGTCCAGTAGAAGGATACGGTCTCTGAGTTCCGCTTCCGCCGAGGCGTCACCTCCATCCAGGGCCTCCACCCAGCAGAGGGTCGCCGGGGCATCGCTTCTCCATGATACGCTCCTGGGCCCCTCAAAGGTGCTTCCATTGGCTATGGGGATGGCGTCCCTCACAGGATGGCTGGCCACGGTATAGACCGGCTCACCCGAGATGTCCCAGACCTGGATCTCCTCGGAGAACCTTCCGGCGGTCACCGAGTAGGAGAACGGGCGCGTAAGCCTGGAAACGATCACATATCTGCCATCCGGTGATGGTGAGCAGTACCAGATGATCCCCGGTTCGCCCAGGTCCTCCACGGAACCGTCCAGTCCCACAAGGGAAAGCTGAGAGGTAAGGCAGTACTGGAAAAGGTCCTCCTGATAGGGGTTCTCCAGCAGGTCCTGGTATGTCCGGGCAGGGGCGGCCTCTCCGGTTGTCTCCATGGTCAGGGGTCCGGCGGGCACGGTGTCCTCCTCCGGGGGAGGGCCCATCCCATCAGGCCTGGTGCAGCACAGAATGCCGTCGCTCCCCGGGAGCCACCGGGGAAACTCGTTGGCAGCAAGGCTTATCACAGGGCCGGTGAGCCTCTCCGCGGAAGCGTCGGATGCGTGGATCAGCCACAGCTCAACCCCGGCATCCGTTTCCAAAGTGAAGGCGATCATGTTCCCGTCCGGTGACCAGGAGGTGCTCAGGATATCGCCGTAACCCGGCATTCCCTCTATCTCCGCCTCCTCCAGGGAAGGGTAGTACATAAGGGAAATCGACTGGATCCTGCTGGACCTGGTGGGGGCCAGGGTCAGGGGGCTGAACCTCATTCCCGCCAGCTTCAGCTCCTCCCTGGCAAGCACCGCGATGGAGGGATTCCTCTGGAATGACCGCATGAGCCAGGTGGAACCGTCCGGGGATATGCTGGGCCACGGCGCCCATTTCACGTCCACGAT
>CAYLXG010000243.1:0-2561 GCA_964387445.1 uncultured bacterium
AATGCAGCAGCTCCGACCCCTGAAGCTCCGGGTCCGCCAGGGAATACTCGGTCACAGGACTGCCTTCGGATCCAATGGAAAGCAGCTCGGTGTTGAAAAGATAGTATTTCAGGCAGGCTTCCCTCAGCACTGCAGTTCCCCGGGAGTCCCCGGTGACGGACCTGTGGTACACCAGAGGGAACCATGCGGTGAGCATCTCCGAAAGGACCGGATCCAGCTTCAGGGACTGCATGAGAAGCCCCCTCGCCGCCGCTGCGAGTATCTCTCCGCCCTGGGGTGCTTCTCCGACGGAAAGGAGTTCAGGCCAGTCGCCCACGGTTCCAAGGGGCTCAAGGGAACCCCTGGAGTAAAAGACACCGCCGAAAACGGGAACGACCACATCCCCGTCGGGGTTGTTTATCTCCACGAAGTCAAAGACCGCCGAGGAAAAGTCCAGTGTCTGCTTCAGAACGCCGTTCACCGTTTCAGCCAGCGCCTGATCCGCAGAATCCGGAGGGCTTCCGGCGAGTATCATGTGTCCGAAACCCCCTGGCTCGGAAACATCGGAGTACCTTCCCAGGGCGAAGGGAAGACCTCCGATCACGCCGCCCTGCCTGGGACCCGGACGCCAGATCCCATCATCGGAAAGCTCGAGGGGTGTCCAGGCCGTGATGGAGTCGGAGAGTATGAAGTTCACACTGTAGTTCTGGGGCCACCTGGAAAGGGGGTAGAAACCGGCACCGGTCACATAGGCGGAGGTCACCCTGGCGTGGCCAAGCAGCTCTCCGCCGGGTGATTCGTAGAGTTCGTTCATGGCAAGGACAGTAACGAAGACTTCCAGGCCGGAGCCGGCGCTGTCTTCATAAACCACGGTGGAATCAGGACCGGATACGGTCTGCATCACCAGGATAAGCGAGTCGGTGGTGCTCACGGCGAAGTTCACCCGGACGGAATCCATCATCACCAGGCAGCTGTCGGTTCTCTTGGGATCGTATGTCACGGTGAGATGGTGGGTGACCTCCGGAGGAGGTTCCACGGAAGCCGATCCCCTGACGGAATCTATGTCGGCGAAGCTCCTGCCGGAGAGATAGACCCTGCGCATGCCGGCGGGGTGGATGAGTTGCGCACCCTGCAGAACCCTTCTCAACCTTGTTTCCGTGGCGGGTTGCACCGGGGCGGGTACCGCAGCTGAAAGGACCGCGATGTTTCCTCCACCGGTGTCCCAGAACCTTGAGTAGGCCAGGGAATCGGGTACTTCGCTGTCGAAGAAATGCAGCGAGTCAACGGCAAGAGGGACTGAATCGGACATCCTGAGGGAGAATACGGCGTCCCCGGCGTTCTCCGCGGGGAACTCCGCCCGCCAGGAGCCATATGAAACGGAGGCCGGCTGCTGGTTTTCCAGGGCCGTTTCCGTGTTCCCGCCACTGGTGCATGCGGAGAAGGCCAGCCACACTGAAAGGGCAACGGCGGCTTTACCAGGGTTGACGATTTTCCGATTCTTCATAGTTTCCCTCAACTGGAAAGGCGGAACAAATGGGATTATCGAACATACTGGAACTCGCGGTCAACACCCAGCCTGTGAGGCTTTCCACTGTGACCTCATCGCTGTTTTTCTCATTTTTCGCGATAGCTGTCTTCCTTCTCATACAGTTCGTGGGGGCAAGGCTTTACACGGCATTCAAGGAAAGGTACACCAGGTTCCCGGTTGTTTTCTTCATCGTTCTGGCCACCATGTCCGCACTTTTCCTGGTTCTTTCATTCATCCTCTCCGACAGTGAGCACAAGCTCTTCTCCGGGGTGGTTGGCGGAGTCCTTCTGTGGACCTCCCTGGGGGAGATAAGCGAAAGCCTGGGGTGGTACTCCCCCCATTCCCGCAGCGCGGTGTGGGTATTCCTTCTCTGTACAGCGGCCTGGCTGGTGCTTGCCTTCCTCATACAGGGCATACCGGTTCCGGTGCTGGGCTTCCTCGCCTATCCCCTGCTTACCTGGGGAACACTGCTCACACGGGTGCGGGTGCTGGACAAGTGGGGTGCAAGCTCCTTCGCCAGCACTCTCCTGCTGCTGCTCATGGCGGCTTTCTCAGGGGGAAGCCTGGTGGCCGGCGTTCTTGTGGGAACCAGGTTCGCAGGGCTGCTTGCCGGCCTTGTGTTCGCCGTTACGGCCTGGTCCATCATGGAGATCATCTGGGAGAGGGGCATGGCCAACGGCCCCTGGAAGCACCGTCAGTAGATCATGTAGGTGAGCCCTGCGCTGAAGCTCACCGGCGCCGCCTTTATCTCACTGTAGTACAGCTCTCCCGGAAGGGCTTCCCTGTTGTAGCCGTTCCATGTGGTGACCGACCAGCTGTCCGCTGATGTTCCCACCCTGCCGGTGCACCCGGCCTGAAGGCCGAAACGCCCGGTGAAGCACCATTCCAGCCCTACGCTGCCCGTACCTGCGAAGGTGGCGGTGTTGGCCGATGAGGAGACGCTGTCCGATCTGGTGTTCTGGGTGAGGAACGCCGCCTCGAAGCCGACTCCCAGCCTCAGGGCAAGGGAAGGGGATGACAATGGTATCCTGCTTCCCGCCTCGCCCCTTATCCC
>CAYLXG010000244.1:0-2553 GCA_964387445.1 uncultured bacterium
CCAGGAGGAATGCGGCACAAGGGGGATAAGGGTCTTCCTGCCCACCATGAAGCACACCATGGACAACGCGGTGATGATAGGACGCGCCGCCATCTCGGCACTGAGGGAGGATCCCGGAGCCCATTCACCACTTTCCTGCAACGCCTTCGCCAGATGGGAGGGAACGGCGCTCTCCCCCCTTTCCCGCTGACAGCAGCAGCCCTTTCAACTATCTTAATTCCTGTGGTTCCCGAAGCTGGAGGCAATGTGACTATCAACACAGGCACCGATGCGCTGGAACACCGCAGGTTCATCCACTCTATCACCCGCGGCGGTGGAAGGCTTCAGCAGAGGGTTTTCACCCCTGAGGAGATCGCCGCCGCTTCTTCAATCCTTGACCTTGCCGTGGTGTTCTCAGCAAAGGAATCGGTGGCCAAGGCACTGGGAACCGGTTTCCGCGACGGCCTCTCCTGGCAGCACATCAGCATCACCGTTCACGGAAGCCGCATAGAGGCCCGGCTCTCCGGCAGGGCGAAGGAGCTGGCCCGGGGAAGGCGCCTCCATGTTGCAGCAGCATGCAGCGATGAAAGAACGATAACTTACGCCGTGCTCATGGAAGGGGGCTGAAATGGCATTCTGGCTGACTCCGCCTGAGATTTCGGAACTCGACAGGGCCACCATTGAATCGGGGATTCCGGGGCTGGTTCTTATGGAGAGGGCCGGGGCTGCCGTATCCGATGCCGCCGCCCGCATGGTAAGCTCTTCCTGCGGAACGGTGGTGGTATACACCGGACCGGGCAACAACGGAGGGGACGGCTTCGTTGCGGCACGGCTACTCATGGAGCGTGGCTACAACGTGCTTGTGCGCCCCTCCTTCGGGCCATCCAGCAAGATCACCGATGACTGCAGGGTAAACATGGAACGCTATGTGTTCAGCGGAGGCAGGATCTCCCACGAGCCCCAGATCTCCGCGGCCCTTGCAATAGACGCGCTTCTCGGGGTGGGCTTCACCGGAAACCTCAGGGGAGGGACCCTGGACCTCGCGGTTGAATGCGCCGGGCTTGGAGCCCCTGTGCTTTCCGTGGACATTCCCACAGGGGTGGACGGCCTCACCGGAAAATGCGACGGATCCGCTGTCCATGCCGATGTCACAATTACCTTCGCCGCCCCCAAACTGGGGCAGCTCATTCCCCCTGGCTGCGGCAGAACGGATACCCTCCTCCTGAAGGACATAGGGATACACATTCCACAGAACGAACTGCGAAGGGTGATGAACATGCCCTTCGCCAGGACCCTTCTGCCGGAAAGACCTGTGGACAGCCACAAGGGAACCTACGGCAAGGTGCTTATACTCGCCGGAAGCGAGAAGATGCCCGGAGCGGCAATGATGGCCGCCATGGGTGCGCTGCGTTCCGGCTGCGGCCTGGTGGAACTCTGCGTTCCCCTTCCAGCCTCTCCCGCCGTGGCCGGCAGGATCCCGGAGACCCTGTGCACCTACTTCCTTCCCGGGGACGTGACATCCCTCCCTGACCCCGGGGAATACTCCGTGGTCCTCACCGGCCCGGGAATGGGCGCCACCGACAGCACCGCCAGGGTGATAAGGCATATCCTCGGCACATGGAAGGTTCCGCTGGTGCTGGACGCCGATGCCCTGAACGTGATCGACGCAGGCCTTGCGGACATGCTCCGGAACTACCCGGGTACGAGGGTAATCACCCCCCACCCCGGCGAACTCAGGAGGCTTACAGGCTGCGGCGACGACCTTAACGCCAGGTACTCCGCCGCGGAAAAGACTGCCCGGGCCCTGGGTGCTTCCGTGCTTCTCAAGGGCAAACCCTCCCAGGCGTTCAGCTCCGACGGAAAGCGAACCCTCATCCCATCGGGCAACCATGGCCTGGCCACCGGAGGAACAGGAGATGTCCTCGCGGGAATGGTGGCGGGTTTCATGGCCCAGGGATGTTCCGGATACGACTCTATCAGGCTTGCCTCCTATGTTCACGGCCTCGCGGCGGACCTTCTTGCGGTTTCATCCTCTCCCCGCTCCATCCTTCCCGGTGATGTGGCAGGAATCATCGGAAGAACGCTGAAACTGGTAGAGTCCGGAGAAGAGGACGGTCTCCTCGCCGGGAAACCCTACTGGACTCGGAGCGTATAATTGAGAAGATTAGAGGCTGACCGTCTTATCCTTTTGCTATGAAATTAGATGGAGGGGAATGGTGATAAATTGAAAACCGTCAAGGAGCGACTCGAAAAACTGAAGCTTCTGGTCTCAACGAGGTCGGTTTCCAGGGCCGCGAGCAACTGGGCCGTTTACAAGACCGATTCTGATCCGTCCACCGTGACAGACAAGCTCGACCTGCTGGGAAGGGCCGCAGAGCTCACCGGCAAAGGAAATGAAGTGGTGCTTTCCAGCCCCGGGGACATCAAGGGCAAGGAAGACACCGATGCGGTGCTGGCCTCCCTGGAGAAGAACAAGCTCACCGCCGCAACGGTAGTGGCGGACCTGCACATTCCCTGGATTACAATAGGAAGAGACTGCATTCAGCAATAGATCTCCAGATCAGTTAGAGTTGG
>CAYLXG010000245.1:0-2549 GCA_964387445.1 uncultured bacterium
AGTACAGCGAGGGAACGCTGACCATAGACCATCAGGACGACTAGGACCTCAGTTCCAGGAGTTTTTCCACCAGGCGGGGATCGTAAATGGTCCCCGCCTTCATCTTCAAGTCCCTTTCGGCGGCCCTGGCCCCGGAAAGTTTCGCCCTTTCCCATCCTATGCTCACTGCTAGAATTCTGGCGGGAAGGGGAATGCCGCTTTCCTTGAGCATTCCGGGGCCGGTTCCGCACCAGTGCTCATCCATGTGGCTCAGCGCAGTCTGGGTAACCTCGGGGAGGGCGAGGGTCTGCTCGGATGACTCTTCGCTTCCATCGGTAAGGCTTATTGTGTGAAGCAGCCCGGCGAGCCTCATGCAGTCTGCGAACCATCTGTTCATTCCCAGCGCGGAAGACAGTTCATCTGCGGTGGAGGCAACCATTCTGCTGAATCCGGCGAACTCGCTTTCGTTGCCCTCCAGGAATGAAACCATGGTTTCCACGGATTTCCAGGAGGCCTTTTCCATTCTTTTCTCAGCCTCCAGGCCCATGAGAACGGGAACGGTCCTTTCGGCGAAGGACTCTATGTACTCAGGCACGGTGGAGTTTATCGAATCAACGAAGACCGTGAGGCCGTCGGGGTGGGCGAAGGACACACCTTCGGCGGTGTTCCAGGGCTCCCCCTCGCACCAGGTCACATTCCGCCATGCTGCGGCGGATGCGCATCGCCACGCTCCCGAGAGGCTTCGGCAGAGTGTTCTGAGAACCTCGCCCTCGTTCTCCGCTGAGAAGAGCTTCTGGGAGAGTTCCTTGAGCTTCAGCACGGTTTCCAGCTCCTCTGTCCTCTCATGGGTGGAACGGTTGAGCCCGATGCTTATTCCATGGACCGCAAGCATGGCGAACAGGGAAACGGCAACCGGGACCTGACCCGGGGCGGAACAGGGATGGAGAGAGGCGGCCATGGTTCCCGGCACGGCTATCAGGAGAATGAAGCTGTTCGAGAAGAGATTCCTCCTGAGGTTGGTGCCCGGGGAGGAGCCCCTGCCCCCGGTAAGGTTCACCGAGAGGGTCCTGAGAAGGGTGAGGATTATGGAGGTCATGGCCAGTGACGCATATGTACCCACTGCGCCGGGGGTGTTCCATAGTGAAACGAACAGAGGGAAAAGAAAAGCGCCAAGCCTGAGAAGGAACGCGAAGGATACCCCCTGATGCAAGGCCGCCGTAAGACTTTGTCTTACCGGTCTTTCAGCCCTTATGGAGTTGATCAGGCTCCCCGCGGCGGCGAAGGCGGCAACCACCAGATACACAGGGTATCCGCAGCCCCAGGTGGCAATGAAAGCGATCACAGAGGGTTCTATACCTGTTCTATCCTGATACTTGGAAGATAGTATCATTATACGGGCAAGAAGTATCCCTCCGGCGGCCAGGAGGATGAACACCAGGTCATGCTGTTGAGCTCCCCGGTAAGGGAAGGCGAACAGCAGAAGGAGAAAAAAAAGTGAGAGGATCAGGTTCCTGGAATCTCGGCTCATCTGAGCATCTCCTCCAGGGCATCCACCACCACGGCGTCATATCTTGTGCCCCGGTATTTCCTTATCTCCCGCAGCGCTATGTGGGAAGGCTTTCCCAGATGGTAGGATCTGGGTGAGATGATGGCGTCGAAGGTGTCAGCCACGGCGACTATCCTGGCCTGGAGACAGATCTCGTTCCCGGCAAGGGCAGCGGGATAGCCTGTGCCGTCTATCCTCTCGTGGTGCTGCAGGACCACGGCTGAGGCCCTTCCATACCTTTCCATGGGCTCAAGGAGCTTTGCGCCGGCTCTTGGGTGCGTCTCTATTATCCTCCGCTCCTCCTGGGTGAGGAGACCCTTCTTCATCACCAGGCTGCCTGGAATGGCAAGCTTGCCGATGTCGTGGAGGATGGCTCCTATCTTGAGCTGGAAGAGCTCCGGCTCGCTGAGGCCCAGTATCCTGCCCAGCTTAACCGCCGTCTGTGAGACCCGGATGGAGTGCCTGTGGGTATCTGAATCCTTCTTGTCCGCCATCTTTACAAGTGTTCCCGCGGCTCCCAGGAAGGCGTTCTCCAGCCTTCTCCTTGCGAAGGTGCTTCTCCAGACGGCTTCAAGGAACCTGAGCGTTTCCCTCCTTTCCCTTGCTGGCAGGGAGTCCAGATCTTCCCTGGCCATTCCCGCTGCGATGAATGCCGAGCTCCCTCCTGTGGAGAAAACGGAAAGGTCCCTGGAAGCCAGGGCCTTCGGGTTTCCCGGTGAGGGTATGCCCGGGGCAGGTCTTCCCTCCATGGTCCATACCCTCGATCCGTCATGGAAGAACAGCGTTCCCTGGGCCTCCTTCCCGTAGAAATGACCCAGAAGACGGTTCTCGATGGAAAGCACACCGATCCTGCCGCTGTAATGGACCAGTCTGCTCCCGGTGATTGCGGCCTGAAGGGAAAAAAGCGCTATTACCGCCACCACCACGAAGCCGCCTGCGAACCCGTCTTTCTCAACGAAGAAAAGCACTGTTCCAGCTGCTATAGCGTTGGCGATCCAGTTCGCGGCGGCGACGGGTGTCCTCC
>CAYLXG010000246.1:0-2498 GCA_964387445.1 uncultured bacterium
TGCCGGTGCTGGAAGGATACAGCTGCAGGATCAACCTGTCGAAGTTCAAGACCCACTCTTACACCAGGATGACCAACTCGCTGAAGAACGCATTCGGGATAGTCCCTGGATTCGGGAAGGCGATGCTTCACATGAGAAGCCCCAGACCCCGGGACCTGGCGGTGAACATAGTGGACCTCTACGAGATAGCGGATTTCGGATTGAACATAACAGACGGGATAACCGCAATGGACGGACGGGGCCCCAGCACCGACGGAAGGAAGCGTCACGAGGGATTCCTGGCGGTTTCCCGGGACGGCGTCTCCCTGGACATGGTGCTTTCCCAGATGGCCGGTCTTCCCTGGCAGGAGCTGGACTCCAGCAGGGAGGCCAGGCGCAGGGGGCTGGGTCTGCCCTTCGATGAGATAGCCGTGAAGGGCAGCCACGATTTCGTGGACTTTCAGATACCGGGACCATCCTACCTGAACCACATACCGTCCTGGCTGGGTTCCCTGGCGAGGATACTCCTGAGAAGGGCTCCTGTGAGCAACTCCAGGTGCACCGGATGCGGAGTGTGCAAAAGGGCCTGCCCCGCCGACGCCATAGAGATACGGGGAGGAAGGGCCTTCATGAAGAGGGGAAAATGCATCATGTGCCTGTGCTGCCATGAGATGTGCCCGGAGAACGCGGTGGAAGTGAAGCTTCCCCTGGGAAGGAGCTGACTGTGGCACGGATCACCCTTTCCCACAGGATCCAGTACTTCGCTGTGCGGTCATTCACTTTCTGGCTTAACCTGCTTCCCCTCAGGGCGGCCCTGGCCCTGGGCGCATGCATGGGCCGCACCGCCTGGTTCCTTGGAGTGCGAAGGAGCATCTGCAGGATAAACATCGAAACCGCATTCCCCGGGATCCACCGGAAGGCAGTTGACAGAACGGGCAGGGAGTCATACGCCAACGCCGGCAGGTTCATGGTGGAGTTCGCCCGGCAGAAGCGCATGGGCAGGAAATACTTCGAGAAGTACATAACCGTTGAGGAGAACCGGGCCCTGAAGCAGTTCCTGGCCCATGAAGGGGGAGTGATAGCCCTGGGCTACCACTTCGGCAACTGGGAGTACAACGGAGTGTGCCACCAGTTCCTGGGCAAGGAGACCACATTCCTCGTGGGACGGCAGCACAATCCCCTGATCGACGGATACATCAACTCCCTCCGCTCCGCCTCCGGGCCGGAGCTTCTCACCAGGGACGCCTCAATGCGGGGGGTGATCAGGATAGCCCGGAAGGGCGGGGCGGTCTGCTGGCTGAGTGACCAGTACGGCGGCAGGAACGGAATAGTGGTGGACTTCTTCGGCCACCCGGCATCAACGCCCAGGGGGGCCGCCGCCTTCAGCGTGAAGCTGGGAATGCCCATCCTCTGCGGGGTGATGATAAGGGAGAAGGGTCCCTTCCAGCGGTTCTCCCCCAGGGCCTTCCTTGTTCCGAACCCGGATCTTTCCAGAACAGAGGCGGAAACCGACATCACCGCAAGGTACACAAGGGTTCTCGAAGATGTGGTAAGGGAGTATCCTGAGCAGTACTGGTGGGCCCACAAGAGGTGGAAGAGAACAACTGACATCTACAGGAACCGCTGAACTGTCCCGCTGTTGTGCGAATATTAAGTCTCAGCTATACTAATACTCTACGATCAATGATAAGCACCGTTCTTCAGGGAGGGCTCCCATGCTTTTGAGGAAACCTCTTCCGGCGGAGCCGGAAAGGGCTCTGATCCTTGGTGCCGGGGCATTCGGTTCCCGTGCCGCCTTCGAGATAGGCCAAAGGCTTCCCGGATGCAGGGTAAGCATAGCCGATCTGAGAACGGATATCGCCCCGGACCTTCCCGGTGAGCACCATCCGGCAACCGAGGCCATGGACCTCATGCTGGACCTTCTGAGGGAAGACCGCCCCGACGACCTGGTGATACCCTGCGTTCCCGTCCATGTTGCCTTCAACTGGGTCCTCACCCATCTGGGATTCTGCATCCCGGTGCCTGTGGCCCTGATGGAGGAACTGCCCGGTGCGGTGGCGGGGAAGGACGGCTGCATATACTCAAGCCTCAGCGACTTCGTCTGTCCAGCGGACTGCCGGGAACCGTGGGACGTATGCCCTGTGAGCGGGGAGAGCCGCCGGGATCCGCTTTACGAAACCATGTCTTCCCTTTCGCCCCCCTCATACACCAACCTGACGGTACGCTCGGAGCAGCTCCTTCCCGGGGTGGGGGCCATATCAGCCGGCGTGCTTTTCGACCTGCTGAACCGGGCAAGGTCCAGGAGGGGAAGGTACCTCATAGCCACTTCGTCAAGATGCCACGGGGTGATGCACGGTTTTACCCACTAGAGGAACTGGCTTTGATGATCCCTGATGTCAGCGGGAGACCCCGGTGCCCTGCGGGTTCTGAGTATTGACCTGACAAGCCTGCCATCCTATTATTTCCCAAGGTTTCACGAAAAGGAGGCATTTGTATGAGAATTGTTACACTGGCATGTG
>CAYLXG010000247.1:0-2465 GCA_964387445.1 uncultured bacterium
CGGGCCATGTGTTCAACGAGTTCTTTCATCTTATCCTCCGGTTGTGTGGTTTCGGGTCATACATCCAGGTATCAGCTGTTCCTGCTCTCGCCCTTGATGAACACGGTTTCAGGTTCCACTCCCTCTTCACCGTGAAGGATCCTGTTCCACTTCGCCATGGTTCCGGTCTTGCGAAGCAGGCTCTTCATGGTGTCGGTGAGCTGGGCTCCGTGGCCGAGCCACTTGAACACCTTCTCTTCGTCTACCTTGAGTTCCAGGGGCTTCCGCAGGGGATCATAGTATCCAAGTATTTCGATGAAGCTGCCGCCGCGGGCCTTCCTGGCATCGGCAGCCACTATTCTGTAGAAGGGAGTCTTTGCGCTTCCCATCCTTCTCAGCCTGATCTTGACCAATCGTTTCCTCCTGTTCCACGGCTCAGCCGGGTCTAGCGGAACATTCCCGCCATTCCACGGCTGGAGCGCATCTGTTTCATCATCTTCTTCATGGTTCTGTATTCCTTGAGGAGACGGTTCACGTCCTGAACCGTGGTGCCGCTTCCCCTGGCTATCCTCTTTCGTCTGCTTCCATTTATTATCTCAGGCTTCAGGCGTTCCCTTGCCGTCATGGAGTCCATGAGCGCTTCCATCCTTGTGAACTGGGACTGGTCAAGGTCGATCCCGGCGGGTCTCATTCCGCTGGGAAGCATTGCCACCAGTTCTGCCAGGGAACCCATCTTCCGTATCTTCTTCAGTTCCTTCCTGAAGTCCTCCAGGTTGAAGGAGTTGGTCCTGAGCTTCTTCTGAAGCTTCACCGCCTCCTTCTCGTCGAACATCTCCTGGGCCTTTTCCGCCAGGCCAACGATGTCCCCCATGCCCAGTATCCTGCCGGCAAGCCGGGACGGGTCGAACTCTTCAAGGCCTTCTACACCCTCGCCTACGCCCATGAACTTGATGGGCTTTCCGGTGACGGCCCGGAATGAAAGGGCAGCGCCGCCCCTGGAATCGCCGTCCATCTTGGTGAGCACGGCGCCGGTGAAGCCTATCTGCTTCTGGAACTCCACCGCCACGTTCACCGCGTCCTGACCTGACAGGCCGTCCAGCACCAGGAGCGACTCGTCGGGCTTCGACACCTCACGGACCCTCTTCAGCTCCTCCATCAGCGGTTCGTCTATGTGAAGCCTTCCAGCGGTGTCCACGATTACCACGTCGTGGTACTGAAGCGCCGCCTGATTAAGGGCTTCCTTCACCACGAGGGAGGGCTCCTTCTGCTGCCTGTCGCAGTGGAAAGCGGCCCCTGCCTTTCCGGCCATGACCTCAAGCTGATCGATGGCCGCCGGTCTCTGAAGGTCCGCCGCCACCACCATGCACCTTCGGTTCTGACGCTTCTGAAGGTGCCAGGCAAGCCTTGCTGCCGTGGTGGTCTTTCCAGACCCCTGGAGACCAAGGAGAAGGATCACATGGGGGGGCTTGCCTGTGAGCTGAAGCTTCTCCCCGGAGCCTCCCAGAAGCTCCACCAGCTGGTCATTAACGATCTTGACCACCTGCTGTCCGGGGGTAAGGCTCTTAAGCACCTTTTCGCCGGAGGCCTTCAGGGTAACTTCCTTCACGAAGTCCTTTGCCACCTTGAAGTTCACATCGGCCTCGAGGAGGGCTATACGGACCTCCCTCATGGAGTCGGCGATGTTCTTCTCGTTCAGCACCCCTCTTCCGGAGAGGCTCCTGAAGGTGTCACCAAGACGTGAAGACAGCTTATCGAACATTGATAATCCTTATAAAACGTTGTTCATTCCCGTTGCACTCCTTCGGCAGGGTACAGAAACCCCACCCAAGTGTCAAGCAATTATAACTTAAGCCCGGGAAGTGTCAAACAGTGTCAGAAGCGGGTTTCCCCGTGACCCGACGGGCAGCGGATGCTGCGGTCATCACCGTCGACCCTCATCTCCAGCGCCTCGGAGGTTACAGGGCAGACCACAAGGGAATCGGGAAGCAGCTCCAGTGGAATGGCTGTGTAGGTGGAGTCATTCCGGAACTCGAGCTCCCCCATCTGGAAAACGAGTTCCTCCCTGACCATCCTGCAGGCGTTCCTGTTGAGCCTGTCCCTTATCATGTCAAGGTCCGGCGGCCGGGATGTCTCCGTTCCGCACGCAGCGATGGCGAGCATAAGTAAGGCCGCTGCGGCGACTGGTCTCACTTCATCACCCTGAGGGTCCTGACGGCTGAGGCGGGATTCGGCGAGGAGGTTACGAAGGAGCCGCTCACCAGGATGTCGGCACCGGCCCTCACCAGTTCACCTGCGTTCTCCCCGGTTACCCCCCCGTCAACGGATACTGAAGCTTCGAACCTTCCGGCCCTGTTGAGCATCTCCCTGACCTGGCGGATCTTGCCGTGCATGGGGTCCAGGTGCCGCTGACCTCCGTATCCCGGGTTGACGGTCATGATCAGGACCAGGTCCAGCAGAGGAGCAGTCCAATCCACCACGTCGGGGGA
>CAYLXG010000248.1:0-2455 GCA_964387445.1 uncultured bacterium
GGCGGAGATAAGACCGAAGGCGGTGGTGTTCATCGCCTGGGATATACCATTGGCGAGGAGAACGCTCTTCTGCTCGGGATCGGCGGCGGCCACCGCGGCGAACGCGGCAATAAGACCGAAGATCGTTCCCAGAAGACCAACCATGGTGGATACGTTGGCAAGCATTGCAAGGAACCCGATCCTGGCGTTGATCCTGGGAAGTTCCGCCAGGGCCATCTCGTCAACGGCGTTCTGTATGTCGCGCTCGGTGCCCTTGTAGTTCCTCAGGGCAGCTTCGATTATCCTGGCAAGGGGAGCCTTCTCCTCGCTGACTGAAGCGATGGCGCCCTCTATGCTTCCCTTTCGGATAAGGGAGGCTATCTTGGCCATGAGCTGCTCAGGGTTCATCTGGGAGGTACCGAAGAGGAAAATGAGCCTCTCTATGGTGATGACTATACCCACCGCGAAGAAACCCAGAATGGCCCACATTGCGGGACCGCCCTGCCTGAAGAAAGTTGCTGTTTTGCTGAGGAGTCCTGCCTCGACGACCTCTTCCTCTTCTTCCGCAGCCTGGTCCACTTCGGTGGTATCGGCGGCAACCTCTTCCTCAGCTACTGCCGTGGTGTCCACTGCGGTGGTGTCCACCGCGGCTGAATCCACCGCAGCGGTATCCGCTTCGGCGTTTTCCTCCCCGGGCTGGGAAAATCCCGTGGAGGGAAGGACAAGAAGGATCATCACCGCTATCAGGGAGAACAGGTTGTTACGCATACAGGGGCTCCTCTCTAGTAACTGCTATCAAAACTACTGACCTACAAGGTCGTACAATAAATTGCCAATCACATCAAGCCCGGCCATCACCGCAAAGACGGTTCCGGTGCTTTCATCTCCTTCGGAGAATTTCCATGCGCTGAGACCGCCCAGGATCGCAACCGAACCGTACCTGATGTAAACAGGCATGGCGTTGGATTCCCTCGCGGCAACGGAAAAGCTGGTCTCGGTGGCGAATGCGCCGGGATAAATGGGTCTGACCACATCCTCGAGAAAACTCCTTTCAAGAAGTACGTTGCTCAGGTTCGGCGTGCTTTTCAGCATGAGGAAAAGAGCCTGGGGAGTTCTCAGCTCACCCTGAATGGTGATCTCCTCGAGAATGAGCCTTCCACCTTCGAGGACGGCCTCCTGGGCCAGGGCCGGTACGCAGAGCACCGCCAGCAGCAAAAGAAGTGCAACGCTTCTCACTGGCCTGTCTCCTCTCCGGACCCCTCTTCAACGAACCCCTCTTCTTCACCGGTGCCCTCGGCTTCAGTTTCAGTACCGGTTCCGGTTTCCGTTGTCTCAGGCGCTTCCGGTGCTTCTATCTCGTATCCCGGAAGTCCCAGTGAGGATACCGTGCCCGGCGCGAGAAGCTCGAGGTTCTCAGCGGCCTTGTCCACCCACTCGTTCGACACCCCGGCAGACACCGCCTTCTCTATCGCCGTGACGTAGATGTCGGTTGCGCGCTGCATCTGGGGTTCGTAGAACTGTATATAAAGCTGATTGTAGAATTCATCAATGGCCTCGGGATCGGTTATGGAGGCCGGCGGATCCATGAACGCCACGGAGTTGGCGAAGTCTTCGTAAAGCTCTCCGGCCCTGACGCATGAGGCCATGAACCACACGTCCACATTGTAGGTGATGGACTTGCCGTACCAGCTCTCCACTTCCGTTTTTACCTGGGCCTTCTGCTGTACGGTTTCAGGGGTGGCGGGGATGGCGTCGTAGTTCATCCTCAGTATCTCGCCTATCCGGAAAGCACCCCTGGCGGCGTGGTTGGCGGGGCCCTCCCTGTACATATCGTATGTATCCACGCACTCCCTGTAGATCTCCCGGGCTCCCTGGTAGTCGCCTGCGTCGTAGCGGTAGTCTCCGTACTCTCCCAGGGCGATCACCATCGTCTGCGGCGAGGCGGCCTGATCCCTTATTATCTGCTGGTAGACACCCATTGCCAGCTCTTCGGCACCGCCCTCTTCATAAGCAACGGCGGCGCTGTAGAGGGTGGCATGCATGCCCTCCGCAGTGGGGAACCTGTTGTAGGCTTCGAGATAAGTGTCCCCGGCGAGGATGAACTGTTCCGCCTCCATGGCCAGGAATGCGGCCCTCTGCATGCCCTCTGCTGCAAGCTCGGATTCGGGATAGCTGTTGGCAAGCTCCTTGAACACCCTTATCGCGTTGGTTATGTCCCCGGCCTTGCCGTAGGTTTCACCGGCGTCGTAAAGGGCCACGGGAGCCACCTCGGTGCCCATGTGGGCCCTGGCGGACTCCTCGAACCTGGCCGCTGCCGTCAGGAGTGATTTCACATCCTCGGACTGGGCTAGGGTCTCAGCGTCCTTGTATGCCATGGCTGCGGCAAGCTGCTCAACATCCTCTCCCAGTTCCTCCCCTGTGCGGGCAGCGGCGTCGGCCGCTCTTCCGTCCCATATCTCCGCGTAGGAATACATCA
>CAYLXG010000249.1:0-2444 GCA_964387445.1 uncultured bacterium
CCACCTACACCCTCTGGGAGGTATCCGTGAAGGACAACGGGATCTTCTGGGAAGTTACCCCGGACGACATGGACTAGTGACCGTTGTCAGGCTGATAACCTCTGCCTGGGCCGCGGGCTCGGCTGACGGTCCTGCATCCAGACCCTCGCGTATCTTTGTGCGCTGTTATCGGGCGGATATCACGCAGAAATCCAGGGTGGTGTCCGCCACCGGCAGGCCGTCTATTCCCCCTCCCTGTATAACCACCCCGGTTGGCGTGGGAGACACCCGGGCAGAGGCTGACCAGGCCACCTCGGCATCCCAGCCTGTTCTGGAGAACCCTTCAAGGGCGGGTTTTCGGAAGATAAGGTCGGAGAGGCCGAACTCTTCGATGGCCTTTGCGTTCACCGCGTCGTCCTCGGGGTAAAACTGAGTTATGGCGATGAAGGAGCCTGAGACAACCCGCCGCAGCTCGCCCAGCAGATCACCGGGGTTCATAATGTTCGGCAGCCCGTGATAGGTGGTAAGTGTGTTCACGGCGCAGTTCCTGAAGGGTGTTCGTCTGGCGTCGAAGGCCAGCAGGGAAACAAGGTGGTCCAGGCCCTCGTGGATGAACCTTCTGCGGCTGGAGCGGAGCACACCGGGGCTGAAATCAGTTGCCACCACCTGCCGGCGGAGTCCCCTGGCCATCTTCTCCACGAGGAAACCCTGCCCAGAGGCCAGGTCCACTATGGGCCCCTGAGTGCTGGAAATGAGCTCCAGGGCAAAATCGGTCTGCCGCCGGGAGCACTGAAGGTAGTCCTCCGTGTATAAGCCTGACCGTGCCGCCTCGGATGCCGCCTTAGCCCCGGGGATATCTCCCCGCTCGGAAAGGATCAGTGAACGGAAGAACTGGTCGGCAGGGGCGAGGTCGTCAAGGGATACGCCCAGGAGACTTTTCTCGGTTTCAGGGTGAGTGCGCAGATACCCCGCAAGGCCGCTCTCTACCTGCTGCCAGAGGTCTTCCCTGGCAAGGTCCGGTGTAAGGAAGGAACCAATCCCCTCCCGTATGGGGTATATGGCTGCGCAATCAACGCATGCTGCCTCCCCGGTCTCTATATGATGCTCACTCTTTTCGGCTATGCTCCACTGGAGCTCGCCGTGACAGTGGGGACACTGCAGCATGTCCATCACCCGGTAATGCATTCAGACCTCCATTGTTCGATGGCTGCTCCAATAACTTCTGCAATATGCGAATGGCGCAGCATCTCCCGCTGGCAGCGTTCCCTACGTGCCCACCAGCCAGAAGACCCCCAACAGGGTGACGGCGCTGAGGATGGTAGCCGTAAGGAGCAGTGCAGAGGCAAGCGACGCGTCTCCTCCATACCTTCGGAGATAGACAGCTCCGAGAACGGCGGGGGGCATTGCTGCCAGAACCACTGTAATGTCGTGCCACATGTCAGGAAAGCCCAGGGCCCTTCCGGCAACGGAAGCAATCATTGGTTTCAGAATTAGCTTGATGAGTACCACCACCGCAAGGGGAATGGCAATGCTCTTCACCGCGGGGCGGCGGAACATCAGACCCACGGCGATGATGGCCAGGGGAGTAAGGGCTCCGGAGAGCACCGACCCGAGATGGAAGAGCGGGGCAAGGAAGCTGTCTTCCCCGGGCAGGTGGAGGGTTCCCCAGAGTATCCCGGCGATAAGGGCGAAGAACACAGGCGAGCGGAAAAAGCCCAGAGAGGCGGCCATGCCGCTCTTCTTACCGCTGAAGTAGGCCGCCAGCATGGGGCCCAGAATGAAGATGGGATAGCCCACCCCGATCTCCGAGATGAGCACGGCCTCCCCGCTGGCCGCCTGATTCCCCGGATACATCTGGGTTATGATGGAATAGCCCAGAAAGGTGGAAGACCCGAAGGCGGAGCAGAATACCACCGCGCCCTGCTTCCGAAGATCGAAGCGAAGAAGCCTTGCTGCTCCCCAGGCAAGGAGTATGCAGAGTATCTCCAGCATGAGCATCACAGCGGATGGTTCAAGTTCCCTTACCTGTACGGTCTGCCCGGCCAGCCCGGTGAACACTATTGCAGGCAGACAGACATCGGTGACCAGCCTGGCCAGTGTCAGGGAGTTCTCCTCCAGAAGAACGCCCTTTTTCTTCAACAGCACGGCTATCACATAGATGAAGCAGATAACGATAATGGCATTAAGGAGCTGGTGCATTGCGCCCATGGTTCTCCGTCCCTTTCAAATCAGTTGCGCAAAGATAACAGGCAACACAGAGGAGGGGTACCGCAAGGATCTCAGTGACTCGCCCCGCCCTTGGTTGTGGACCGGGGAGCGGTACTGTTGCTCTGGGACCTCTTTCAGAAGAGCCCCACATCCACCCGCATCCCTCCCCTGGCCTCGATGTGGGATCTGAGGAATACTTCAGGGTCAACTCCCGTGGGTTCCCATGGAATCCATGATACCATTCATCGGGATTTACT
>CAYLXG010000250.1:0-2421 GCA_964387445.1 uncultured bacterium
GAACTTGCCGCAGGCACATCCTTCGGGGATGTGTTCATCATGGAAAGGAACGGCGGCCACCAGCGGCTCTCACCCCCGGCTGGGTTCCAGTACGACAGGCTCCTGGGGATCTCCGCTGGGGACGTTACCGGCGACGGGAAGCCCGACATAGTGGCGGCCTACCAGCAGCACATCGAGCTGCAGGGCCAGGAGAGAATATCCCTCGTGCTCTTTTCCAGCCCGGGCAGCATCTGGACATCCAGCGAGATCGCTTCGACGAACACCGACGAGGAACTCTCATCCACCATCACCGGAGGATCTCCCCTGCTTGTGCAGGCCACCGGCTCGCCGGAACTGGAGATAGCCCTGAGGACAAGGGGCAGCAACGGGGGCACCCCCCATCTGTACCTCTGGAAAAGGACGGCCCCTGGAACATGGGAGAGCTTCTCCAGCGACTTCCCCATGCCCCTTTCAGGCGGTTTCTTCGACACACCCTCCGCTGCGGACATCGACGAAGACGGCCTTGAGGAGCTCTTCACCACCACCTACAGCACCGGGGAGCCAGGCACCTCCATACTGGCGGTGGACTTCCACCAGAACGGAACCATCACCACATCGGTCCACGACCTGCCTGAGCTTAACACAGGCGGGCAGCTGACCAGGGCCTTCGGCACCATGGCGGTCACCGAACGTCAGGGAACTTTCTACATAGCAGGGGCAGCCAAGCCAGAGTCCTTCTGCAGCACCATGAAGAAGCTTTTCGTGCTCACCGTGGAGAAAACGGACGCAGTGGCGATCGATATCCTCTGGCAGACCGGCTGGCTGGAAGGGAGGGACTACTTCGGGAACATGCCTGGTCCGTCCCTTGCCCCGGTGAGCGGAACGCCTGAACCGGAGGTGATCTACCTCCTCAACGGAGGGCTCTACCAGTCGGAGGGCATTGTGACCGGCTTCGACCTGCTAACCGGTGAAACGGTCTTCCAGGGCGAGCCCACGCCCTTCGACCCCGTGGCCGGCGCAGGGGGCGCGGACATAAGGTCCCAGGCCGTGGCCGGGGCGGTCACGGCCCCGGGTTCCGGTGAATCCGCGGTATTCACAGGGTTCTCCACCACCTTCGCCGGCATAGACCCGAGTCTCCCGGGAATGACGGTGCCGGGCTTCCCCGGCTACACAAGGGACGGTGTGTGGGCGGCACCGGTGATCGCCGATATGGACCAGGACGGTTCCGTGGAACTGCTGTTCATAGACAATTCCGGGCACGCGGCACTGTACGACCTCCAGGAATATCACTCCGGAGAGAACCCCTGGCCCATGTACCAGGCTAATCCCAGAAGGACCGGCTTCCTGGAGTCGCCAGACACCGAACCCAGTCTGGACATATCCCTGACCATGGAGCAGAGCGCGCCCCTTTCCCAGGGCCGAGGAACAGCGGTCCTGGTGGAGATAGACGGGCTTGAGCAGCCCTGCGACAGGGCATTGGTGACTCAGCGCAGAACGGTCACAGTGGCCATGTTCTCCGAAGGACAGCTGGCGGGGAGTACGGAAGTGCCCCTGGAGAACGGACTGCACAGGGCCGTGCTTCCCGTGTCGGAGCAGAACGCCAGGATAATGGCCGACCCGTGGGACGAATACAGTGAAGCCGACGAGACCAATAACGAACTGCTCTGCAGTGTTGTGGAGGATCTCTCCATATCCGTGCCGTCCCCGTCACGGGAGCTGGCGGCGGAACTCGCATTCCCCGGGGCCATATCTGAAGGCATTGAATGGCGGGTGTACTCCATAGACGGACGCACGGTGGCAAGAGGACGGGTGGAATCCCTCCCGCAGGGAACCAGCACCCTCTCACTGGAACCGCCAGGCGGGCTTCCGCCGGGGCTCTATATCGTGAGGTTCACCGGAGTGGTCCAGCGATCCTTTGAAGCGGTTCTGCTGCGCTGAAAAAAAAGGGAGGAAGGATCGATTCATCCCTCCTCCCCCATAAGACAGGTGCTATTCCCCCGCCGGCTCCTCGGTGGCCGCCGGCTCCATCATCTCGGCGGCGGAGCCCCTGGTGCAGTAGTATCCCCACTCCAGGCCCATCTCCGCAGTAACCGGGCAGTCCGGGCAGATGCAGCCGACCTCGTCGACGATGCATTCGCTCATGCCGGTGGCACAGTAGCCGCCCTCGCCCTTCTCGGACGCCTCGGGCACCCAGCTCGGGCACTGGGGACAGATGCAGTTCTCCATCACGTAGGCCATCTTCTCCTCTTCGGTCATCTCCACCTCTTCGATGGGGGCATTGACAACCTCGGGGGCCTCGTCCGGGGTCTCGGCCACAGGTGCCGGCTCCTCCTCGCCGCATGCCATGAATGCCGCGGCCGCCGCCACGATCAGCCACGGAAGCACTTTCTTCAGTACCAGTTTCCCTCCTTCCCTGTTTGAGACCAGAACTCGGATTTCATT
>CAYLXG010000251.1:0-2407 GCA_964387445.1 uncultured bacterium
CGAGTGGGACCTTTTCCACTGGTTCGGCGATCCCACCATGGACATGCGCACCGAGGTGCCCCACACCCTTACGGTCTCTTCCCCATTCAACCTCCCCTCAGGGTCCACCTCCGCTGTCTTCACAGTCTCAGAGGCGGACGGGCCGGTGGAGAACGCAATGGTATGCATGATGCACACCAGCGGGCTGTGGGTCTCAGGCCTCACCGACGAGACCGGTTCGGTCACCCTCTCCTTCGATCCCATCGGGGCGCTTAACGACATCACCTACATGGTGACATCCCACAACGCCCTTCCCCATGAGGGAGTGATCAACGGTGTGGGCATCGGCGAGACCACCACGGGCGTGGTCACCGCTTCCGTGGGAATGCCCTACCCCAACCCGGCATCCTCCTCCCTCAGCTTCCCGGTTTCCCTCTCGGGACCGGGGGCGGTCGAGATCAGGATATTCGACCTCTCGGGGAGGACCGTGGACGAAGTTTCCACCGAAGAACTTCCCTCCGGCTCCCACACACTTGTGTGGAACGCCTCGGAGGCCCCCGCAGGGGTCTATGTGGCCAGGATATCCTCTCCCTGCGGAGGAACGGTGAGCAGAAGGGTGGTAATCGCCCGCTGAGGTTCCATTCAGAAGGAACGGGGGGCGCTTCGGCGCCCCCTTTTCAGTACCTGTAGGTGTAGTGAAGCTCTATGGACGGGTCCTGGCTGCCTGTGAGGGTGCTCTTGGTGCTTCCCTCCAGGAAGAAGTCCCTGTTGAAGAAGTACTGGGCGCTTATTGTCCCGGCATCCGAGGAGAAAACATCGCTGGAGTAACTGACGAACAGATCGGGAAGAACGTACTTCCCGGCGTTCACCACCAGGGAGGTTGTGTCCGATGAGAAATCCGGTGAGAACTGGAGGGCGTCCAGGCCCACATCGTCCCTGATGCTCCTGGCGAGCCACTGACCCAGGTAGTTCCCCGCAACGCTTCCCAGGGCGGTGCTGTCGAACTGCTGGAGTTCGCCGTAGGTCATCCCGGCGGTAAGGAGGGTCACCATGTCCTGCTCGCTGACAACACCCGCCGGTCCGGTCCCGGAAAGTGCTATCTCCGGGTTCTCGGGATCTCCGGTCACCGATACCGTTATTGTGTACTCGGCTCCGCTCACTGAAGACCTTATCCTGGTTTCAGCCTCTATGTCCAGCTCTATCTGAAGGGGCACCGACTGAAGGATCCGCACCTCCCCCTGGGTTATCCTGAACTCCCTGGCAAGGAGGTACACACCTCCCCTCACGGCCCTTATGTCCCCTCCAACGGTGAGCATTCCCCTTACTGTGCTGAGGTCCACCTGAGTGGAGAGCTCCACGTTGGCATAGCTGTTCCTGAACCAGATACCCCGTTCCCCGGAGATCCTTATGCTGAGATCAAGGGGAAGCTCTTCGGCGGAGGATGAGGAACCTCCACCTGAACCCTCGATGGCCCCTCCGCCGCCCATGGAGATGGTTGCGGCGTCAATGTTGATCTTGCCGGTGAGCTTCGGCTTCTCCGCCATGTCCCTGCTCTGGGAAAGCAGCGTTCCGGAGAGCTTGAGCCACCCGACACCGGCCACCAGGGTTTCCCAGCCGTTGAAATCGGCCTGGAAACTGTAGCCCCTGAGTTCCATCGGCACCGAACCCCTTGCGAAGGAAAGATCCTCCCTCACATTAAGCAGAAGCGAGCCTTCCAGGGTGGTTTCCCCGCTCTTCACCGAGCTGAAGGTCAGGCTTCCGTTGTAGGCCCCGTCTTCCCTTGAATCGGGGTAGGTCATGTACAGGGAGAGTCCCGGGAACTCGATGCCCGGGTTTGTGAGATACAGTCTGTCGAAGTGGGAGGCGATACCCGCTGAGAAATCCTCTGAATCCCTCTGGTACTCTATTCGGGCGCTTACGCTGGCCCCGTTGGTCTTCAGGGGAATTGGAAGAAGGTAGAACAGCTCGTCACCGACGCCTGTGAGCTCAGCTTCCAGCCACATCAGGTCCGGCAGCACAAGATCTATGTTGTCGCTCCGGTCCCAGATCCCGTCGAAGCCCATCCTTGCCCCGGAGCGGATACCGTCGGTCCACGACCAGATCCCGTCGATCAACAGCGTGTCGCCCCTTGTGCTTAGGCTTACGGTGAGACTGTCGGAGCTGTCCCACTGGTCGTAGGTGGGGAGGTCAACCCTTATGTTCAGGTCTGAATCCAGGCTGCCCATCTGACCCGTAACATCCGCCGTGGCCCCCAGCACCCCGGAGAATGGCACGGAGAACCCCATCATTGAGGCAAAGGAGGCTATATCCACATTATCCAGACTTGCGTAAACTTCCATGGAGTCGGAGGAGAACCTGCCCTCCGCAGTTATCTCGCCACTTGGAAGGTCCAGCCATAGGGTGTCCACAAGCACCCCGGAGGAGTCGG
>CAYLXG010000252.1:0-2396 GCA_964387445.1 uncultured bacterium
GTATTATTTGCAGTGTGCTCGCAGTTCGGGATATCCGTTGCTCACCCTGGACCAACAGATGATTGCGATAGCCCGCAAAATGCATCTCGCGGTACTTTGAAGGAACGTTCGATGAAAACCTATAGCTATTCTGACGCTCGCAAGAACCTTGACGCGCTGCTTCAGGAAGCCGAGGATACCGGCTCCGTGGGTATTCGGCGCAGAAATGGCGGCTTGTATCGCCTTGAACCTGTCCGCACTACTGTGTCGCCGTTTTCAGGTGTGCAGGGTGTAAAAACCGGCATAAGTCGGGACGAAATTTTGGCATGTGTGCGCGAGGGACGTGATGTACGCCAGTAATACATTTTGGTACTCACGTTACTACAGCGCAGAGGCAGTCTAAAACACTTGTTACAAAGATGCGTGTAGCCAACGCTGCAAGAATATCCCGGATTTTGTGCTCAAGGCGGGTCCCAAAATCTGCTCACACGCAAGTCAATATTTTCCGATTGCGAAGCGTCCAACTTCGCAGGCAGATGTATTCCTGTTTAGTTCCTCCCGCTGTCGTTTGCGTCGTAATATTGGAATGCCTGTCTGTCCTATGCCATAATAGGCCCTCCTGTTTTGATAGCGTTGGATTTTCTTCGCTTAAAATGACAACACCTATCGTGGAAGGTATTTTATGGATACTATTATAGGACTGAGCAACATCGACATCAGCATTATCGTGGTGTATATGGTGGGCACCCTGTTGCTGGGTTTCTTCTGTACCCGGTATGTGGGCAACGCGGAAGATTTTTTCATTTCCGGCAAGGCGCTTCCTTTCTGGGCCATTGGTTTTTCCATTGTGGTGAGCGATATTGGCGCCATGGATTTCGTGGGGGTTTCATGCCTGCCATGGTATTTGCCGCCTTTGTCTTTGTGCCCTATTTCTGGCGTACGGGGGTATTTACCATTCCGGAATTTCTCGGACGCCGCTACAATTCCTCCGTGCAATTTCTAAACGCAATCATCTGGGCAATCGTGCTTTTCCTGAGTCTGTCCATCATGTTGTGGGTGTCTGCGGACAAATTAATGCACACCGTGCTGGGTTGGGATGCCCAGTGGTCCCTTTGGCTTATGGCGATTGTAACGGGGCTGTACACGTTTTCGGGCGGGTTGACCGCCGTGGTGTTCACCGACGTGGTACAGTTAGTGGTGATGTTTGTGGGCGGGTTCGGCTTGCTGGCCCTTTCCTTATGGGAAGTGGGCGGCTGGGGCTCGTTGCGCGAGCAGATCCTCGCCAAGGGCCCGGAATTCCAGGACCACTTCACCATCCTGCTGCCGCACAATACGACAGGACCCTTCCCGTGGACGGGTATCGTCTTCGGGCTGGGCATTGTGCTGGCCATCGCTTATATGAGCGGCAACCAGGTCATTGTGCAGCGCACCCTCGGCGCTCGAACGGAGTGGGACGCCAAGGGTGGCATGCTGCTGGGCGGTTTTCTGAAATCCATGATTCCGCTGATGGTGGTGCTGCCGGGCCTATGCGCAATCATTTTAGTGCCCCATCTGCCCATGGAAGAAGCCGACCGGGCTGTACCCGAAATGATTCGTCTGCTGTTGCCCGCAGGGTTGCGCGGCCTGATGTTTGCCGCGTTGTTCGAAGCACTGATGTCCAGCATGCACCATCTTTATCACGGACATCTGGGCACAGTTCCGCCGGTGGCTGGGCCGACCCAAGCTCACTGAAAAACAAGGCCTCAGAATGGGCCGCGCCTTCACCGCGACCCTTATCATTACTTCCGCTATTCTGGCCAAACCCATTGCGGACCGGGAAAGCATCTATGTATTTATGCAGACCATTCTAAGCATGTTCCAGGGCCCCACACTGGCCATTCTCCTCTTGGGCATTACCTGGCGTCGCGCCACGCAATGGGGCGGGCTGGCGGGGCTGGCCCTGGGTGTAATTTTCTGCTTTGTCCTAAAGTATACGCCGGGGTTGTTCACCTCAGAAGACCCGTTCCTCTTTGTGGCATGGTGGTCCTTTGTATTCTGCATGGTGGTCACCGTGGTGGTCAGCCTGTTGAGCAAACCGGAATCGGATGAAAAACTCATTGGACTCACCTGGAGCTCGGTTATCCAAAGTGATGACGCGCAGGCGGCACTTGAAGAAAGGAATTCCTGATGTTTGATGCTCAAATTGAAGCCTTTTGCAGCGCGTATTTTTATCCCATATTAAGCAAAATATTTCATCCCATTAACACGTTACTCAATCCCATCTATCAACCATGGGCTACCATCACCGCTGTTTGTTTTTTCGTAGGCACCATGATTTGGGTTTGTTTCTTTTTAAAAAGCTCTTATGTCAACGAAGGATGTCCAAAAAAACGATGGTTTAACGATTTGCGCTTGTGGACTGTCCTATCCATGTTGCC
>CAYLXG010000253.1:0-2388 GCA_964387445.1 uncultured bacterium
ATACATTGATCTCATATGCCATGGGAACCGAAGAACCCTCAAGCACCTCCACCACAGCGGGATACTCGTCGGCGGTTTCCCCGGCCACGTTCACCACCAGGGGGCAGGGGAGGTTCCTGACCCTTGGAAGCAGATCGGAAGCAACCGCTTCCACGCCGGGATTCGCAAGACCGATGGAGTTCAGCAGCCCGTATGCGGTCTCCTGTACCCTGGGCGGGGGGTTCCCGTCCCTGGGCTTCAGTGTTACCGCCTTCGAGACCACTGCACCGACCCCGTCAAGGCAGCCCATGCGAAGCAGTTCGATGCCGAACCCGGCGGTGCCCGACGCCAGCATCAGAGGCGAGGCGAACTCCGTTCCCCACATTTTCCTCTTCACCGATGGAGGGAAGCTCATACCCCGGCCTCCTTCCATCTGTCCCAGTCTATTACCTCCCCCGGAAAAACCGGCCCGTCGGTGCAGCACTTCAGGTATCCCCCGGGATGGACCGGAATGGAGCAGCCCTCGCAGACGCCCCATCCGCAGCCCATCCGGCTTTCGGTGGAAACCTGAACCCTGGCCCTGAGCCGCGGGGGAAGCGTGTTCCAGACAGCGTGCATCATTGCCAGGGGTCCGCAGAGGGCGATATGATCGGCACCTTCAAGTATATCCTCCGCCAGGATCTCAGTGACAAGACCTTGGGTTCCCGCGGAGCCGTCCTCGGTGGCGATGGAAACCGGAGAGCCGCTTTCCAGGGGAACAAGCCTTGAAGCGGAACGGGCACCCAGGACCACCCTGGAGCACTCCACGGTGTCCAGAAGGAACTGAAAACCCGCGGCGCCCAGGCCGCCCCCTATCAGGATCCATTCCCCGCCGGCGGATGTGTCCCATCCATTGCCCAGGGGACCCAGGATCCGCATCTGGCATCCGGTTTCCATGGAGGCCATGAGCGCCGTGCCCCGGCCCACCACATCGAAGACTATCTCCAGGACGCCGGATCGGAAGCTGTTGACCGTGAACGGCCTTCTTGTAACCGGGAACACATCCGGTGAGGGCTCCACCTGAACGAACTGGCCAGGCAGAGGCTCCGGGGATCCAGGCGGCAGCTGGAAACGGGTGCTGAAAACACCGGGAAGGATCTCCCGGCTGCCCAGGACCATGCATGCGGCGTCAAAGGATGGCGCTTCCATCACTCTTCGTCCCCTCCCCCCTCGGGATCCTCGTAGCCTCCTATGCCCTCCGCCCTCCTGAGGGCGGCTTCGATCCCCTGGGGAGTGTAAGGGTACTCGGAGGTAAGGCGGTTAAGGTAGGAATCCACCACGCCGGGGTCCATCCTGGCCCCTTCAGAAGCCACATACGCCGCCCAGAGGGCTTCGGCGCGGACCTCATAACCGAATGGTGATTCCAGAAGGTCGTCCAGCATCTCCCAGGCGGTCTCAAAACGCTGTTCTTCGATATGGTCCCAGGCCCTTTCAAGGATCACCGACGGCCTGCGGGAAGACTCGGCGGCGGGGGGAAGACCCAGGTGCTCCTCCAGTTTCCCGGCGAGGTCGCTTTCCGGAATGGTCTCGATGATGCCCAGATACAGAGCCCGGACCGAATCGGCTGGAACGGCTCCGTTCCCGGCCAGAAGGACCTCCGCCATGGGAGCGAAGAGCACATGCCCGGATGAAGCCACTTCCTGGAGGTTTTCCAGCGCCGTTTCATCGGCCCCGTAAAGATCGAGCCTCTTCTCGGAGGCCAGGAGCATGAACTTCGTCTCGTCATCTCCGGAATTAACCCTGGCGCTGTCGGTATAGGCCCTGTAGAGGTCAAGGTCCCTGTGGCGGTTCTCGGCTAGCCTGAGCCACATGAAGTCACCAGGTCTGGATGCGCAGTCAAGCAGCGCTTCCAGGGCCTCGTCGTACCTGCCGCCCCTTTCAAGGAGAAGGGCCCTTCTGTAGAGGGCCTCGGCTCCGGTCTCCCTGTAGCTGTCAAGCTCCGCCGCGTCGAGATAGGCGGTGAGGGCCGCGGTGGTGTCCCCGGCCATTTCGTCGGCCCTGCCCTTCAGCAGTGAGATATCCGCCATCTCCCTGTTGGAGCGGTATCCCTGAAGAAGCCTGTTGAGCTCCCCGGATGCGTACTGGGGAAGCCCCGCCTCGAGGTAGCTCTCAGCGGCGGTGACCAGGGCCCTGTAGTAGACATTGCCCCGCCTCTCTATTTCCGTGGCCTTAAGGGCTTCCGCGGCACCGCTGTCGGGCATGCCCAGCGCCGTGAGTATCCTGCCCCCGGTGATGAAATACTCTGCCTCCAGGCTGTCGCTTCCAGACGGGGTCAGCGTGTCGTGTAGGGCCAGGGCGTTCACGGGCGGGCCGGGAAGGATGTATGCCTGGCAGAGGAGGGGCCTGCCTGTGGTGTGCCGGGAATGGTGG
>CAYLXG010000254.1:0-2362 GCA_964387445.1 uncultured bacterium
GAACGGTGAGAAGAAGTCTCACCAGCACGTTCTCCAGCACAGCCGGATCCATATAGCCCCATGAACCCTCCGAGGTGTCCACGGTAAGGTTCATCCCCTGTTCAAGAAGCTGCCGGAGCATTCCCGAGGAGTTCTGAAGGAAACCGTCGAACCGGATCCTCTCGGGAAAAGCCCCACGACCCGCTGCGGAGTTAAACTCGGCCATGGTGGACTGAATGGCCCTGAGGGCCGCCCCGTGGTTCATGGATCCCATCAGCTCCCTGATCCTGGTCAGCTTTCCCATTATGGCTTCGTTCATCCTGAAATAGGCATCGATGACATCGGAGCCGCTGCCCTGCCCGGAGAGACCGGTCCCGGAAAGAGGATAGCAGATGCCGGCGGTGCAGCCATCGTCAAGACGGGACCATACAGCCCTGTGACAGACCATTCCACGGCCTGTCTTCATTCGGAAATCAAAGAAACCCTCGTTCAGGGAAGAGATCCTGCCCACGAAGGCATCCCTTTCATCCAGGTGAACCATGGGGAAGAAAACCGAATCCGCAGGCCCCTGCATGAAAGCTCCCTCTCCTCCCAGGATCGGTCTGAAACCGCCGGAAGGGTCTATTATCCATATCACATAACCGGCGGTGGAGGCGGCCTGCTCCGCGTACCTCCGGTCCTTGAGAAGGGCTGCCCCCAGGGTCCTCTTGGCGGATATGTTCTTGGCCACCACAGCGGCGTACTTCCTGCCGCCGCTGACCATGAGGTCCACCGAAAGCTCAACGGGGTAGTCTTCCCCCCCGAACCCCCTGTGTTCGGTCTCGAACTGGATCGAACCCTTCTGAAGAAGCGAGTTCCAGAGCGTCGACCACCATTTCCCGTCGGCGATGGGGTTCAGGTCCGCTATCCGGTGTCCCGGCACATCCTCCTGGGAGACCCCCAGTCTCAGGGAGACCGACCTGTTCCCCAAAACGAAAACTCCCCGGGAGTCCAGAATGAAGAACTCGTCGGCGGTGGAGTTGGCGAAGTCCCTGAGGAACTCCAGCCTGCCGCGGTACTTCTTCTCCTGGGTAAGGTCCGTGAGCAGTGCCACGAAACTCCCCTGTTCAGGAGAGAAGCAGAACAGTCTGAAGAAAACCCCGAAGAACGGGGAAAGGAACTCCTTCTCCACCGGGTCGCCGGTAATGGCCACCCTGGAGAAGACCTCTATGTCCTCTTCCACGGAATTCATTGAGAAGAGGCCGGCCACCCTGCAGCCGACAACCTTCTCCCTGGTCATGCCGGTGATCTCCAGGAAGGAATGGTTCACTTCCTTCACGGCGTAGTCGGAAGGTTCGCCCTTGCCGTCGACGAATACTTCGCCAAGCACATATCCGCACGGGAGGGCCCCGATGGTCTGTCTGAACCTCTGTTCAAGCCTGTGGGCGTCCTTTTCCATTGGGCTCCTTCCGTCCGGATTAATATACCCCGGCGCCCTCCGGGCATGATACCCTTGACAGCGCCGTGGGACTCCCTGTACAGTACCGTTCCACAGAAAACAAACCCGGTTCTTCAGTGAGCCAGACGCAGGGAGAGCACATGGAAAAGCAGATCGCCCAGTTCGAAAAGGGAGAGGATGTCGTAAGGGTAGCCCTTACGGAATTCCGGAACCGGCAGTACATGGAGATCAGAACCTACTACATGGCTGACGACGGAGACTGGAAGCCAACCAAGAAGGGCATAACCCTCAGTCCGGAGCTGATGAGGGAGGTTTACGAAGCCCTGGGAAAAGCCTTCGAAGAACTGGATTCAGCGGAATAGCGCTGTCATCCGCATTCCGAATAGCCGCACTCCAGAGCACAGGAAACACATCCTGATTCATACTTGAGGGGACCGCCGCAGAAGGGGCACGCCCCGGCAAGCCTGTCCGCCCCGGGTTCCTCGGCTGGGGTATCGGCATGTGCGGCAACCACGTCCGGATCCGCTTCCGCTCCGTCGGCGGAGGGGTTCCTGTGCCATTCCAGGGCTTTCCCCATGGCATCGGCACAGGAGAGTATCCTGTGGCCGTTCTGCCATGCAAGCCTGTGGCAGCTTATCCCCTTCAGCTCGCTGACTATCTCCTCCACCGGCACATGGCTCCTGAGTGCCAGGGAGACCATCCGGCTGATGGCTTCGCTCTGGCTTGCGGCGCAGCCCCCGGCCTTGCCCATCTGGCAGAACACCTCAACCGGACCCTGTTCATCTTCGTTTATCGTTACGTACAGGTTCCCGCAGCCGGTCCGGACCCTTCTCGTGACACCCATGGTTATCTCAGGCCTGGGGCGGGGTCCGGTCCTTGGATGATCCACCGCAGCTCCGGGGGCTTCGCCGGCCCTGGATGTCAGGTTGAGCACCTGCCTGTCCC
>CAYLXG010000255.1:0-326 GCA_964387445.1 uncultured bacterium
GCGATGAAGGTTCTTCTCTACCTGGATGACAGGGTAAGGGAAGAGGGCTTCCGCAAAGACTGGAACAGCTATCTGCGATTGCTTGATCTGCTGCAGTTCCTGCCGGGCTGCGTTGCCTTTGCGGCAACATCATCTGAGCTGAGCGTGGAAACTGAAGCCCTGTGCAAGTCCACTGCAGTTTCAGGTTCCACGGGAAGTGCCGATGGGCAGTGGATGGAAGTACATGAACTGGTTCTCCCCTCGCTTGGTACTCTCTGCACAGGACTTCAGAATGGAGGGGCTCCCCCTCCCGAGGTGGGCCTGGACATAGCAGGACCGGGCGGTGC
>CAYLXG010000255.1:336-1802 GCA_964387445.1 uncultured bacterium
AAGCCCTGGCTGATTTGGGCTGACTGGTGGTTGCCGCCGGCGAGGCCTTGGAGAAGCCGATGCTTCTGCTGTCACATTTTAAGGGAGGTCATCAGGAATGAGTAACGCTCCCGTTGTTGCCATAGGTGCCGATTTTTTCTCGGCGTATGCGGACATACCCCGGAAGAAGCAGGGGAAGGTCCGGGAGTTCATAGACAAGTTCAGGGTTAATCCGACTGCTTCCGGGATCAACTACGAAAAAATAAGGGATGGCGGTGTCGGGTTCTTCTCGGTCAGGATAGACAAGGCTTACAGAGGTATCGTGCACAAGCCCGACTCGGGGAATACATACATCCTGCTATGGGTCGACCATCATGATGACGCCTACGACTGGGCCAGAAGACACAAGGTCTCAGTGCATCCGGAGACCGGAAGTCTCCAGGTCATAGATGCCTCGGTTGTATCATCAGTTCCTGAAACTTCCCCTGCCCGGGCTGATGAAGAGATCCCCCCTTTGCTGAGAAAACTGAAGGACAGGCATCTGGCGTCCTTCGGCGTTCCGGAAGAGGTCATTCCCGCCTTGAGGGCAGTAACCACAGAGGATGAGCTGGATGCCATGGCCAGGGTATTGCCCGAGGAAGCATATGACTGTCTTCTCCTGTTCGTTTCCGGTTGCACCGTACAGGAGATAATGGCTGAGATATCCCCCGATGAACCTGAAGCGGTTGATACCGAAGACATCGAGAAGGCGCTGCAGCATTCCGATTCGAAACGGCGCTTCTGGGTGGTGGAGGATGAGATTGAGCTAGCGGCCATGCTTGCCGCGCCCCTTGAGAAGTGGAGGGTGTTCCTTCATCCCAGCCAGAGAAGGCTTGTAGAGAGGGACTGGAACGGTCCCGTTCGTGTCCTCGGCGGCGCCGGCATCGGAAAGACCGTAGCGGCAATACACAGAACGAAATGGCTTGCTGAGAACCGTTTCACTGGTGACAGCGACAGAATTCTCTTCACAACATTCACGAAGAACCTGGCGGAGGACATCAGGACCGCCCTTGAATCCATTACCACTCCTGAGGTGATGAAGCGCATAGAGATCACCAACCTGGATGAATGGGTTTACAAGTTCCTGAAGAGGAACGACTACGGGTTTGCTCCCGCCTACGGGCATATCACCGATCCATTCTGGGAAAAAGCCCTTTCAGTTGCTCCCCCAGGGTTCGACGACTCGTTCTTCAGGGAGGAATGGGGCAAAGTGATCCTCGACCAGGGAATAGACACCCTGGAGGAGTACCTGCACTGTTCAAGGTCCGGCCGCGGCACTCCTCTCTCCAGGGCACAGCGGAAATCGATCTGGCCCGTATTCCAGGAGTTCAGGAGCATTCTTGCCGAACACTCCTACAAAGCTCCCCTTGATGCCATGAGGGATGCCGCCAACCTGATAAGGGAAAAGAAAGGTCTCCTTCCATACAAGGCTGTTATCGTTGATGAGG
>CAYLXG010000255.1:1812-2356 GCA_964387445.1 uncultured bacterium
GACCTGGGACCCCGGGAGTGCAGCCTCATCAATGCACTTGTTATGGATACGGAACCTGAGAACAGCTTGTTCATAGCAGGCGATGCGCACCAGAGGATCTACGGCAAGAAGGTGGTACTCAGGCGGGTAGGCATAAACATCATGGGCCGAAGCCGGAAACTCCGCATCAACTACCGCACAACCGAGGAAAACAGGAACTGGGCCGTTGCTCTTCTCAGCGGTGTCCCCTTCGATGACCTTAACGGAGGGTGGGACGATCAGAGCGGTTACAAGTCACTCATGCATGGAGCCGTTCCAGAGGTGCACAGGTTTGACACTTTTCAGGAAGAGATCTCTTTCATCATAGAGAAACTTACACCTCTCCTGCCCGAAGTCGGAAAACTGGACCGGGTCTGCATTGCCCTCAGAACCAACAAGCTGGTTGAGCAGTATGCCGAGGAACTGGACAGGCATGGCCTCAAACCCTGCGTTATCAAACCATCGGAAAAGCCGCCGGTCTGGACCTTGAGGCCGCTCTCGGCGGCGATTCGCTCCACGATGCCGA
>CAYLXG010000256.1:0-2298 GCA_964387445.1 uncultured bacterium
GCAGCCACAGCTGACATCCTACTCCACAGTACGGACACGTCGTGCGCACCTTCTCGGTTTCCCATTCGCGGCCTTTGCCGATGGATTTCTTGTTGGTGAGCGCGCCTACCGGGCAGATCTGAGTGCATTCTCCGCACTGGACGCATGTTGATTCTCCCATGGGAAGATCGTCGTCAAAGCCCATGTACGCTTCATAGCCCCTGTCTATCAGCTTTATTACCCTGTTCACGACCACATTGTTGCATGCCTCCATACACCGGCCGCACATGATGCATTTTGTATGATCGATCTTTATGAATGCAGAGCTGTCGTCGAAGTGGGGAGGGTATTTGGTTCTCTTATAATCCGTGTCCTCGATCCCGAGACGGTATGCGGCATCCTGCAGCTCGCATGCCCCGGTCTTCTCACAGGTGATGCAGTCGTGATTGCCGGATGAGAGAGCCAGGATGACAACGAAACGCTGAGCATCAATAACCTTCTTGGAGGTTGTTATGATCTCCATTCCTTCGGTCACCAGGGTGTCGCAGGAGGTGACAAGCTCCGGCGCCCCTTTCACCTCTACGGCACATACCCGGCACCGTGCAGGGGCGCCTGTCTTCTCGTGATAACACAGGGTAGGTATGTAGATGCCGTTGGCGCGGGCGACTTCGAGGATGGTCTGCCCCTTTTTAGCATTATAGGTAGTGTTGTTGATGATTACCTTCATTGTGCCCCCTCCGTCTTTAAAAGAAGTTCTTCAATCTTTGAAGTCAGGTCAGCAGGTTTGATCGGCTTGGTAAGAAAGGCATCGATCTCGATATTCTCGTCTGAAGGAAACAGCGCCGTATAGTCTGCTTTTGCAATGGAAGTCACCATGATGACCGGGATATCCTTGCAGGCAGGGTCATCCTTCATGAAGCGGCACATGTTAAGGCCGTCAAGAACACTGGACATGATGACATCGAGAATGACAAGATCGGGATTCTCCTTGGCCAGCATTGTCTTGCCTTGGCTTCCGTTGATCGCGGAGACCACCTCGTACCCGCTGTTTTCGAGAACGGTTCTTGTATAGGTTACAAAATCCGCATCGTCGTCTACTACCAGTATCTTTGTTTTCGGCATGGGCCTTCTCCTTTCAATATAAAAGTTGTACCTCTCAGTGGGTTGTTATCTTTTTCTCGAAATCATCCCTGAAGAGTCTCAATGCGGACAGAACCGGTTCGGCCATACCTGTTCCCAGCGGGCAGAAGGTCTTGCCGTAGATGCCTTTTGCAAGGTACTCGAGGTCATCGATATCCTTCATTGAGCCTTTTCCTGCAGAGAGGTTTTCCAGAAGATTCAACATCTGCTTGCCGCCGAGACGGCATGGAAGACATTTGCCGCATGATTCATGAACGAAGAAACGGGTGATCCTCCTTATGACCTCTACCATGTCCGTTGTCTCGTCCATTACGATGATCGCCCCTGTTCCCAGGGCTGTGCCCGCGGCCTGAAGCGTTTCGAATGCCATGGGCACTGCAATTCTCTCAGCACTGATGATAGGGGTGGATGATCCGCCCGGGATGATCGCCTTGATGTCATGTCCCATGCGGATGCCCCCTGCATGCTCATAGATGATTTCCCGAAGAGGGGTGCCAAGGGGAAGTTCGAAGTTGCCGGGACTGTTGACATGCCCGCTCACACAGAAGATCTTCATGCCCTTGCTCTTTTCGGTACCGATGCCTGAATACCACTTCGCACCGTTCAGGATGATATGGGGTATGTTGGACAGCGTTTCTACATTCTGTACGATTGTCGGTTTTTCCCAGAGTCCCTTTTGTGCAGGGTAGGGAGGTTTTGACCTGGGTATGCCGCGCTTACCCTCCAGCGATTCAATCATTGCGGTTTCCTCTCCGCAGATATAGGCGCCCGCACCACGGTGTACCGTTACATCGAGGTCAAATCCGCTTCCCAGGATGTCTTTGCCCAGGAAACCGTGCTGATATGCATCAGAGATGGCCTTTATCCATCTTTTGACGCCCAGGAAGAACTCGCCCCGGATATAGACGAACGCCCTGTTTGCACCGACAGCGTATGCCGATATGATCACCCCTTCGAGGATCGAATGCGGATCTCTCTCCACGATAAGACGGTCCTTGAATGTTCCCGGTTCCCCCTCGTCGGTATTGACCGCGAGATATTTGACCGGCGCATCCTTCGATATGAAGCTCCACTTGACTCCGGTGGGAAAACCGGCGCCTCCGCGACCCCTCAGTCCGGATGCCTTCACTTCAGAGATGATCTCTTCCGGGGACATCTTCAATGCCTTACGGAGTGCTT
>CAYLXG010000257.1:0-2267 GCA_964387445.1 uncultured bacterium
CCAGGTGGTCAGGCAGTCCTCCAGGTGCTTCTCGGGGTCATATCGGACAATGTCCATGGATCCTCCTTCGGTGATCTCCCGGGGAATATAAGAAAGGGCCGCAGCCTGGGCTGCGACCCTCTGCTCTGGTACCGTGGGGGGGACTTGAACCCCCACAAGGTTGCCCTCACCAGGTCCTGAACCTGGCGCGTCTGCCAATTCCGCCACCACGGCTTCGATACCAATCGCAGGCGCAATTATGCTAAAACCCGTGCAGAAGTCAATCCCCTCTGGTATATTTCAGCCTCGAGTTCGAGAAAGGAACGACATGGCGGAAGAAGCAAGGATCGTGGCCCGCAACAGGAAAGCCAGGCACGACTATCACATCATAGAATCGCTGGAGATGGGGCTGGTGCTCCTTGGAAGCGAGATCAAGTCCCTCAGGGAGGGAAAGGCGAGCCTTGTGGGGTCCTACGCCCAGTTCGACCAGAACATGGAGCTGTGGGTCCACGGGATGCACATTGCCGAGTATGCCCTTGCCAGGGACAATCACGAACCCCTCAGGCCAAGGAAGCTCCTGGCCCACCGCAGGGAGCTGCGGAAGATAAGGCGCAGGGTGGAGGAGAAGGGTGTAACCCTGATACCCCTGGACGTTCACATTACCCCCAGAGGCATGGCCAAGATGCAGATAGGTATCTGCCGGGGCAAGACGAACTACGACAAGCGTGCCGACATAGCCGACCGCGACGGCAAGCGGAAAATAGAGGCGGCAATGAAGCACGCCCTGAGGGATTCATGAGGGAACTCATCCTGGCCTCTGCGGTGTTTTCCGCCACCCTCACCCTCTTTCCCAGGTACGACGGCGTTGTGATTGAGCTGGCGGGCACTGGAAGGCTGTCTCCGGCGGTTGAGGCCGCCGGACATTCCGTAACCGTTCAGGTGAACCAGGAAGTGATCCCTGCGAACCCCCTGCCCCTGCCGCTTTGGATAGACCGGATGGCGGCGGCGGATTCCTCCTTCACGGTTCTCTTCGATCCGCTGGTGGGAACGGTGGACTACGCCCTTTCCGGCGACTCCATGGTGCTCCTGCTCTTCGCCAGGGCCTACGAGCCCGTTGAGCTTCCAGGGGTTGCCTGGCAGGGGCCTCCGCCGCCTCCGGACACAACATCGTTCTCCGATTCCCTGGTATTCCAGGCCTTCGAAACAGGGGGAACGTCTCCCTGGCTCGCCGAGTTCGACTGCATCGTGATAGACCCCGGCCACGGAGGAAGGGACCCCGGCGCCATAGGCCCCGGGGGAAGCCACGAGAAGGACAGGACCCTGGAGATAGCCCTGATGGTCAGGGATCTTCTCCGCATAAGGATGCCTGAACTCAGGGTGGTCCTCACCAGGACCACCGACGAATATGTCTCCCTGGGGGCCAGGACCAGGCTGGCCAATGCCAGCAGGGCCGACCTTTTCGTGAGCATACACTGCAACGCCGCGGAGAACAGGGAAGCCAGCGGATTCGAGACCTTCTTCCTCTCCAGGGCAAGGACCGACGATGCAAGGGCAGTGGAGATGCTGGAGAACGGGGTGCTGGAGATGGACGAGGTCCCTCCGGTGCCCGACGACCCCCTCTCCTTCCTGCTGGCGGACATGGCCCAGTCCATCTTCCAGAACCGGTCCAGCATGCTGGCGGGAAGGATACAGAGCGGCTTCAGGGATACATTTCCCCAGGGGAGGGACCGCGGGGTGAAGAGGGCCGGCTTCTACGTTCTTCGGGGGGCGTACATGCCGGCGGTACTGGTCGAGGTTGGGTTCATCTCCAACGTCGAGGAGGAGAGGAACCTGCTCTCGCTGGACTTCCGTTTCCGCGCGGCTCAGGCTATTGTAGAAGCCATAATGGACTACTCAGAAAGAGAGAACCCATGACCGGGAAGAAGAAAGAAAGCACCGCCTCCTCATCAAGGGCGGTAAGGTCCCTCATCATAGTGGTGCTCATAGCGGCCTTCTTCGGGTTCCTGGCAAAGACCGCCATGGAGATACTGAACAGGAAAATGGGTCTTGAAGCCCCTGCGGCGGCCATGGAGGATGAGGGGTATCCGGAGGACTCCGTTCAGGTGGTCATGCCGGACATGCAGTCCTACGAGCCGCCTGAACTCACTGAGTCCGGCTCCGCGGTCTGGAACCCCGACTGGAAGGCCACTCCCTGTTCGCTTTATGTTTCCGGGGAGAGCGAAGCCGTTCTGGACTCGCTTCCCCAGGCGCCCGACCAGTCCAACCGGGCCACCGAGCTCCAGCTGCTG
>CAYLXG010000258.1:0-2207 GCA_964387445.1 uncultured bacterium
GTCCAGGTAGCAGCCGCTGTCCAGTACGTTGGAGCCCAGAAGACCCCACTGCCTAGCCTGTGATATCGCTGTCTTGAGCCTCTGAACCGCAAGCGGGTACTCCGCCCTTATGTAGACGTATGCCTTCCTGGCACCGATGGTGTAGGCGGCAATGGCCATGCCCTCAAGGAGCCTGTGGGGATCGCCCTCTATCACCGCCCTGTCCATGAATGCTCCGGGGTCGCCTTCGTCGGCGTTGCAGATCACGTACTTGGAGTCCGCCGGGGAGTCCATGGCGAAGCGCCATTTCTTCCCTGTGGGGAAGCCTCCGCCTCCCCTGCCCCGAAGGCCGCTGATCTCCACCTGGGAGCAGACCTGATCCGGGGTCATTCCCTTGAGCGCGTCGGCGAAACCCCTGTATCCGCCTCCGGCGATGTACTCGGATATGCTCACGGGGTTGATAACTCCGCAGTTCTCAAGCACCCACCTGGTCTGCATTCCGAAGAATGGGTGCTGGCTCATGAAGGGCACATCCTCCCAGGGTTCCGCATCCTGGGAATCGTACTGGGCCATTGCCAGGTCACCGGGGATCTCACCCTTCCTGAGCACCGCCTCCATCAGGTCGTTGACCCTGTCCTCGGTGACGGTCTTGAAGGATATCCTGTTCCTGCCGGGAAGCTGCACGTCCACGATGGGCTCCACGGCGCAGTATCCCACGCAGCCCACCTCTATTACGTCAGCGTCCACCTTCTCGTGGGCCAGCCAGCTCTGGAGCACCGCAAGGGTCTTTCCCGCTCCGGCTCCCAGTCCGCAGGTGCCGGTACCCACGAAGATCGCAGGTTTGACCAGAGTGCGTCTTGTCAGCGAGTCTACAAGCTCCTTCTGCTTTTTCTCGCAGTCCAGGCACTGGTGGCATTCCGGTCCTCCGGTGAAACAGCTGATCAGGGAAGGGCATGGCTTTTCGGGGGTGTGCCAGCAGCTCTTACAGCACATTGTCATTCTCTCCTCCATGCTACTCCGCCTTTCTTCTGTAGGAATCCAGTATGCCCGGGACAGAATCGGCCTCTACCCTGGCGTGGAACTCCCCGTTCACCGCGATCACCGGGGCAAGGCCGCAGGCCCCGATGCAGGCCACCACCTCAAGGCTGAAAAGACCGTCCCTGGTGGTGCTGCCGGGCTTTATCCCAAGCTCGTTCACAATGGAATCCAGCACCTTTGCGGAGCCCTTCACATGACAGGCGGTCCCCCTGCAGACCTGTATGTGGAAACTGCCCATGGGCTCGAACCTGAACTGATTGTAAAAGGTGGCCACCCCGTAGATCTTGCTTGCGGGAAGGTCGAGGAGGGTGCCGATCCTCTCCACTGAGCCCCTGGAGAGGAATCCTTCCGCCTCCTGGACCTCCTGAAGGATCGGTATCAGCCTGTCCCGTCCCGCGCCGGCATTAGCTTCCAGGATGTCATCTATGCTTCTCATCATCTCTTTCCTTCCGCGGACTGTCTTGCGAAGTAAGCAACCTTCTCCAGTGCCGCCGTAACGTCCCTGTTCTCGAGGAAGACCCACTCCGGAACCCTCAGGGGAACCGGGGCGTAGTTCAGTATTCCACGGACACCCGCCTCGACCACCCTGTCGGCAACCTTCTGGGCCGCTTCCGCAGGCACCGTGAGAATTGCCACCGAAATGCGTTTTTCCTCTATTACCTCTTCTATCTTTCCCTGGGGATAACACATGCATCCGCTTATCATCCGTCCCGCCTTCGATGCGTCGCTGTCGAAGGTGGCCACCACCTTCAGCGCCGATCTCCGCCCCCTGAGGAACGAAACGATGGCCCTGCCCAGATTGCCCATTCCCACCAGGGCGACCTGTGCGGGTTCATCCCCGTCGATCACCCTTCCGATGCTCTTTGCCAGGTCCTTGATCCTGTAGCCCTTGTTGGGGCTTCCCGTGTAGCCTATCGCCATCAGGTCGCGTCTCACCTGCGCCGGTGTAACGCAGGCCATTGAGGCCAGCTGGTGGGAGAACAGATGCACGGTTCCAGGTTCCACCCGGCCCTCCAGGAGCCAGCGGTACAGGCTGAGCCTTTCAACTGTCTTGTCGGGGATCAAGATATCCTCCGTTCATTCAGTAACGCTGTTACCTTTTTCACAACAACTCTATTCTAATGAAATGGTTCCATCGGTCAACCCCCTGCTCGTTGACTTCACCTTCCTTCATTGGTAGAAAACCCTTC
>CAYLXG010000259.1:0-2204 GCA_964387445.1 uncultured bacterium
CGACTGGAACCAACCTGCCTGTCAATTCAGGATACTTGATCTGAATGAGTCTGATGACAGCTGGACAATAAGTTGAAATAAGGGGATGATTCACGGAACTTTCCTTTTCCAGCATTTTAGCAATGGTAAATGCCACAACATCATATGCAAGAGAAGCATCCAGGGCGGGGGGAACGGGCACGAACTCCCTGAACACGAAAGGGAGCTGCTGATACAGTACCTGGAACTCACCAGCCTCCATCCCGAGGAACTGGAGTACCATGTGAGACTGGCGAGCCTCTACTACCGCAACGGCATGGAAAGGGACCTTGCGGAGGAACTGCAGTTAATCGCCGGCATCGACCCTGAGCATGCCATCCTGATACTGGCGGACACAACCGCGTTCCACTTCGGGATGATAACCCCGGAGGAACCGGATACCCTTCCCCCTGACCTGACCGTTCCGGAGCTGACAGCAGCGGCGCCGGCGGAGCAGGACTCCGTTCCGGCGGACACCATGGAAACCGATTCCATCGAGATCCCCGGGGACACCCTGAACGTAGCTCTGGAAGGTTCACCTTCCCCTCCGGATACCTCCGCAGATGCCGAAGAACCCCTTGAGGAAACCCCGCCGGAGACCCTTGAGACCGAAACCGATCAACTTGAGATTGAGAACGAAACCGTCGAACAGGAGGAACCCGCCCTTGAGCCGGACACCCTGGTTCCAGCTGAAGGCTGAGAGCGGCGGAGCCAGGCTTGGCTCCCTCCATCTGGGTCACGGGGAGGTTGAAACCCCCGTCTTCATGCCCGTGGGGACCCAGGGCACCGTGAAGACTGTTCGCAACCATGACCTGGAAGCCGACGGCTACCGGATCATACTGGGTAACACCTACCACCTCTACCTGAGACCGGGACTTGAACTCCTGGAAGAGGCGGGGGGGCTTCACAGCTTCATGAACTGGAACCGGAACATTCTCACCGACAGCGGAGGTTTTCAGCTTTTCAGCCTCTCATCCCTGCGAAAGGTCACCGAAGAGGGGTACAGCTTCCAGTCCCATATCGACGGAAGCAGCCACATACTGACCCCCGAAAAGGTGGTGGAGGCCCAGAGGATCTTCGGCAGCGATGTGATGATGGTGCTGGACGAATGCCTGGAACAGCCCAGCGGAGAGGCGCAGACCGCCGATTCCGTGGAGCTCACCCTGAGGTGGGCCGAAAGGGCTAGAAAGCTCCACCCTGGAGGCTCACAGGCCATGTTCGGCATTGTCCAGGGAGGGGGATTCCCCCACCTGAGGAAGAAGTGTGCCGAAGCCCTTGTGAAAATGGACTTCGACGGATACGCCATAGGCGGGGTCGCCGTTGGAGAGGAAAGGCCCATGATGGAGCTTGCGGTGAACAGCTGCATCCCCAGCCTCCCCGCGGACAGGCCCAGATACCTGATGGGGGTTGGCAAGCCCGAGGACATAGTTGATTTCGTGGGTATGGGCGTTGACATGTTCGACTGCGTGGTGCCCACCAGGAACGCCAGGGGGGCCTGCTTCTTCGTTCCCCAGGGTCGGCTCAACATAAGGAACGCAAGGTTCCGCGACGACTTCAGGCCGGTGCAGGAGGACTGCGGGTGCTATGTGTGCCGGAACCACACCAGGGCCTACCTGAGACACCTCTTCATCGCGAAGGAGTGGCTGGCCCCCATCTTCGCCACACTTCACAACCTGCACTATTTCGCGACCCTCACCGAAACCCTCAGGGAAGCGGTAAGGGAGGACAGGTTCCGGGAAACCGCCGGGGACATCCTGGGGAGGATGGGCAGGCTTGGAAAGAACTGAGAGGGTCCGCATCGAATCCCTGGGAAACAGGGTCGGAGGCATCGCCCGGCCCGAAAACGGCCCCGCCGTCTTCGTAAGGGGCGCCCTTCCCGGCGAAGAGGTCCTTGTGGAGTACACATCCAGAAAGAAGAGCTATTCAGAGGCAAGGCTGATTTCCGTGGAAAAGCCCTCCCCTTTAAGGATCGAACCTTTCTGTCCCCTCTTCGGCCGGTGCGGCGGGTGCTCCCTGCAGCACATCGAATACCCCGGGGAGCTCACGTGGAAAAGGGAATGGGTGGTCAAGGCCCTGAGGAGCCTTGAAGCGCCGGAAGTCGAGGATGCGGTGGCCTCCCCTGTCACAGAAGGGTACAGGAACCGGGTCACGTTCGACCTGATCGGCGGGGAACTGACCCTCCACGC
>CAYLXG010000260.1:0-2150 GCA_964387445.1 uncultured bacterium
ATAATTGAGGCTCATCTTTACCAAGGAGGGCCTCATTGCTTCAAGGACGGATCCACGTGAACAAAACGATTGATCTTCTCTATCGTCTGAGACTGGGACATTCCCAGAGACGAATCAACAGAGAGACCGGTGTTGCCCGAAAGACTATCAGGAAGTACTTCAACCTTGCCCAGAGAGAAGGCTGGCTGCTAGAGAGTGTTCCTCTGCCATCGATGGATGAAGTTGGCCGGGCTCTTGCTGCAGACGACGACAAGCGCGTTACTGAGTACTCATCCCCTCAGCTCGCTCCCTACCGAAAGGTCATTACAGACTGGCTGACTGCGAAGTACACCCGCAAGAGAATGCTTGTTCTGCTGCGGGAGAATTATGGTGTTCAGGTAAGCTACGACACGTTAAAGAAGTATTGTCGAAAGCTGTTGAAAGATCCTGCGACACTGGTTACAATGAGAATGGAAACCCCGCCGGGAAGAGAAGCACAGATAGACTTCGGCGAGGTTACCCGCAGTTACCGGAACTTGCCATTGAATACCAGGGTGTGGGTGTTCATCATGACCCTTGGCTGCAGCAGGCACATGTATGTTGAACACGTCTTTGATCAGAAGATGGAGACCTGGCTGCGCTGTCACGAGAACGCATTTCGATTCTTCGGTGGGGTAGTTGAAAAGGTTGTGATCGACAACCTGAAGGCCGCAGTGAAAAAGCTGCTGTTCCACGACCCCGTGCTCAGCGAGCCCTACAAGAGACTTGCCCGGCACTACGGATTCATCATCAGCCCCTGCCGCCCCTATACCCCTGAGCACAAGGGCAAGGTGGAGAGCAATGTCGGTTATGTGAGACGGAATCTGTGTGATGGAGCATCATGGACTAACCTGGCAGACATGAACCGGAAAGCCCGAACCTGGGTGCTTGAAGAAGCGGGAGAGAGAATCCATGGAACTATCCGTCAGAAGCCTCTGGAGGTATTCAGAGAGGTCGAGCGGAAGACCCTGAGAAAGTTACCCGCCCGACCTCTCAATTACACAACTGCCTCTCGGCAGAAGCTCCCCAGAGACATACATGTGCAGATTGGTGAGAACCGATATTCAGCGCCTCACGAATACATTGACCGCACCCTCGATGTCTACTCAGAGGGGAAGCTGGTGAAGATATACCGTGATTCAGAGTTGATCGCCACACATCCCCGCTCATCCGGCACAGGCCAGCACATCACCTGTATGGAGCATTACCCCCATCAGAAAAGATGGTGGATTGAAAACAGTGCGGAGGTCTGCATTGAAAAGGCCGTCAGAATAGGCGAATCATGCCTCAGATTGGTTACTCATCTCCTGTCTGACGACGTGCAGGATCGCTTGTCATCGGTGCATAAGCTCCTTGGACTGTGCGGCAGCTCTGATCCTGAAAGGCTGGAAAAGGCTTGCGCGAGAGCCATCCATTATGGAGAATGGAGCTACATCAGGGTGAAGACCATTCTGGCGAATGGTATGGAATCCGTTCCGATTGAGAGCGATGAGTATATCCCGGTGAAGGAAACCGGCTATGACCATGCCCGTCAGATCGGAGGTATCCTGTAATGATCGCTGCAGACATGCTCCCCAGGCTAAAAGCACTACGAATGGGCGGGATGATCTATTCTCTCGAGGAGAGGGTAAAACAGGCCTCTGACAGTGATATGGGTTACCTGGAGTTCCTTGAGCTGCTGCTGAATGATGAGGTGAATCGTCGCGAGAGCAGGAAGTATCAGAGACGGCTTACTGAAGCCTGTGTGGACCCTGGAAAACGCTACGATTCTTTCAACTTTAGAATGTCTCCCACTGTGTCCAGGGGCACAATGGAAACACTGATGACCTGCGAATACATCAACAGATGTGAGAATGTGATTCTCATCGGCCCCAGCGGAACAGGCAAGAGCCATCTTTCGCAGGCTCTTGCCAACAAAGCGGTGAAGATGGGCTACAAGGTCCTTTTCAAGCAGGCCCATAAGCTCCTGAACACCCTTAATTCACGGCGTGCAGACGGTGGTTACCCACAGTACATGAGAACACTGCAGAATCTCGATCTCCTGATAATCGATGATTTTGGTCTGATGCCTTTGACTCATCAGAATGCCAATGACCTTTATGAGATCATTCAGGAAAGGTACGAACGGAAAT
>CAYLXG010000261.1:0-1269 GCA_964387445.1 uncultured bacterium
GTCGATGGCGAAGGAATCCAGAACTACTCCACCGGCGCTGAACGCCGTGGCCTGGGCCATCGTTCCCGAGTCGCCGGATGCAAGGGCCACCACCAGTATCTGAAGGCCTCCTCCGGCTGAACTGGTTGTATGGAAGGGAACGGCAAGATCTCCGGAGTCGGTGATCAGCTTTTCCCCAGTTGCCTCTTCCAGGGCCCTCAGCCCCTTGAAGAAACCCTGGCATACGTCTTCTTCCGGTTTTTCCACCGTGGTGCCGGTCTCCCTGGATCCCAGCGCCCTGAATCCCCCTTCACCCCGTTCCAGCAGCAGGAGCTTCGTGGTTGTGCTGCCCACGTCACCTGCAAGTATCCTTCCGGTCATTTCGACCCCCTATCCGGTTCGTAAGGGTGGATGATTGCGTCTGCTTGAATATATACACTCTCTCCCCTTTGGCATGCGGCTTCGTGTCCTGTATGTTCCCCGTAAGACCGTATTGCCGGTGAACACAAAGGAGGGGAACAGTGTGTCTTCACGCTGTCCAGGCGTCGGACCTTAAGAAAACCTACGGAGCCGTCCAGGCGCTCAGCGGTATGAGTTTCCAGGTGCAGAGGGGCGAAGTGTTCGGGATCGTGGGACCCAATGGTGCCGGGAAGACAACCACCATAGACTGCCTCGCCGGCATGAGAAAACCTGACTCTGGAACCATGTCCGTTCTGGGGCTGGACCCCTCGAGGAACGGCAGGGAACTGAGAAAACGCATAGGCCTTCAGCAGCAGGAGTCAGAGCTCCCCGAGGGCATGAGGGTCACAGAGGCCCTGGAACTCTTCGCATGCCTGTTCGGCGCTGAACCAAGGGCGAACGAACTCCTTGACATGGTAGGCCTCTCCGAGAAGGCGCAGAGCCCTTTCTCGGCGCTTTCAGGAGGGCAGAAGAAGCGGCTCTTCGTTGCCCTGGCCCTGGTGAACTCCCCTGAGCTGATCATACTCGACGAACTCACCAGCGGTCTTGATCCGGTGGGAAGAAGGCAGCTTTGGAACCTTGTGAACGAGTTCCGCTCCCCTGAGAGAACGGTGATACTCTCCACACACTACATGGACGAGGCTGAGCAGCTCTGCGACAGGGTGGCCGTAATGGACAGGGGCAGGGTGGTGGCGGTGGACACCCCCAGGGAGCTGATAGAGAGGTACTGCCCGGGAATGCTCCTCACACTGGAATGCGGCTCCGACTTCCAGATCGGTAAGGCCCTGGCGGTAAAGGGCGTTCAGAAGGCAGTGATGAAGGACGAGTACT
>CAYLXG010000261.1:1279-2141 GCA_964387445.1 uncultured bacterium
ACCTTACTGGCCCCGAGGTGGTGGTCCCTGTGATAAGGGAACTTTCCGGCGCCGGGGTGAACCTGGGCAACCTCCACACCAAAACACCCACCCTTGAGGATGTGTTCCTTGTGGCAACGGGAAAGGAATACTCCCATGAGTAAGACCCTGAAGCTCTGCGCAATGGAGCTGAAGCTCTATCTCAGGGAACCCTCCGCATTCTTCTTCACCCTGATCTTTCCCCTGCTGCTTATGCTGCTTTTCGGAAGCATCTGGGGCAACGACCCGTTCCCCGAGGCGGACTACGGCTACATAGACGCTTTCACCTCTGCATTCATCGGCATCGTGATACTTACAGCAGGGATAAGCAACCTTACCATTGGAATAGCAACCTACAGGGAGAAGGGCATACTCAAGAGATTCCGGGCAGCCCCCATTTCTCCAGTCTCATTCCTGCTGGCGCAGATGGGGGCCATCCTGGCGGTGAGCGCTATGGGAGTGATACTGCTGCTCATAGCAGGGAAAGTTATCTTCCACATGCAGTTCAGGGGAAACCCCCTGGAGGCCTTCACCGCCTTCATCCTGAGCTGCTGCGGCATTGCCGGACTCGGTTTCATACCCGCCAGCCTCGCCAGGACGGCCAGGAGCGGAACGGTGATAGCCAACAGCCTCTACTTCCCCATGCTGTTCCTCTCGGGAGCGGCGCTGCCCAGGCAGATGCTCCCGGACATACTGAAAAAGGTCTCGGAGGCATTTCCCCTGACACATTCCATCCGGATGATGCAGGGCATCTGGCTAGGGGACCCCATTACGGAGTACTGGGTTGAAATGGTGGTGCTGGGGGCAACACTTGCCCTTGGGGGCTTCTTCGCCGGAAAGCTCT
>CAYLXG010000262.1:0-2114 GCA_964387445.1 uncultured bacterium
ATCCCGGACATTTGCCCATCCATTGGGGAGACACATAGTCGCATGATGAACAGCGATATACCCTCTTCGGCCTGGCCATTTCTACTGAGTTACCCTCAACACCTCTTCGATAGTGGTAATGCCGTCTTCAACCTTTCGGGCACCGTCCTCCCGCAGGGTATGAAGACCTTCCTTGACTGCAACATTCTTGATAATGTTCGAGTCCGAGGTCTTCAGTATCGTGCTCTTTATGGCATCATTCATGAGGAGGATCTCGTAAATGCCGGTTCTGCCCTTATACCCGGTCTCGATGCATTCCCTGCATCCTGCTCCGCGGAAGAGATAGCCGTCCTTGTTGAGCATCTCCTTTGAAAGACCTATCTCCAGCAGGCTTTCGTCTTCCGGGAAATATTCCTGTCTGCAGGCAGGACATATCTTCCTCACGAGCCGCTGGGCCAGGATCGCATTTACCGATGAGGTTACCAGGAAAGGCTCGATACCCATATCAATCAGCCTTGTTATGGCGCTTGAAGAATCGTTCGTGTGCAGGGTGGAGAATACCAGGTGCCCGGTAAGGGCAGCCTGGATGGCAATTTCCGCTGTCTCGAGATCCCGGATCTCACCGACAAGGATCACATCAGGGTCCTGCCTTACGATGGAGCGAAGTCCGGAAGCAAAGGTCAGCCCGACCTTGGTGTTTACCGGGATCTGGCCGATGCCCTTGAGCTGGTATTCGATCGGGTCTTCGATGGTAAGGATATTTTTATCCGGCGAGTTTATCTTGTTGAGCATGGAATACAATGAGGTGGTCTTCCCCGAGCCGGTGGGACCTGTCACGAGCACAATCCCGTGTTCCTGCTTGATAAGCCTTGCTATGGCCCCGAGGTCATCCGGATAATAACCCAGTTCTTCAAGGCCGAACAGGACCGAGGATTTGTCCAGGATCCTCATGACAACACGCTCCCCATTTACCGTGGGCACGGTCGATATCCTCATGTCCACGGAATGGTCTCCGAGCTTGATCCCGATCCTGCCGTCCTGGGGCAGCCGCTTCTCTGCGATATTCAGTGTCGCCATAACCTTTATACGCGAGACCACCGCAGAGTGAATCCGCTTGGGAAGGGTCAGCACATCATGGAGTATGCCGTCCACCCGGTAGCGCACCTTTACATCGCTTTCATACGGCTCCACATGGATATCCGAGGCCCGCTCCCTGAATGCCTGGACCATGAGCCTGTTGACCATACGGATAATGGGCGCCTCAGTCTCCATGACAGTGATATCCTGGATGCTTTCAAGGTCCTTGAGGATCTCGTCCTCTTCCTCCTCCATGTCCTCCATGATATCCTTGGCGCTCTCCTCCTTCATGGCTACAAGACGGTTTATAGCGGCTAAGATCTCCTGTTTGGGGGCAAGTACCCGTTTGACATCCTTGAGCGCCATGATCTTGGATATGTCGAACAGCGGCCCCTGATTGGTCGGGTCATTGACCGCTACAACCATGGAATCTCCATGGGACCTGACCGGGACCATGACATATTTTCTCAGGAATGTTATGGGCAGTTTATCGATAATGGATGGATCCACCTCGATCTCCCCGATGATGTTCATGAGCGATATATTCCACTGCTGTGAGAGGGCCTGTATCATGTCGTGATCACTGAGGATTCCTGAAGAGAGGAGGGCGTCACTCAGAGGGACCGCCTTTTCTCTCTGTATCGAGCGGGCCTTCTCCAGCGAAGCCTCGTCGAGGAGATTCATGTCCAGCAGTACTTCTTCAAGGCTTTGGACTTTCAATATCCTCCCCCTCTTTCACGCGCTTTTCCACCTCTTTGAGTTCCTGGTACTTCTCCTGGTAGAGACCTTCCACCTTCTCTTCGGTATCGATAATACGCGGCGTCAGGAAGATATACAGGTTGGTCGTCTCCCGGTCTCTTGAGAAGGACTTGAACAGGTATCCGAGTATGGGAATCTTGCTCAGCAGAGGCACCCTTGAATCACCCAGGGTAAGGTTGTCGCCGATAAGACCGCCTATTACCATGGTGGTCCCGTCTTTTACCGTCACGGTGGTGTTGGCGGATCGCTTCAAGGTAGTCGGGGCATATTGTTCCTCACCCTGGCCGGGAACCAGCGTG
>CAYLXG010000263.1:0-2079 GCA_964387445.1 uncultured bacterium
GCGCCCAGGCCGCTGGTCCTGTGGAAGCCGTGGGCCCCTGCGGTCCAGCCCAGCTTGTTGGGAACGTCGTTAACGTTCTCGTACTGTATGTCGTCGATGAGGAACTCGCTGTACAGGGCCAGCCCGGAAAAAGGCTGCCAGGTGGCGTCGAAGCAGAGGAAGGCGTTGTCATCCTCCCTCTCGTTCCACTGAACCGGATACCATGGGATGATCAGGTTGGCGTAGGCGAGGTCGATCCCGTCGGCGGAGTAGAGGACAGATTCGGAAAGGCCAATCCTGAGGTTCTCCAGAGCCTTGATGTCCAGTCTGTGTGCCGAGAGCCAGGTGGAGGAATCCGAATCAATGGTGGAGGTGAACCCGGTGAACCTCACCGAGCTTCCCAGGTCCAGCGACAGGTGGACCATGTCCATGGCCGGGGCCTTCCCTGAGATAAGCAGCTGGGAGAACCTGCCGGGTCCCCAGCGCAGGGGTATCCTCCCCAGGGAGGCAGAAAGGGGGCCGGTGACGCCGGTTGCGTAGCCCCAGTCGACGTACAGATGCCTGCCGTGTTCCAGACCGTAGTGGAAGGGGGAGAAACCCGAGGGCGGGTTCTCGTCGGAGCCGGTCCATACCGAGACCCTCTCGTAGAATGAGAGCCAGTCCAGGGGCTCCATGTACAGGGCTGCGGTACCCCCTGCCCTGGATATGAGATCCTGGTTCTCAGTTTCAACTGCCTCACCGGAAACCGTGAATCTCCAGGTATCGTTCGCCGACCTGTCCTGGATCAGCTCCCATTTCGATGATGAACTGGGGATGGGTTCGTATGAAACCGAATGGTCTCCGGGAAGCTCCCCGGGAAGAAGTGGGCCGAATGTCTCGGTGTGGTAGATCCACCGGAAAAGGGGATCCTCCAGGTGAATCGGAGCCGCGGACACTGCCGCGGCAAGAAAAGCCGCGATGAAAGTCATTGGATCTTCCCTTCCAGAAGAAAAACCGTTTCCACATGGTCCGTCCGGGGAAAGAGATCCACCGGGGCCACGCGGGTGATCCTGTAACCCCCTTCGAGAAGGACCGATATGTCCCTTGCGGAGGCGAAGGGGTTGCAGCTGACATAGATTATCGTTTCAGGGGCGAGCCTTCGAAGCTGCCTGGTGATCCTTATGCCCATGCCCGCCCTTGGCGGGTCGGTCACTATCACATCGTATCGTGCGTTCTCCCTGATGGCGCCTGAGAGGAAATTCCGGTCCCTGGTCCGGTGGGCGGTGAGCCCTCCCTCCAGTACACCGTTCATCAGGGCTGCCTTCCCGCAGGCCTCAGACGCTGCCCTGTTCATCTCCACCGAATCCACCTTCATGCCCCTGAGGGCCATGGGAATGGAAAAGGTGCCGGCTCCACCGTACAGGTCCAGGGCCTTCCCGGTGCCCGCCGGGATCATGCTCATTACCAGATTTACAAGAAGCTCGGCGGAGAGTGTGTTCACCTGGAAGAAACCTCCCGCCGGAACCTCGTAGAGGAGACCGTTTAGCTTCTCCCGGAGCTCCCCCTTTCGGATCCATCCGCCCCCGTTGAAGTACTCAAGGGCGCTGTCTCCGGTGTGTTCGCCGCCCCTTGCGGAGATCCTGGAGACCCCCTTCGGGATCGAAGATGGTTCAACGTCAGAGAGTGCCTTCCCGGCCCCGCCGTTCATCAGAGGGCAGCTGTCCACGGGCAGGGGGTCTCCCCTGAAGGCGTGGAGCGTCAGTTCTCCACCGACAAGGTCGAAGGTTACCCTGTTCCTGTACCCCCGGGTCAGGGGGGAGGGGATCACCTCCTCCACTTCCGGCGCCTCGATGCTCCGCAGGGCCTTGGTGACCCATTCCCTTTTCCACCTCAGCTCTTCGGGGTAATCCACATGCTGCAGGGAGCAGCCGCCGCAACGGCCGTAAAGGGAGCAGAAAGGGTTGATCCTGTGGGGAGAGGGTTTCTCCACGGAGATGACCCTGGCCACCGGGAGTTCCGTGTAGTCCGGGCGCTCCTTGGTCCGGGGCCGGGAGCGGCGCCGGGGCCGGTCGAAGCCGCTGTGGTCGTCCTCGCGCAGGGACTTCACGGGCGCGTCACCGG
>CAYLXG010000264.1:0-2069 GCA_964387445.1 uncultured bacterium
AAGCAGAGAAAGATATCCAGGAGGGTAAGGAATGGTGGGCAGACCGTGACCTTGACACCCTCTCCATCCTGTGGATGTCGCAGAGGATAACGAACTGGATCGGGGCTCCGAATGCGTTGGTCTCCCTGTTCCTCTGTATGATCACGCTGCCCATCTGCATGGCGAAGGGAGCCTGCTGCCCGGCCCTCACCACAGTGAGTATCTCCTCTTCGACGGGCACTCTGTCGGTGTACTTCCTTATTGACTTCCTGTTCATCATGGAATCGATAACTGCGTTCCTTATCACGTTTCACACTCCGCATCCAGTTTCCAGAGAAGGGCCCGGCCCCTCTTCTCTTTTCTATAAAGTCCTATGTCGTTCTCGAGCTGTTTCACCCATTCAGGGCATGGTCTTTCATAGGGAAGGTCGAGGGCCTCACTCAGTTCCTTCCAGGTGGCCCCTTCAGGATTCATCATGAGATGATCCCTCACAGCATCCCTGAACTCTTCGTATCGCATGGGAACCCCTTACTTTCGAGACCTGTCATCTATATCCGGATACCTTCCCATCTGCAAGCGGGACTTAAGAAGCAGGAAGCGCTGTTCCGAATCAGTCGAGAAAGGGTTTTCAACAGTACTGTTTCGAGCGGCAATCCACCTTTACCGATAAGCAACATCTATGCCTTCGGATGCTTTTTCATGAATAGGTGTCTGATAGTCAAAGACATCCTTAGCAATTGACTGTCTGAGCAGAAGAGCACTGTCCATATACACCTGCTTGCATCTATGTCTACTCCTAATGGACATAGCACACATCTTTTGCATGCATCAAGTCAATCGCAATCGTTGTGTTTCAGTATCTGAGGGACCGCAGGCTCAATGGCTTCTGAAAGTGTCCGCCGGGGCCTGCAGCGCAAGCGACCATGAATACCTGATGCAGCCCCGGAATCCCAGGGATTCCTTGAACCGCACCAGGGACCAGGAGGGTTCCATGGGATCATCGCTGGCGGTATCCATGGACACGCCGTAGTCGAAGTACCTGAACCCCCTCTCCGCAAGCCAATCGGAGGTGTGCTTCACCAGAAGGGAGACGGGATATAGGTTCCGGTACTCATACCGGTGCATGGTGTAGAAGTTCATGGCGCAGTTTCTGTTCGCCAGGAAAAGGAGGGAGCCGGCTATTGCCTCTCCGTCAAGCATTGCCAGGAAGAGCTTCAGATAGCCGGGCATGAGTTTTTCGATGAGCTTCAGCTCCTCAAGGGTGTGGGTGGGCGGAACCCCGAACTTCGCCTTGTTCTCAAGGAGGATCGGGTAGAACAGGTCGAAATCGTTCCCCTCCAGGATCTCGACGCCTTTCCTCTCGGCTAGGCGAATGTTGTAGGCGACCTTCCTGGAGAGGGAGCTTTCCGATGGCATGCTTACCGATGAGTACTGCATCCGCGAAACCTTGAATCCGTTGTAGCAGAGGGCGTATTCCATGGCCATGTCGCAGGAATCCCTGTAGATGTTCATGGGCGGGGTGAGATGCACGGAGGTGATCCCCCGTTCCCTGCAGTATCCGATGAATGCCCGGACAACTGCGTTGGCCCTGCCAAGCCCGAGTTGATCGGGTACAACGAAACCACCCATGCTGGCACCGGCGGGACTGCGGTAAACTTCGCCGTCGCAGGCTCCTGGGAGCACCGCTGTCAGCCTGTTCCCTTCATGGAACATCAGGTGCCTGAAGTTGAACCTTCCGGGGGGATGGTAATCCAGGAACTCCAAGTAATGGAACATGGTCCCGTTGCTGGAAGCCTGAACGAAGTTCCTCCACTCCCGGGACATGGATCTGTTGTATTCACATACCGTGACGGGAGTTGGGCTATTCATTCATCCTCCTTCCATGCCCGGAAAAAGAAACTCCGCCCCGGGGACGGAGCGGAGTTCCCCTGCATGGGAAGAAAGGCTACCAGCGGTAGTGGGCGAATGCCTTGTTGGCCTCGGCCATCTTGTGGGTGTCTTCCTTCTTCTTCACACTTGAACCTTCGTTCCTTGCGGCATCCATGAACTCGGCGGCCAGGCGGCTCTTAAGATCCTTGCCTTTCCTGCCC
>CAYLXG010000265.1:0-2034 GCA_964387445.1 uncultured bacterium
CTCGGTGCGCATGTCCATGGTGGGATCGCCGAACCAGTGGAAAAGGTCCCACTCGGTTTCAGCCCTGTTGGTGGGATAGGGGCACATGGGGGCGGAGGTTTCCATCTCAACCTTGGCGCACATTAGGGCCTGCCCCGTGAGGTAGTTGCCGGTGGGGTCGGTGTAGAGCGCCGGAGGGCTGGTGTACTCATCGTTGAAGGACTTGTAAAGACCGTAGCACAGGTAGTCGTTCCAGTAGGAATAGCTTACCTGGGTGGCGGCGAGCACGCCGACGGCCCCGCCCTCCATCTTGAAGAAGTTCTCGGCGAAGCAGTTCTCGTCGAACTTTCCGGTGAGGCAGTTCACGCTCATCACCATGGGGGTCATTTCGCCGTTGGAGAGCCCGGAGAGGTTGCTCGTGTAGTAGGACGGGTCTCCCCATCCGGAAACGCTGCCGTGGTCCCTGTGCTGAACCAGGAATACGCCGCCGTTAATGCTTGCGTTTATTCCCGCAGCGTTCCCGTCCCATGTGATATCCGAGGGGATCATCTGACCGGCGCTGGGAAGATCGTTCCTGTAGTAGTAGGGAGGCGGTGCGGTGGTATTCTTGGTGTATTCCCTCTGCACTGTCTTCCCGTAGATGTCCTGGTAGGTGTCCCTCACCGTTTCGCAGGTGAAGCAGAACCATCTTTCCGCGGTGTTGCTGGAGGAGCTGGTGGCCTGGAAGTACCCGGCGCAGAGAGCATTCCCCCAGAAGTCGGCGCTCATCAGGGGATCGAACTGCCACTTGAGGATCTTATCCTCCACGATGGGGTAGTGGCTGGTGCCCGTTACGAACCTTCCGGTGTAGATGTCCGCCTGGTAGTCCCCTGAGCCGTCCATGCAGACATACCTGTTGTCGCTGTACATCCCTGTGGGTGCGCTGAAGCTGGTAAGGTCCGGCTGGTCCCCTACGAACAGCACGAAGCTCGGGGGTATCTCCCATGTGTCGTATGCGGTCTGGATGTAGTTCTTTATCTCGGCCTGGGTCCAGGAACCCGCCGCCACGAGGGCGGTAAGGTATCCCTGTTCCATTTTCGCGGTTACGAACTCGTCCATCATGGTATCCACGAAGTCGTCGCCGGCGAGGATGAGAAGGTCCGCGGCAGTGATGTCGTCCGCCTGGCGGCGGTTGAAGGCCTTTACCGGCTCAGCAGATGATGAGGATATCACCCTCCGGGGTTCGCCGATCAGACTGGAGTTAACCAGTGTTCGGAAGGCGTTGGAGAAGAACCTGCTGTTAAGCCTTTCGTCAAAGGTCAGTGCCCTGTCGAACTCAACATGAACCCTGACCTCCGGAGACACGGCGAGAGTGCCTGTTTGCGCATCCCAGGAGAACGGGATCACGGTGAACCTGCCCATGGTTACGTTCCTGAGGGTTCCGGTTTCCTCGAACACCGCCTGTTCCGCCGGGTATGTTCCCTGGGCGTATGCCCTGGAGTCGTATGTGAAGGGCACGGGCTCGTAGCTGTTGTCCACCGGGATGGGCTGCATGGGAGACGGGTTGATGCCCTGGAGCACGATTGTCTCCCCGGTGGGCTCCACGGTCATGGTTACACCGGCACCCTGTGGAACGGCGGCCATGAACGACGACTTGGGCAGGGTGGGGGCCCCTTCATGATGGGCGTAGGGGGTCATCGCCGGAACGCCCAGGGAGTTGAAGATCATCCCTCCCTGTGTGGTTATCCCGTTGTTGAATCCTGGAATGGTAAGATCGATGACGAAACCGGTTTCGGTGACCTCCACGACTTCCACTGAAGCATGGTTAAGGTCGGTGATGCCGAAATCAACCCATTCGGCGAAGGCAGACCCTGCTATCAGGGTACAGATCAGAAAAGTTAGTTTCACTTCTCTCCTTTCTTAAGAGGTTGTTCTGTCATCATATATAAATACGCCGCATCAACACCCGCCGCAAGGCATGGAAAAAGGGGGCGCCGAAGCGCCCCCCGTTCCTTCTGAACGGAACCTCAGCGGGCGATTACCACCCTTCTGCTCACCGTTCCTCCGCAGGGAGAG
>CAYLXG010000266.1:0-2025 GCA_964387445.1 uncultured bacterium
GACGTTCGTGTGGCACCTGTGAATGTAAATGGGAGCCAGGTGTCGAACCAGGCCATAGAGATCAGGGACGATCACGGTGACTGGCAGTGTCTCAACATCCACAGCAGCGCTTACAAGCTCATCCCGAACACCCTGGTCAGCGAAATAGCCGAGGAGATCCTTATCCAGACGGGAACATGCTGGACGCCGGAGCGGGAGATCTGGACCGGCAGGTACTGGGCGAAACTCTACAGATCAGAGTTCAACGTCGATGCTCCGGAAGTGGGGGATACCCTCAGTCTTGGCCTCCGTGTGGAGAACAGTTACGACGGCAGTTGTCAGTTCAGACTGGTTTTGATGGGGTTTGTCCTGTCCTGCACCAACGGGCTGGTCTCACCAAGGCACTTCTCCAGCTTCATGATGAAGCATATTGGGGATGAAGATGTCAATTACGGCCTAGCGGTGGCCAGGATACGTCAGGGCATGCGGGAACTTGAGGGTGTCCTGCCCCTGGTCGGAAGGCTCAACCGGATTCCCTTGACCGTAGACCTTATTTCCCAGGTCGCCAATGAGACCGGACTGCCTGACGGAGAGTGGGGGCATATCACGAAGATGCTTGGAGGAAGCTCCTCGGCCTGGGATCTCATGCAGTGCATCACCCACAGGCTGTCACATCATAACCGTGGCAGGGCCGGTCTTCAGTACGAAGAACAGGTCGGCGACTACTTCCTCGACAGGATAGTGGGAATGGCCGCCTGAAAGCGACACTGATCCAGAAGGACATCATAGTGAAGAAGGCACCGGAGGGGGTGACATTAATAGTTACCTCCACCGGTGCCCGATTTTCAAGGGGGTATGAAATGATCGTAGACAGACCCAGTTCAACACACCCGGGAGAGATGTACCTGGTGGCTGAGAAGAAGCTCAGGTGTATCGCCATTGAGGAGCATGTAGCAATTGCGTCTGATGGTATTGACGGACCGGAGGCTGCAATGAAGCTTCTTGCTCCATTCTTCAAGGATCAGCCATACGAGGAGGTGTATGCGGTGGCAGTGGACAGCAGCAACCGTTTCCTGGGTTTCCTCAAGCTGGAGGAGGGAACGGTGAACTCAGCCACAGTACACCTTCGGAAGATCCTGACCTTCCTCCTATGCGAAGTGAACGCCACAGGGCTTATTCTGGCCCATAATCACCCTGGGGGGAGCTGTATGCCCAGCGCTGAGGACATCGCCCTCACAAGGCGGCTTTCCCAGCGTCTGGCGGACATTCAGGTGAGACTGCTGGATCACCTGATATATGTACCCGGTCGATTCGGGTCGGAATCACAATGGCTCTCCATGAGCAACGAGGGTCATATCTCGGCGTGACAGCAGGGAAGGAAGTTACCATGCAGAAGACAAGAACTCTCGACCCAGGTGTCTACATGAAGTATTCGGAATACTCCACTGCACCAGGCTGCAACTTCTCCACACTGAAAAACATGGCAAGAAGCCCCATGCACTACAGGCATGCCCTTCAGTGTCCGAAGGAAGACAATGCAGCACTGATCCTTGGCAGAGCGACACATACAGCGGTCTTTGAACCCAAACGGTTTCAGCTGGAGTTCGCCGTCTGGTCCGATTCTCGCCGCACGAACGCCTACAAGGAGTTCGCTGAGGAATGTGAAGCCCAGGGCAGGTCGGTGCTCAAGGACGATGAGTACGAGGCTGTAATGGCCATCAGAGACTCCGTAAGAGCCACTCCTCCTGTGGCTGAACTCCTTGAGAAAGGCAGACCGGAGATCAGCCTGTTCTGGCACAACCGCCAGACTGGTGTACAGTGCAAGGGCCGGCTGGACTGGATAGCTGGAAGGAGAGCGATTTTAGATCTCAAGACGACAGTGAGTATCGATGAAGGCTGGTTCGCCAAACAGGCATGGAAGATGCGCTATTTCCACCAGGCATCGATGTACAGGGAGGGGTATGCAGAATCCTCCAGCAAGGGATCCATCTTACCCTTCGGGATCATTGCCGTTGAGAGGAAGCCGCCCCATGCCTGCAGGCTCTT
>CAYLXG010000267.1:0-1986 GCA_964387445.1 uncultured bacterium
TACTGGTGCTCAGCAGGGATGTTTTTAACGACAGGTCCGGTACGGTGATAGCTGTAGCCATAACAAGCCGGGAACCCAAAGCTGGCTTTCCATTAACTTTGAACCTTGAGAATGAGGATTTACCCAAGAGGTCCTGGGTGAAGATCAGCCAGATCAGAACCCTATCGGTTCAGCGCATCGGGGACAGGATAACGAGGATTTCTCCGGAAAACCTGGAGCAGGCAGTAGCCGGCCTGAATGAGATAATCGGGGGCTAGTGATACGATTGATTTCGGATCTCATGCTCAAATGATGGTGCACTGATTTAGCTTCCTATGCCCGAAATCCCGGGGACTTCTCAGCTTCAATTATCCTGGAAGTGGCATTTCGAACATCTCAACAAGGGCCCTGCTGATGACAAGATACTATTCCACCTGGGAAGGGGAAGTCCAGGGAGCGTTTTTCTTCCAGGCTTCAATGGACGAGGCGGGAATCATATATCCGGGTCAACCTCCGAGTTCACAATTACCTTCCATTTCTTTGAACGGAAAGCATTCGTCTGTGAAGCCGCCCTTCGGAGCGGCGTGTATACTTCAAATCTGTCACTGGTGTGATGGTGCAGGTAACCGGCAAGTTCCTCTTCACCGAAGGAGTCAAGTACATAGCCCAGCCTCTGGCTCCAGCTCAAGGGGCACAGTGAGGCAGTGTAGACAAGTTTCTCCGGGTCGATCTGCTCCGCTAATTCAAGAGCAGCGGTTGCAGCATTGCTCAGTCCGGCTGCATGCGAGGGGTGCCCCATCAGGTCAAGGGCGGTAAGCTCCGGTGAAGACAGATTAATCGTTCCCGTTCGGGTATTCTTCAGGTTAACGGGCATGTGCGAAATATTGCTTTTCTCTATGTAGCGAATCCTTACATCGTGACACCTGGTGTTCCTTCTGGCCCTGGAGACCATTACCTGAAACTCCTGAGGCTTCTGATGAGCAGCTCCGTAAGCTTCAGCGGCGGAAAGCAGACAGACATAGTAGTCCTCATTCAGCCAGCTCATCATTGCGTCAATGAAGTATTCCGCAGGGGGGCACCCTGAGCTTCTGTACTCAAGGGGCACGACAACATGAAACCCTCTCATGGGGGTTGCTATGTGCTTTTTCCCTCTGAGTTTACGAATGCCCTTCCTTAACGAGTCCGGGCTGCAGTCAACCGATTCAACCGCCTGTGAGGTTGAAAAGCTGTACAGGCCATCACTTATCAGTGAATCGATGTACTGGGAAAGCAGTTTCATGCCCAACTAAAACCTCTTTCAGTGTTGGCCATACAATACAATTCTTGCTGAGTACAACTGTTATTGGCTCATTATGCAAGCTTTGTATTTTGTCTTTCAAGCCCGGAGAAGCCCGGCAATCTGCTCGGTTGATCCTTTTTTCGGGGATTTCTTTCGAATTTTTTCAGACATTTGATAATGCTTAAGTGTCAGTTTCGTGACTTTGGAGGTTCCGTAATCCGTAAGCATTTGGTACCGACTTTCGATACTATTTGCAGACGTTCTGCATGGATATGTGAGAACTTTCACTGAAACTGACAGCGAATGCATGGTTCGGTTCTTCCTCAATTTGCCTTATGGAATGCACCGGGCAATGGCTATATTTCGGTTTCATTTCCTGGAGGTGGCTTCATGAAGGTGGTAACGGCGAAGGATCAGATCGCCCGAGGAAGGAAGAGGGCCGGGAAGGAACTGCGGTCGGTTGAGAATCTGGGCGGACACCCTGTTTTCAGTTCCTACAGGATGGTTTCACAGACCCGGCGGGAATACACCGTGCGTATACGGTCGGTCGATTCCCTTATCAACAGCTGCAGCTGCCCCGACTATCGAACGAACACCATTGGCACCTGCAAGCACATCGAGGGCCTTCTCAGGAAAACATTCATCAAAGCCTAAATCCGTCCACCCCTGGATGTGATGGACAGCGGCGGCTACCGGACCCTCGTTGACATACTGGGTGGAGACCTGGA
>CAYLXG010000268.1:0-1967 GCA_964387445.1 uncultured bacterium
GTATGATGCCGGCATACCAGTATGCCGTGAAGGGAAGCAGTACCGCTCCCCCCAGGAGGGCCCAGCCCAGAACGAAGACCGTTTCCCTCAGCGCCAGCGCCAGGACCTTCGATGCTGAAGCTGGTTTCTGCGAAGTATAGGGCACGTCAACTCCTCATAGAATAAGCATGGCATCGCCATAGCTGTAGAATCTGTAGCGGTTCTCAACGGCCTTCCGATAGGCCTCCAGTATGAAATCAAGGCCGGCAAAGCTGCCCACGAGGGATATAAGCGAACTTCCAGGAAGATGGAAGTTGGTTAGCAGGATGTCCACGTTCCTGAATGTGTACGGCGGGCAGATGAAAATGTCGGTGGGGCCGGAAAGATCCTCCATGGAGGCGATGTCGACTGACTCAAGTGTCCTGGCGACCGTGGTTCCCACCGCTGCTATCCTCCCTCCGGAGGAACGGGTCTTCCTGAGGGTTTCCAGAACACCGCGGGGCACGAGATAACGCTCCTCCTCCAGGGTGTTGTTCGAGAGGACCTCCTCCCTGAGCGGCTGGAAGGTGCCTGGCCCCACATGGAGGGTAAGGTATTCTACGCCAAGGCCTTTCTTCTCCAGCGCCGCCAGGCACTCCCCGGTGAAGTGAAGCCCGGCGGTGGGAGCCGCCACCGCCCCCTCGTTCCTTGCGTAGACAGTCTGATACCTCTGGTCATCCGCTTTGGTGGATTCCCTTCTGATATAGGGCGGGATGGGTATGGTCCCCGCGGACCTTACCAGTTCACAGGTGTTCCCCGGGGAGGTGAAATCCACCCTGGCCCTTCCCATGCCGTGCTCTTCGGTTACAACTGCGGCAAGCCCGCCCGGGAAAGTGAAGACATTCCCGGCCCTGCATCTTCGTCCCGGTCTGATCATGACCCTCCAGGAATCCGGCCCGAGCTCCTGCAGAAGAAGCAGTTCCACTGCGCCGCCGGTGGGTTCCCGGCGACCCTTGAGCCTGGCGTTGATCACCCTGGTATCGTTGAGAACGATTGCGTCACCGCCTTCCAGGTACTCCGGCAGGTCGGCGAAGTTCCTGTGCCGGATGGTGCGTTCCCCCCGGTTCAGGACCATGAGCCTGCTGGCGCCCCTCTCGCACGGGGGGTGCTGGGCTATCAGTTCTTCGGGAAGGGTGTACATCAAGTCCGACCTGGTGAGCATGAAACCTCCGGATGCTATCCGCTCTTTCTGAGCCTTACCGCTATTTTCGTGGACCTTCCCCTGTTGGAAAAGGTGCTAACTGTTCCCCCAAGCTCTTCGGTCAGCTTCCAGGCAAGCAGGAAGGCCATGTTCCTCTGGTCGGGAAGACCCTGGACCGAGAGACACTCACCTGGAACGCTGTCGCCTTCGGCGTCGATGCTGAAGGACCAGTGGTCACCCCTGGAATGAATGGCCAGGGTGATCCTGCTGCATTCAGGCGCGTTCCCCACAACGCAGGCTATCAGGGAATGTGCTATCATGCCGACGAAGGACCCGTCGGTGCAAACTTCAAGATCGCTGGCGGGAGGTTCGAACACCATTTCCAGGCTCCCGGAGGATCTGAGCCTGCCTGCTTCGGCAAGGGTTCTCTCCAGCAGTGGTGAAGGGTCGATCCATCTTTGTCTGGGTTTTCCCTGGAACAGCGAGGTCCTCAGGAACCAGAGCGCCCATCTGGTTGTGAACTCCAGGGATCCGGCGGCATCCGCCAGGGCTGACAGGGACCCGAGGGGATCTCCCGTTCTTTCCTCCAGATCCTTCCTCAGGAGTTCCGATCTGGCGGAAAAGGCCGAATGCAGCCCTGACATGTCCTGTATGAGGTTTTCCAGGGCGGCATCCCTGAGCGCCGAGGACTCCTCGTGGAGACCGGGATCATCACCCCCGCCCATCTCCTCCCTGGAGGAGAAAAGAAGGGCGAGAAGCTGTATGAAATCCCCCGCCGCCGGAGAGAAGTGATCCCTCCCTGAGGAAG
>CAYLXG010000269.1:0-1933 GCA_964387445.1 uncultured bacterium
CTGCCCATCAAGGTGAGATTCCTTGCCAGGGACAGGGAGGCGATGCAGTCATGAAGGCACACGAACTCCGTTCCATGAGCATGGAGGAACTCCAGGACCAGGTCAGGGAACTCAGGGCCGAGATATTCAACCTCAGGTTCCGCCAGGCCGCGCAGCAGCTGGACAATCCCCTGAAGATCCGCGAGTCGAAAAGAACTCTCGCCAGGACCCTCACGGCGATCCGTGAACGGGAACTTGGCCTCACATCCGACGGGGAAGGGAGCTGACCGTGGCTGAAACCAGAACGGGAAACAGAAGGGTTCTCCGCGGCGTGGTGGTCTCCGACAGGATGGACAAGACCATCGTGGTGGAGGTCAGAACGCTCAAGGCCCATCCGACATACAAGAAAAGATTCAGAACAACAAAGAAATACTATGCCCACGACGAGCAGAACCAGTGCGGAATCGGAGACACGGTGACCATATCGGAAACCAGGCCCTTCTCCAGACTGAAGCGCTGGCGCCTCCTCGAGATCGTGGAGAAGGCTCGCTAGGGAGGAACTCGGGATGATCCAGGTGGAATCAAGACTGAAGGTTGCCGACAACTCCGGCGCCCGCGAGGTCCTCTGCATCAAGGTGCTCGGCGGCACGAGGCGCCGATACGCCAGGATAGGCGACATCATCGTTGTTACGGTGAAGGAAGCCATTCCCGGCGGTACCGTGAAGAAGAGCGACGTGCGCAGGGCCGTGGTGGTCCGCACCAGGAAAGAGCTCAACAGGGCCGACGGCTCAAGCGTCCGTTTCGACGACAACGCCGCGGTGATCCTCGACGATCAGGGACAGCCCGTTGCCACACGCATCTTCGGTCCGGTGGGCCGTGAGCTTCGCCAGAAATTCATGAAGATCGTGTCTCTGGCGCCGGAGGTGATATAGATGCATGTGAGAAAGGGTGACAAGGTAAAGGTCCTGTCGGGAAACGAGCGGGGAAAGACCGGGAGGATACTCAAGGTGTTCCCCGGGAGCGAAAGGGCAATCGTGGAGGGTCTCAACCTGATCAAGAGACACACCCGCCCTTCCCAGAAGAATCAGCAGGGTGGAATCATCGAAAGGGAAGCTCCCATTCATGTTTCCAACCTCAGGCTGATATGTCCCGGCTGCGGCAAGGCCACCGGCATCAGCCACAACCGCGACGCCGAGGGTCGCCTCATGCGGGTCTGCAAGGCATGCGGCGAAACCATAGCAACGGGTTAGGGGGCTGAAACATGACGAATGACACAATGCCCAGGCTTCAGAAGATCTACCGCGAGGAGATACGCGGGAAGCTGCAGGAGAAGTTCAGCTACTCCAATCCCATGCAGATCCCCGGCGTAACCAAGGTGGTGCTGAACATGGGTCTCGGCAAGGAAGCCATGGACAACGCGAACAACGTTACCAACGCCCAGGGCCAGATGGAGATGCTCGCCGGGCAGAAGAGCGTTGTTGCCAAGGCAAGGGTTTCCGTTGCCGGGTTCAGGCTCAGGGAAGGGGTTCCCATCGGCGTGTTCACCACCCTCAGGGGTGCCCGCATGTGGGAGTTCCTCGACAGGCTCATAAACTTCTCGCTTCCCCAGGTCAGGGACTTCAGGGGGCTTTCCCCCAAGGGTTTCGACGGCAGGGGCAACTACAACTTCGGCGTTGAGGAGCAGGCCATATTCCCCGAGATCGACGTTGACAAGATCGACAAGTTCAGGGGAATGAACATCACCATAGTCACCACTGCAGAAACCGATGAAGAGGGCCAGGAACTGATCCGTCTCCTGGGCATGCCCTTCAGACGCAGTGGCAGAGGAGGTGCCTGATGGCAAAGAAAGGCCTGATAGAGAAGTGCAAAAGAACGCCTAAGTTCGAAGTTAGGAAGTACAACAGGTGCTCTCTGTGTGGAAGACCCAGGGGATACCTTCGGAAGTTCGGCATCT
>CAYLXG010000270.1:0-1931 GCA_964387445.1 uncultured bacterium
ACATCGACTTCTGCCTCAACATCGACCTCTTCAGCGAGATGAACACCCTTCAGCTGGGCATGCGCAACTACGGCGCCGAGGCCGAGGGCTTCGAGGGCTACACCGACATGTACGCCAAGTGGAGAATGAACTTCTAGTTTCGGAAGTTCCGTCTTCGATACTGTTGCCGGCTCCCTTTCAGGGGGCCGGCTTTTTGGTGTATAATGGACTGTCTGGTACCGGAAGTGCTTTTTCAAAGGGAGGGACAGTCATGCAGGAAGAATCATTGGTAGAGGGTCAGGAACAGCCGTTGGAGGAGACCCCCCCGGCGCAGCCGGCACCCCAGTCCCACGACAGGGAACTCTCCTGTCAGAACTGCGGCGCGCCGCTCTCCTACATGGAGGGCGAGAGCGTCATCACATGCCCCTACTGCGGCACCACCACCATGCTGGCCGGCTACGACAACATCGTGAAGATCGACAGCCACTCCATGCTTCCCATGGCGGTGAACGAGAACGACGCCATCAGCACCCTGATAACCTGGCTGTCAAAGGGATTTCACCGGTCGAAGAATTTCGTCGACGCGGCGAAGGTGGAGTCGATCAGGGGTCTGATGCTTCCCTACTGGATAGTGAAGAGCTCCGCCTCCACAGCGTGGAGGGGCAAGAAGAAGCGCACTAAGACAGTGGGCACCGGCGACAAGAAGAGGACCGAAACCTGGTGGGAGCCCGTGAGCGGCAGGTTCACCGACGAGTTCACCTGGCCGGAGTACGCCAGGGAGAACCTCGAGGAGTTCTGGGGCGTGGAGAACATCAAGCCCGGGAAGAAATCCCTTTTCCCCGACTGGGGCAAGTTCTGGCTCAGGTTCGGCGGAAGCAAGGAGAGCCCCAACAGGAACCTTCTGGACGGTCAGCTGCCCTTCGACATCGAAGAGGTGAAGAAGTGCGGCATGGCCGAGAACCTGGTCAACGGTCAGATCACCCAGGACAGGGCGGAATCCAATGCCAGGGCCAACATAAAGGAGCATCAGGCGAAAAAGGCAGAGAAGAAGGCCGATGTTCTCTCCGATGTGGATACCACGGTGAACGTGAACAAGGTGGACCTCGTGTACGTGCCCCTCTGGGAGATGAAGTATTCCGTGGGGGGAAAGACCTACAGCGCACTGGTTGACGGTACCCGCAAGGAAGTCCTCTCGGCGGAGTACCCTGTGAGCAAGAAGGCCAAGATAACCATATTCGACGTTTTTCTGGGCATACCCGCTCTCATCGCAGGTGTGGTGGGCTTCAGCGGCGACGGACCCGCAGGGGCGAGGATAGCCATGTTCGCCCTGCTGGCCATCATGCTTGCCTACAGCCTTCTCAGGGGGCTCTCCGGCAGGAACTGATGGACTATGTTCCCGATTCTTCCATCTCCTGGACCTGGCTGAGGGCAGGCGGTCCCGGGGGGCAGCACCAGAACAAGACGGAAACGGCGGTTCAGCTGCGGTATTCCATACCCCTGGGCGGCCTTCCCCATAGCGCTGCGCAGAGGCTCCGGAGGATCGCCGGCAGCAGGCTCGCCGGCGACGACAGCATCATAATAGAGGCCAGGAACCACAGGAGCCGGGAGATGAACAGGCGGGAGGCGCTGGACAGGCTTCTGGAGATGATCCGGAAGGCCCTGGTGAAACCCCCTCAGCGGAGAAGGACCAGACCCCCCGCCGCTTCCCGGGAAAAGAGGCTTCAGGAGAAGAAGAGGGTATCCGAGAAGAAGGAGATGAGGAGGAAGCCCCCGGCGGAATGAAAAGGGATTACCGGCCCCTGATGCTCTTCGCCCTGGCCCTGGGACTGAGGCTTTTCCTCCTGGGTCAGAAGAGCCTGTGGATAGACGAGTGTCTGGCCTGGGGAGCCGTAAGGATGGGATGGGGGGATATGGTGTCCGCCCTTGCCTCCGGCACTCCGCATCCTCCCCTT
>CAYLXG010000271.1:0-1902 GCA_964387445.1 uncultured bacterium
CGGGAAAGAATGCCATCGGGCCGAAAACAGCCGATAGTACGAGTCCGATGCCGATGAGCGCACTGGTGATCTGCTCCATGGACTTGGCAGTGGCCTCCTTGGGGGGCAATCCTTCCTCGCTCATGATCCGCTCCACGTTTTCCACAACCACGATGGCATCGTCCACCAGGAGACCGATGGCCAGCACCATGGCGAACATGGTGAGCATGTTGACGGAATATCCCAACAGGCCGAGCATGGCAAACGTCCCCAGGATGACTACCGGGACCGCTATGGTAGGGATCAGGGTGGCCCGGATATTGCCCAGGAAGAGCCACATGACCAGGAAGACCAGGACCACGGCCTCGAAGAGCGTTTTTATCACCTCGTCTATGGCGACCTTGATGAACAGGGTGCTGTCCATGGGGTAGACCACCTCCATGCCTTCGGGGAAGAAGTGGCCCATCTCTTCCATCTTGGCCTTGACGGCATCTGCCGTATCCAGGGCATTGGCCCCGGCGGCCTGCCGGACGGCGATGCCTGCAACCGGTTTGCCGTTGTAGGAGCTGTTGATGTCGTATAACCCCGAGCCCAGCTCGAGCCTGCTTACATCCCCAATCCGAACAACTGAGCCGTCAGGGTTGATACGGATGGGAATGGCGGCAAACTCGTCCGTGTTCCTGAGCATGTTCTGGACCACGATGGATGCGTTCAGACGCTGTCCCTTCACTGCTGGTGCACCGCCGAACTGGCCGGCAGAGACCTCCACGTTGTATGCCTTCAGCGCTGCGATAATATCTTCTACCGTCAGCATGTAGTCAGTAAGCCTGTCCGGATTGAGCCAGATACGCATGGCATATTCAGAACCGAAGATCTGTACCTCACCCACACCAGGCACCCTGGCCAGAACACTCTCCAGGTTGGTTGTGGCAAAATCAGCCAGGTCTGTCATGTCCATGCTGCCGTCTTGTGAGATGAGGCCGATGATCAGCAGATAGTTCCGGGTCGATTTGCTGACCTGAACACCTGAATTCTTGACCACATCAGGAAGGCTCGACAGGGCAAGCTGGAACTTGTTCTGAACCTGGGTCCATGCGATATCCGGGTCAGTCCCGGCATCGAAGGTGAGTTCTATCCGGGACATGCCGGCAGAATCACTGGTCGATGACATGTACAGAAGATTGTCGAAGCCGGTCATTTTCTGCTCAATGATCTGGGTGACGCTGTTTTCCACGGTCTCTGCCGATGCACCGGGATAGGTGCAGGAGATCGCGATGGACGGGGGTGCGATGGGAGGATACTGCGAGACGGGAAGGTTATATATGGCCAGTACCCCGGCAGCCATGATGATGATGGCGATGACCCAGGCAAAGACCGGACGATCCAGGAAGAATTTCGACAGCATGATGGTATCCCTCTACTCTCTCGATCCCGCAGCCTGTCCGGGAGAGTCTGTTGTATCAGGAGTTTGCGGTTTCGTATCCGAAGTGGTCGCTTGGACTGTTACCCCGGGCCGTACCTTCTGGACCCCCTCGATGATGATGCGGTCTTTGGGTGCGAGACCGGAAGCGATGAGCCACTGGTTGCCGACGGCACGCTCGATGGTGAGGAACTGCTGCTGAACGACACTGTCGGCATCAACAATCAGGGCGAGCGGGTTGCCCTTCGGGTCTCGTGAAACGGCCTGCTGGGGAATGAGTATGGCATGTCTGTTCACGCCTTCCTGCACCACTGCCCGGACGAACATGCCCGGCAGGAGGAGCTCTTCAGGGTTGGGAAAGACAGCCCGGAGCGTAACGGTGCCGGTGGTCGGATCCACTGAGATATCCCTGAACTCCAAGGTTCCTGTAAGTGGCTACTCCGAGCCGTCTTCTAAGATGAGCCTGATCACTTTCTGGCCGCTCTGATTGGTATGAAGGCTGC
>CAYLXG010000272.1:0-545 GCA_964387445.1 uncultured bacterium
TAAAAGGTAGAGCCTTCTCCAACTTTGCTTTCAACCCAAATATTGCCGCCAAGTTTTTCAACATATGCTTTGGTGATAGCAAGGCCTAAACCAGCACCCTGATAAGCCATTCTGTCTTCAATATCAGCTTGCATAAAACGATCAAATATTACTTCTTTACGGTCTTTTGGAATTCCAACCCCTGTGTCTTTCACATAAAACTCAAGTACGGCTTGTTCTTTTTCCAATTTATTTGGGTATTGACTTTTGGGGTCTTTTAAAACATATCCCAATTCAATGCTTCCCATTTGACTTTTTCACGGTCGGTTAGTATGCTTGCTTCTTTTGCCGGTAATGAGTTCTTAAAAGAAAAACCTATGCCTTTTTTTTCAGCTTCGGGCTTAAAGAAAGTATAGAGATACTCGATTTGTTCGTTGATATTTGTTTCTTTAAAATTGACTTCCATGAGGCCGGATTCTATTTTGGAAATATCAATAATGTCATTGATGATATTGAGCATCCGCTTTCCGCTTTTGTCTATGATTTAAATATATCTTTGCTGGCTT
>CAYLXG010000272.1:613-1887 GCA_964387445.1 uncultured bacterium
CTCATGGCTCATATTGGCCAGAAAGGCAGATTTGAGCCGATCGCTTTCTTCTGCTTTTTCTTTCGCCATGATCAATTCTTTCTTATATTCTATGGCCTTTATTTTTTTCCACACATTGTCTGCAAAAAGGGTGAGAATGTCTGTTTCTTCCTTGATATAATCCAGTTCTTTATTTGCCACTCCTATCGTTGCTACTGTTTTTTTATCCACAATGACCGGAATGGCCATATATTTATGTAGTTTAACATGGCCGGGAGGTGTTCTTTTTCCCTTTTCGTGGAGTGTAGAATAATCATTTATTAGAATGGGCTTTCCTCTACGTATTGGGTCACCCCATATGCCTGTTTTTTCAAGCTTATAAACTAGCCTGGGTTTTTCAATTTTACACTCTCTCATTGCCTGTTCCGACCATGAAAAGAGATTTAATTCCTGTTGGGCCTCATTAAAAAGGAAAATATATCCTATCTTGCTGGATGTTAATTCGATAGCTTTCTCCAGTGCAAAATCAAGCAATTCTTTTATACTTACAGTATCCAATTGTGCAACATCCAGTAAATATTCCAGATTTCGGTTGTGTTTTAGTATTCTCCTTTCTGCAATTTTGCGATCGCTTACATCTTCATAAACAGCAATTATTTCACCGGATGATAGTTTATACACATAGTTTTTGCGCCAGGCGGTGATCCTGTCGTCTTTATAGATAGCAATAGGATGTTTTTGGGGTATTCCTGTTCTCCAAACATTCTGAAAAACCTTAAAAAGGCCAAATTCCTTAACTCCTGGGAATACCTCTGTCACTTTTTTTCCAATAAGTTCTTCACGTTTTATATTTTCGATTTTCTCGCCGGCATTGTTTAAGTCTTTGAAAACAAAATTCTCACCATCATCTACTGCCTGATAAATGGCAACGGCATTGGTCATGTTTTCTACTAACTCAGAATAATTTTCTTCACTTTCCTTTAGTTTTTGTTCTGCCTGCACGCGTTCAGTAATGTCAATTGTAGAGCCATAAACTGTTAATTTGTTATTTTCAGCTTTTACTCTGCCCCTTGATGAAAACCAGGCAATCTTAGCATTCGCCTTTTTTACTTCATAAGAAAATGAGATTATTTCTCCCGGATTAGATATCCCTTTCTGAAAACATTTCTCAATTTCAGGTAATTGATAGGGAAGAATAAACGAGAAATATTTGTCCCAGCTATTTTTAATCGTAGCTTTTGGTAAGGCAAGGAACTCATCAACACAATCAGAGATGTATGTGTTTGTAAAGTTTC
>CAYLXG010000273.1:0-1883 GCA_964387445.1 uncultured bacterium
TCTTCTACTTAACAGCCCTGGGAGACCACTATCCAGAGCTGACCCGGTTCATGCTGCCGGCAGCCGTCAGCAGGTGAAAACCTCAGATCACCGCAAAACGGCTTGATACCGGAGTGCCGCCCACTTCCCCTGCTACCGCATAGATCCCGCCGGGCAGTTCACCCGAGTTAAGTTCAATAGAGGTCTCCCCCGGGGGAAGGAACTCGGAGCAAAGCTCCCGAACGGCCCTGCCCGCAAGGTCGAATACCCGCAACCGCACGAAGGCAGGCTCAGAAAGGGTAACGATCACCGAAGATGAACCTGATACAGGCACAGGAACAACGGCCACACCGGAACCAACGTCCTCGGGAAGCGTTCCCGAGCCCTCTGGAAAAACCATCAGACAGGTAACGCTGGCCGCGGGGAAAGTCCTGGAGAATGATGACCCGCTTCCCCAGAGGTTCCCCCTGAACTGTATCCCGGTGGTTCCGTTGTACGGCGCTTCCATGGGGGCGTCGTTCTCTATGCTCCACACCTCGGAGTAGCCTGAGGATGTGTAGCCGTGGAGAGTTATGGTGGTCTCATAGCCTTGTGTAAGGTGCTTGTTCACCACCACGATGCAGAGCTTTCCGTCAGCACGGAGGGAAGAATGCACATCCAGACCGTAGCCTCCCCCCAGGGCGTCGCTGGTGGAGAGCACCATGGTACCGGTCATCTTCTCCTGGAGCAGCTTCATCACCCAGGCCGTGGCCCTCATTGAAAGGGTGTCACCCCTTATCATTCCGAAGGAGGTGTTGGGGTCCTCGGGGGTCCCCTCGATGATGGAATACACCCCTGCCATGGTGCAGCCGTTCTCCGCCAGGTGCCCCAGGCAGTCCGCCACGAAGAGACCGTCGATGTAGTTCCACCACACCAGGTCGGGATTCACCACAATGGCGTTGTATTCCATTACGCACACGGGAATGTAATCTCCGCCGGAGAACGCCTCCATGGAATCCACCATGGCCTGATACCACTGGTCGAAGGCATTGGGCCCAGAATCAAGCGACATAAGCCAGGCGATGTAGTCGGTGGTGTCAGGGGGCGCCTGCTCCCATGTCCCCGCGGGATAGTAGTGCAGGTCCACCCAGTCGGTGTTGTCCCCGCAGTGCTGCACCGTTTCCGAAAGCCACCCCAGATCCCCGGAGAGTGACATGGTGGCAATTGAAAGGGGAACAGGAGACGCCGCCCTCATGGAGTCGGCGTACTCATCGGCCAGCGCAGCGAAGGAGGAGGAAGTTGCATAAACGGAATCCGTGGGCGACCAAGACTCGAATGGAATACCGAAGTGCCTGAAAAGGGTAAGCTCATACTCCGCCACCGGTATCACCATACCGGAGATATCAGGCTCGTTCCCTATCTGCCAGTAAACCACATCATACGGTTCAGGGTGCCCCCTCTGGGCACGAACCTGCCCCATGGGAGTTTCAACACCTCCATTGCAGTACTCCACCATCCGGGAAGCCTTTGAGGGGTCGTTGATCTGGAAGTTAATAGAAAGCACCGGCTCTATCCCGTTCTCCTCACACATCTGCAAGAAGTCATCCAGGGAGGTCTCCAGCTCGATCTGAATGATCACGCCCTCCAGAACATCCAGGTACATCACCCCGCCGTAGTCGTTCCCCTCCCAGTCGTAGTACTCATTCCCTATGCCCCCCATCCGCAGCATGGGCACACCGGTGAGTCCTATCATAGGTGACACCTCTGCTAGTGGAGAAAACTCCTCTGTGATCTCATCCCCGGAGCCGAACACGAAGGGATGCACCTCCCCCATCTGGCTCTGGCAGTACACATCTATCTCAGCACCGTAAAGCAGGGAAGCAGAAACAATCACACAGAAGAAAGAAAACCTCATGAATCCCCCC
>CAYLXG010000274.1:0-1825 GCA_964387445.1 uncultured bacterium
CGAGAACCGGTTCTCGGCACCCTCGGTCATGGAGAGGCTGGCGGGTTTCCTGGATGAGATGGCGGCTCCGTGAGGATCCTGTACATACTGGGCTTCCTTCCCACCTATGTTAAATGGGAGATGGAGGCCCTGGCCCGGGAGGGCCACCAGGTGCTGGCGCTGCTGCCGTCGGAAACAGGAGGAGGACCCACCCACCGCCTGTGGAACTCCATCACTGGAACCGGGGAGACTGCAGGGGTAAGTACCCTGCGGATCATGCCCTTCGAGCTTTTCGTCTCACCGGTCCCGGCACTGGCAGGGCCTTCGATCCGCTCGCTGGCTCGTTTCTCCGGTATGATCAAGGCACTGTCCGCCGGTGAGTTCAGGTACTTCCTCGCCGCCTCGGAAACCCTCAGGAGGCTGCCCGGTGACTGGAGGCCCGACCACATCCACGCCCACTTCGCCGGGGACCAGGCCCATATCGCAGGCATACTGGCAGATCTTCTGGACAGGAGCTACACAGTCACCACCCATGCAACCGACATCTTCGTTCCCAGGCGGCCCGACAGGCTGAGGAGCGTTCTTGCGGATGCTTCTGAGGTGGTGACAATTTCGGATTTCAACAGGAAGTACATGAAGGAAACGGGCATCCTCAGGGGGAATGCCCGGGTGATAAGGCTTGGCGTGCCAACAGGCCATCTTCCCGAAAGGACCGTGGAAGCAGATCCTCCGCCCGGGGTCTGCACCGCCAGCGGCCTCGTGGAAAAGAAGGGCGTGGATGTTCTCCTTGAAGCCGCAGGGCTGCTGAGGGGGAGGCTCCCTGACCTGAGTTTCCGGGTCATTGGCTCCGACCCGGAAGGCACGGTCCTGAAGCAATGCAGGAAAAGGGTTCAGGGGATGCCGGTGGAGTTCGCCGGGGTCCTCACCTCCGGGGAGACGCTCCGGGAGGTCTCCCGGGCCCGGTTCTTCGTGCTTCCCTGCGTAAGGTCCTCAACAGGGGACATGGACGGCATACCGGTTTCCATAATGGAGGCAATGGCCATGGGGGTTCCCGTGGTCTCAACGGCATTATCCGGAATACCTGAACTGATAACCCACGGGGAGACCGGGCTGCTGGCTATACCCGGTTCCCCGGAATCCCTTGCGGATATGATTGAACGGCTGCTGGCTTCGCCAGAGGAGGCCGAAGCCATGGGAAAAAGGGGCAGGGAAAGGGTCCTTGCCCTCCATTCACCCGGGCGGTCGGCCAGGGAACTCACAGAAGTCTTCAATTGCGCCGTTGAGGCGCACAAGAAAGGGGCGAAGAAGTGAACCACACCTTGAAGATGGTTCCAGGAACACTGGCTGAATTCTCCCGGGAGCTTCCCGAATACCCCGCCACACCTGAAGGCGCCGTTGCAGGGTGCATCGGAGCCCTGATGCTCATGGCCGGCGATCCCGAAGCCGGCATTGAAGCCATGAAGCTCCTTGCTCCGGGAACGTCCGAGAGCATACTGAGGCTTGCGAAGGGTCAGCTGGCGGAAGCGCCGTGGCTCCCGCGGTCATACTTCGCCGGCGCCGCCCCGGAGAACGGATACGAAATCCCGGAGGATATCACCATCTCCATGGAGACGAATCTCTACAGCGGCTCCCCGGAGGAGGGTTCCGTGAAGATCTTCGTGGGCTGTTCAGGGGCCGATTCCTCAAGACCGGTCACCGTGACCCGCGGGGACGACGGAGCCTGGCGTCCCCGGGAGTGGAGTTCCCTTATCGTTGGAATAAGGAAACCCCTCTGACCGCTGAGACCATCTGGCCGGATGCCTTCCCTTTCCTCGAGGGGGAAAGGGTCGTCCTCCGGCGGGTCAGG
>CAYLXG010000275.1:0-1818 GCA_964387445.1 uncultured bacterium
ACCAAAGTCTTTCCTTGATCATCTTCAGCAAAAAGTATCGTTGTTTCTCTAATCAGGTCGATGACGCCACAAAAACTCTCTTCATTTCCCAATGGCAGTTGTAACAACAACGGCTTAGCATCGAGTTTTTTGACCATTGATTCCAGGACCTGTTGGTGGTCAGAACCGATACGATCCATTTTGTTGATGAGGCAGATCCGGGGCACCTGATAGCGGTTGGCTTGCCGCCAGACCGTTTCGGTCTGCGGCTCCACCCCGCCAACGGCGCAGAAGACCCCCACGCCGCCGTCGAGTACGCGGAGGGAGCGCTCCACCTCGGCGGTGAAGTCCACATGCCCCGGCGTATCGATGATGTTGATCCTGGTGTCCAGCCATCGGCATGTGGTGGCGGCGGACACAATGGTTATGCCCCGCTCCCTCTCCTGGGGCATCCAGTCCATCACCGCGGTGCCGTGGTCCACATCGCCCATGCGGTGGGTCCGCCCGGCGTAGTAGAGCATCCGTTCGGTAACGGTTGTTTTTCCGGCGTCTATATGTGCGAATATCCCGATGTTCCTGGTATTGCTGGGCGGGGCCATGGCTCCTTCTCCTTTATGCGGCAAAGATGTTCCTGAAGATGCAACTTAAGAAGATGAGGGGAAATGTCAAGCTTTCAGGGCATCGGGATAGACGGCTATGCTGCAGGTGTCGTCGCCGTTCATCACCGACCGGAGCACCTCCACCCTCACCGGCTCCCCGGTGACGGTCTCCCAGATGTCCCGGTAGAAGCCGGCTCCGCAGAGGCAGTAGGTGTCCGGCACCGGGATCCCCTGCTCAAGGGCCCGGTTCACCCTGGGACAGTGGCAGTAGATCTCACGCCTTCGCCTGGGATCCTTCTCCGAAAGCCACGCCATCAAATTCCCGCTCCTGGGTATCTTCGTGGCCACTATCCTGTTCTCCTCTAGTACTCCCGCAGGGCCCATCCCCTGCGCGAGAAGGTTCTCGATCACCTCGTCGGGGATCCCCAGGTTCTTCTTCATGCTTTCCCGGAACTGCTCCCGGAGCATCTCCATGGCCAGGGTGAAGCTCCCGGTTCCGGCGAAGGCCTCCCTTACGGGTTCAAGGGCTTTTGCCGGGTAGTGACAGGCGCAGGATGTAATCACATCGTGGAGTTCTTCTGCGCTCAGCTCCGAGTTCAGCCTCGCCATGACCCCAGCTGTCCAGGGGATGACCTCCCCTTCCCCTGCGCCGTTCATCATCGAATCCCTGAACTCGGGTCCTCTGGCCTTTTCCAGCGCCAGGGAAAGCTTTTCCAGCCACTGATCCTCGAAGTCCATCAGTCCGCCTTTCCTTCAGCCAGCGGGAGTCCGCAGATCCTGAGCTGCTTCAGAAGCTCCTCGCGATCGGTGCTCCACTGCCCCATCTTACGGGAGATGTGCTCGGTCCAGCTGTAATTGCCGAAGGTGTACTCCTCGGGCCGGGACTTGTCCGAAAGGGGAATCATGAACCCGGCGTTCCTGTAGTAGTCCTGCTCCAGGTAGCCCCTGTCCATCACCTCCATGGCGGACTTCACCATTTCGTCGGTCATCTCCGGGTACCTTTCTTCGTAGAGATGGAACTCCATGGGATACCTGGGCCGCACCGGAGGGTCCTCGGCGGGGAAGCCCATTGTCAGGATCACGAGGGGGAACACATGGTCGGGAAGCGAGCACTTCTCACGGAGCTTCTCCGACATGTAGGGGGCGGCGCCGATGAAGCAGCTTCCCATTCCCAGGCTCTCAGCGGCGGTGACCATGTTCTGGGCCATGTATGCCGCGTCCTGCACGGCGAAGAGAAGGC
>CAYLXG010000276.1:0-1798 GCA_964387445.1 uncultured bacterium
AGTGTCATGTCCACACTTACTCAATCAGTTATGTACGCGATTTTCGGAAGAGCCATTTTTCTTCCCTTCGAAAACTGCGGCGGCGGACGCCGCCGCCTTTTTCGCAATATAACCCTATTCAGCCAGAAGGGTTCCCACTATTTCCCTGAGGGCCTCTTCGTTGGCCGGATCGGCTCCAACCGCATGGAAGGCTATCCTGCCGTCCCTGTCGATCACATAGAAGGTGGGTATTCCCTCCACCAGATACTCAGCGGCGACCTGGTCGCCGCCCAGGAGAACGGGATAGGTCATGCCCAGGTCACGGATAAAACCCGCAGGGTCCGGAGCCTGCTCCCAGGTATTGATCCCTATGACCGCCAGCTCATCCCCCCAGGTCTCGTGAAGCTCCTGAAGGACAGGCATGACCTGCCTGCAGGGCATGCACCATGTGGCCCAGAAATCGATCACCACCACCCTGCCGCGGAGGTCTTCCAGGGAAACCATGCCTCCCTCCGGGGTTTCCAGCGTCCAGGAAGGAGCCGGAGAGCCCACCGGAATGGAGCCCCGGACCTGAAGAGGCTCTATTCCCGGGGGGCATTCAAGCTGGAATGTCTCAGGAGATGGAACGACCCCTGTGTTAATGTCTGATAGCACTATCCTGTACTCCATGCCTGTCCCGTCCGGGTTCCAGAAGGCAATCCTGTTGGCAACCGGAAGCATGGTCTCAGGGTCTATCCACCAGACTGACTCGTAGGGGGACATGTCCACGGCTATCACCCTGCAGAGGATCCCGGACAGTTCCTCCTGCTCCAGCTCCATGTAGCCAGGAGCGTTCAGCTCAGCTCCGTAGGGTTCCACGGGAAAGAGGAACTCCCTGAGCACCGCTCCCTGGGGAAAACCGTTGGTATGAACGATCTGAGCCCCGCCGTCTTCCAGCAGGCCGTAAATGTAATTGCCCCCGGCGGGATTTAGGTAGGCTGCGTACTCCGGATTGGAAACGGTGTATTCAACCGGTCCGGCGGAACCGTCGGGATTCATCCTCGTGAACTCCATGTAGATGTTCGCATCGTCGATGCTGGTACCCCTCTGCAGTACCGCTCTGCCCGTGGTGGAATGCTCAACGGTGGTTTCCCTTACGTTCACTCCCTCCACGGAGAAGGTGTATTCCACCGCCTCTACCTCCAGGACCGCATCGGTTACAGCCTGGAAGAGAGCATGAAGATCGTCTGAAGAGCCTGGCCCGGCCGAGTCTTCCGTTGCCGCCGCCGGTTCGTCCCCTCCACCGCAGGCAAGAAGAAGAGCAGGCAGCATCGCCATAAGCAGTTTTTTCAATTCGCACCCTCCCTTTCCAGCATTCCCATGTCAGCCGCCCTGTCCTGATCTGAACCGGGGGTTTCGGCAATGCCCAGTGTTTTTTCGAATGCCGGATCATTGTAAAGTTTCATTAGACCGCTCAGTGCGATGGTACCGCATGAAAAATGTTCGTGCCTGTCCCGAAGGCTTCCCTTCTCCACCTTCGATCCGTTCATATGAAATACCTTGACGTTCTCCGCGCCGAGGATTGTCTGTATGGCCCTGGAGAAGTCCGCATCCCCGACATCGTACCCTGCACCGTGGGCATGGGCCGTATCGATGCAGTAGCCGGTTCTTTCCGGCATGCCGGCGAGGTCCCTTATCTCTGCCAGCTCCTGAAGGCTTCTGCCCAGGGTGGTGCCGGCTCCGGCGGTGTTCTCCAGGATAAGGTCGATTCTAATGCGCTCGATTTTAAGTCCAAGCATGTCCGGGAATTTCTGGAAGATGGCGACATGGCCAACATTTA
>CAYLXG010000277.1:0-1788 GCA_964387445.1 uncultured bacterium
TAACGGCACATTCCATTGACGGCAGGGTCATCCGCTCCTTCGACCAGGGAAATATCCAGGCCGGATCCCATCTTGTTCAGCTGGATATGTCATCCCTTCCCGGCGGAGTATATCTGTTGAGAATCAACAGTTTCACAGGTACAGCTGCCATTCAGGTGGTTTTGCTCAGATAATACCCGGTAATTCACGGACTCATCTCCTTTACAATAATGAATCATCTGTTATCATAACTCCAGTTGGTACAAATGCCACCAGTTTCATTTATCGCAGATGAAAGAGGGCCAGATGATGAACACCTTTCCGTTTTCGGCGGTTGTCGGGCAGGACAGTGCTAAACTTGCTCTAATTCTTGCAGCAGTGGATCCCGGAATGGGCGGGGTGCTGTTAACGGGGCAGAAGGGCACTGGGAAATCCACACTGGTAAGAGCCTTTCCTGATATTCTTCCATCTCTTGAGGTATGCAACTGCGGCTACAACTGTTCTCCAGGGGATGCATTCAGGTGCCCCAAATGCATGGAGAAGGTCGGTGAAACAAGGCAAATGCAACCGGGACTGGTAAACGTTCCCCTTGGGTCCGATGAAGCAAGACTGCTTGGTGCGCTGAAAATGGATGCTCTGCTCCGTGATGGAAAGGTTGAATTCGAGCCCGGACTTCTCGCGAGGGCAAACAATCAGGTTTTATACATAGACGAGGTTAATCTTCTTCCAGATCACATTGCTGACAACATACTTGACTGCGCAGCATCGGGTATAAACTCGGTGGAGAAGGACAACATTTCCATAAACCACCCTGCGAAATTCATCCTTCTGGGTACCATGAATCCCGAGGAGGGCAGACTAAGACCTCAGATCCTTGACAGATTCGCCTTGAGTGTTCCCATTGAAACAATAGATAAATCCAGTGATCGTATCGAGATCGTCAACAGAGTTCTTGCTTTTGGTGAAGATCCTGAAGCATTCTGCAGAGTATTCGATAAACCCGATCGAGAAATCAGGGGAAAGATCACCGCTGCTCGTGCTGCAGTAAAGGACACAGAGCTACCGTCAGGCATGCTGGGAACAGTGGCCCATGCCATGGCTTCCCTGGGTCTGGACGGCCAGAGAGCGGACATAGTTACCCTGAAAGCATCACGGGCCCTTGCAGCATACCGCGGAAAAAGATCAGTTGATATGGACTGTATCGGAACAGTTGCCCCTCTGGCAGTCGCCCATCGAACCAGACAGGGCGGATACAGGGAAGCTCCCACCCCTGATGAAATAGGCAACGCACTAAGCGAGGGATTCTCCCTGTACGGGAAGGGAAATGCCGCCGTGCAACCCTGGTCTTTCCACATGGTCATAGGAAACGTTAAGTGATCCCGCTGCACCAGAATGATGCAGTGCTGGCATTCTCTCTTCTAGTGCTTGACAGGCAGATTGGCAGCCTTCTCCTCAGAGGCCCTTCAGGAACCGGAAAATCCCTTTTAGCTTTGAAAGCTGCAGAAATGATCCCCTGCACGAGGATACCTCTGGGTACGGACCAGGAGGCCCTGCTGGGTTCGGCGGATATGGAGAAACTACTGCTCAAGGGAGAGGTCTTCAGGCGGGAAGGTCTTCTTCACGGAGGGAATGACCGGTTGCGGATAGTTGAGCACCTGGACCTTTTCCCTGACGAGTTGCAGGATCTTATCATTTCCTCCGGTTCACCGGTTTTTGCAACCATTTCTGGCAGCGAGGATATCAGGGTTTCAGGTACTTCAGGTTCTTTCAGGAATAGCCCAGAGCGCCTACAAGTTCTCCAATGACATC
>CAYLXG010000278.1:0-1775 GCA_964387445.1 uncultured bacterium
ATGGCTTCCTTGATGGCGTTCAGTGTGCCTTCGTTCATCTTATGCTCCTTCCATTGCTTCCGCTGATGCGTACATCTGTCATTGAACATCAAGGGTTATCAATTACAATGCAAGGGCCGGCAATAAGTTCCTTCCCGGCTTTGATGGAAGGACTGTTTTCCAGGAATGACTCAGCCGGGGAATATCAAGTCCTAAGCCTTCAGTTCCGAGAGCCACCGTGAGAGCTTCCTTATACTTATGCCATCCACATCGGTCTCAACGGGAAGGTCCCTTACCAGCAGCAGCTTTTCAGCGGAGGGTATGCGGCTTCCCAGAAGCCTGAGGGAGGCTGGAATGGTTCGGTCGGCGGTTTTAACCTCGATTAGGGATTCCAACTGGCCATCTGACACTATCGCGAAGTCAACCTCCTGTTTGTCCCTGGTTCTGATGTAGTTGAGGGCAACTTCACTGCCGGTGGCCGCTGACAGGAAATCGGTGTGCTTTCTGAGGCATATTGCCGTGGTGTTCTCAAGAAGAACTCCCTCATTTCCCTTTACATAAGGGGTGTGGTAGAAGTAAAGCTTGGGCATCTTCTGAATTGCCCTTGCAATGTTCCTGTGATAGGGTCTCACAAGGAACACCACATGAAGGGCTTCCAGTATTTCCACGTACTTCTTGACTGTGTTCGGCGCAATCTGAAGGTCTTCCCCTATTGAAGACCAGGACAGCGGCGAACCCACTCTGCTTCTCAGCAGTTCCACAAGTAGGCGCATGGCCCTGATCTCATGAAGTCGGCTGAACTCCACCACATCCTCCCTTACGATATCGGTGAAGTACTGTGACTGCCAGCGCTTCATGAAAACCCCATCGGAGGACAGAAAAGGTTCCGGAAAGCCTCCCAGCTCCTGCAGCAGCCTGAGGCTTTCATCCGGGGAATAGGAATGTTTCAGCTCCGCTACGGAGAACGGCCACAGCCTATGGTGAAAATACCTTCCTGCAAGTGAATCCCCCGCCTGCCTGAATGTGTCCATTCACAGGCACCGTAAAACCGAGGAAATATACCATGTCACGCAGGGGGAGGGCCGGATGTTTCTTGGTGAAGAGGAGTTTCAAGTCGAACGCGGGGATACGATCTGCATCCCGCCGGGTACTCCCCATAAAATCCGCAACTCCGGTAAGGTCCCTTTGATTATACTTTGTTGTTCTTCCCCTGCCTACGCCCATGATGACACGGAACTGCTTCCATGAATCTTCTTCGCGGGATGAAGGATGGGACCCTTGGCGCATGCCTTTATGAACTTGGGAGTGCGGTCCCACGGAGAAAACCTTGGGCCGAGGGGGCACTAACTCATAGCATTCCCTAAAGTATACCAAACACAAATTCAAAAAATCCTGTTGATCCTGTCAAAGAATGTTCTGGTCCCGGATTGGGATCTTCATTCAGGCTTCCGGAGGAACAATACCAGGATGATTCCCGCGACAACAGCCCCGGCGATACCCACCGGCCAAAAAGCCCCGCCGATGCCATGAAGCTTTACAAAATCCACGGCCAACCCGAAAACGGGTGCAGCGATCATGGTGGCCACAGACTTCGCCTGACTTTCAATAGAGAGCACCGTGGCCCCTTGTGTCTCCGTGGCAAAGGCATCGAATCGACTGATAAGGATCGGTCTCCAGAAGTTCTGGATGAGATAAAGCCCGAGAAAACCTGCGACGGCCAACGTGTAACATTCAAAAAAGAGGAGGGGCACCAGGGCCGCGTATATCACGAGGACGATTTTCCATAGAAAGCGGGA
>CAYLXG010000279.1:0-1768 GCA_964387445.1 uncultured bacterium
GTTCCGAGATAGCCAGGGTAGTAGAGCCCCTCCCTGAGCGCCCTGCGGAGGAAGGCCGCCCTGGCACTGTAGAAAACCGCCGCCGGGTCGGCGGAGTCCGCAAGGGCCTCCCTTACCTCGGCCATGAGGGTGGCCGAGGAAGCCTCGCAGTAGGGCTGCCTCAGGTCGCCTCCTGCGTTCCTGAGCAGTCGCCTGTAGTCGAGGCACTCGTTCATTATCTCCAGGGGGGAGCCGGTACCGGTCTGCCACAGCAGGTAGGCGTACTCGTACCTCACGTCCAGGCTGTCGGGGTTGTTCGCAACACCCTCCCGTATGAAGTCGATTCCCTCGGTGACCTGTCCCAGGTTAACCGCCAGGTGAAATGCGGCATCGGTGTACACATCGGTGAAATGGGGGTCCAGCCTGGCGATGAGCCACATCTGGGGCAGGTAGTCGGTGACCTGGTCCCATGGGATTCCCTGGTACATCTCTATGTGGTGGTAGTCGTCGAGCTGCAGATAGAGAGCGCTTGCGGCAAAGTGCTTCAGTCTCTGGAACCCGGAGCCCACCGTTTCCACATGGCGGAAGGTGTCCACCCTTATTCTGGAAGAGACCGATGCTCCCGAGAACACCGCCCCGGCAAGGAAAGCCAGGGAGAGAACCAGGGGCAGAACCCTTTCCCTCACCTTCGCCGCCTCCTTCCCGACAGGAAGAAGATGATCCCTGCAAGGAGCAGGAACATGGCGCCGTCCCTGGCAAGCTTGCCCCATATGAACCTGGCCGCCCAGGGCTGGTTGAAGAACCACTGGGTTCCGTGGTTCCTTACACCGGCGCCATGGCTGTGGCCCGACGGTGTTGCGTCACCTGAATGGTGAACTCCTTCTTCATCGGCATGATCGTGATCATCATGGCATTCCTCGCAGTAATCGCCTTCTTCGTGGTGGTGCTCCTCGTCCAGGTGTTCCTCTGGGGCCACCTCCGCCACGTCGTAGTCCTCCACGCAGCCTGAGAGGGCAAGGAGCGCGGCGGCGAAAAGGAGTCGAATCCTCATTTCAGGTCACGCCCCCTGAAAACCGCCAGGGCAAGGGAGAGCATGAAGGCGCTGTAGCACAGGCCGTAGAAGACCGCAACCACGAAGTACAGAGGCTCTATCTCGAATCCGTGGGCGATGGGGTCCTTTATGTGGAAGACGTCTGCGTGGGGAAGCAGGAGCCTCAGCGTTCGCATCAGCCCCGGGGACGACGGCAGCAGGCCGATGAACTCAGCCACGCTCATCTGGCTCACGATGAAGAGCATGGTGGTAAGCGGCCAGTTCAGGGGCGGAGAGGCGAAGAAGCTGAAAAAGAACACCGTGGAGAGCAGGAACCACCCCTCCACCAGTATCAGCAGCGTGGCGGGAAGGAGGTTGCCCGGTATGGGCAGGCCGTTGAAGAGCAGTATGAGCATCAGGCCCAGGCAGCTCACCATCAGGGCAGCCGCCTGAACCAGTGCGGCGCCGAAGAACCTGCCCATGAGGTACTGCCCCCTGGAGAGGGGCACCGCCAGAAGGGGCATTATGGTCTTCGTCTCCCTGTCCCTGGGGTAGAGGCTGGCAGCGAGGCCCAGGGCCAGAAGAAGCGCCCCCACCTCTATTCCGAAAAGGCCGAAATCCAGTATGAACCGCCCCTGGTTGGATACATCGAAGGTGGGCACCGAAGCGATGCCGCCGAGACCCAGAAGGATCACCAGGAGGATGCCCCAGAGGGTCCTCCTTCTGAAGAGCATCCGGAGGGTCATCAGTGAGAAGGTG
>CAYLXG010000280.1:0-666 GCA_964387445.1 uncultured bacterium
TTGAGTGATTGTTTGCTCCTTGCCAAGAGCCGTCTCCTTTCACAGAATATACGGCGTATGCCGAACTTTTTGATCCCGTCTGGGTTTTTCCCTATTGACGGGCAAATGTAAGATATTCCCGCACCGATGTCAACTATGAATAGAGGAGAAGCAGATGCGAAAGATCCTTATCCTGTCGGTCCTTCTGACCATGGCAGCCACCGCCCTGGGCGGAAGGCTGGTTCGAATACCCATGGCCACCGACTCAGATTTCCTTGAGATCCAGTCCATGGGATACGATGTCACTTCCGGAAGCCGTTCCCAGGGCTTCGTGGACATTATGGTGGAGGAGCGTTTCCTCGACGAAACCCTCCAGAGGTATCCCGGGGCCAGGCTCCTGCCCATCGAGTGGTCCCAGCTCCTTCCCAGGGACGACCGCGACGAGTACGGCTTCTACCACAGCCCCAACGAGAATGACGCCTTCTGGGCGGGCCTCGCCCAGAGCAGCGATATGGTGGACACCCCCACTTCCTACGGCACTTCCTACGAAGGGCGTGACCTTTACTACGTCAGGATAACCAACGCAGGATCCGGCGCCCCCGCAATCCTTTTCGACGCACTCATTCACGGCAGGGAGCCAGGCGGCAACTCCGCGGTAATAGACTTCGCCCAGTGGCTTACCACCGA
>CAYLXG010000280.1:676-1060 GCA_964387445.1 uncultured bacterium
TCTACTTCGTGCCCATGGCCAACGTTGACGCCTACATAGAGAACGGCCCCGGCGGGGGAATGCAGCGGAAGAACATGAACTTCACCACTCCGGTGGCCTCCAGCGGCATCGACCTCAACCGGAACTGGGGATACATGTGGGGCTACGATGACTCCGGCTCAAGCCCCGACCCCTACGGCGAGACATACAGGGGCAGCGCAGCTTTCTCGGAACCCGAGACCCAGGCCCTCAGAGACTTCATAGAGACCATCAACCCCCTCGGAGGTTTCAACTACCACACCTACGGCGGCTATTTCCTCTACCCCTGGGGATATGTGAACCAGCCCACCCCTGATCAGACCACCTTCCAGGCCTGGGGTCAGCAGATGGCGGACCCCATCGGCT
>CAYLXG010000280.1:1070-1379 GCA_964387445.1 uncultured bacterium
GATCGTAGGCTTCTGGAGAATATCGGGATCTCCAGGGAGCTGGAGCTGATCAGACCACCTTCCAGGCCTGGGGTCAGCAGATGGCGGACCCCATCGGCTACGAGTACGGCAGGTCCGGCCAGGTTCTCTACTCGGTGAACGGAGAGGCCTGCGACTGGCAGTACGGCACCCACGGAATGATGTTCATCACCCCCGAGGTTGACGACAACGGATTCTGGGGCTGCCAGAACAACCAGTCCCTCCTCGAGACCAACAACCTTGAATGCCGTTCCATGAACATACTCCTCTGCATGAACCTTCTTGCTATGA
>CAYLXG010000280.1:1389-1767 GCA_964387445.1 uncultured bacterium
GTATCCATCGGCTCGAATCCCGTTGCTTCGGCCCTTACCTATACCGTTGCAGGTTCCCCGGGCGCGTCGGTGACCATACTCGACGTGACCGGCCGAACAGTTGCAGCGCCTTCAGACGGTTACTGGGCAGTGCCCGACCACCTTGTGAACGGGGTTTACTTCCTCAGGGCCGAGAACGGAAACCATTCGGCCACCGAGAGATTCACCGTTCTGAGGTAGGCAGAGGGCGGAATGAGCACCGAATCCAGGGAGCTTGTCAACTACTATCTGGTGCTGGACATCAGAAGGAACGCCACGCTCGAGGACATAGAGATGGCCTACGCCAGGGCGGCGCTTAAGCACCACCCCGACGTGGCGGGGGACACCCCCGACGTCCAG
>CAYLXG010000281.1:0-896 GCA_964387445.1 uncultured bacterium
TGATGTTGCCCAGCCTGGGCCCCCCCGCCCTCTGGCACCTGATCCCCGAGAAGAGGATCATCGCCCCGAGAACGAAGAACAGCGCCACCGAGAGATGAGCGGAGAGGGCGAACCATGAGCCGTACCCCACCACCGCCGCTATCCAGATGAACACAGGCCCCAGAAAGAACGCCGCGGGTACTATGAACTTCTTCTCCATATCTCTTCCTCCAGGTCAATAATGAAAATCTATCAAACTCGGGAACGACAATAGAACTCCTGCAAGCGAAGGATCACTCCCATGAACCGAAAGCGCTGTGAAACGCAACTCTCCCCGGCGGATACTCACCGGAAAAAGAGAGCGCGAAGAATACTTGTGGATAAACGCCTTCGTAGAACATGCCTTCGGGGTGAATGAAGCCGAACCTCCCATAGTATTCAGGATGCCCCACCAGGCAGCATCCCGCGGCGCCTGAAGCTTTCAGTTCTTCAAGCCCCTTCCTTATCAGAAGCCCTCCTATCCCCCTGCGATGCAGCTCGGGCAGCACCGACACCGGACCCAGGCAGTACCACCCTGAAACGCCGCTTGAAAGGGTGACAGGCGAAAAGGCAATATGCCCCGCCACCCTTCCGGCAAGCTCGGCCACCAGGGAAATGGACAGGGCACCGGCCTCCCTGAGCGTGTCTATTATCAGGTGCTCGTTCACCTCTCCCATTCCCAGGTGGGTGAACGCCTCCACGGTAACTTCGGTTATTGAGGAGTGATCCTCTGCCCTTTCCGCACGAACGACAAGTTCCTCAATACTCATTCATCTCCCCCGCTCAAAAAGGAAAAACCGCTTATGTCCATATCCTCCAGTATCTCAGCGCCGCTGTGGAAGAAGTCACCCGGCACGGTGAAACGGTATACTCCGCCC
>CAYLXG010000281.1:906-1748 GCA_964387445.1 uncultured bacterium
GTTCCAGAACCAGGAATGACGCCAGTGGGGCCACCCCGTCGGAGGTGGACTCCCCATTGTTCTCGAACCAGTGGAACTCCTCAAGTCCGGTGAGCCGGGCGGCAACGGATATCCCAGGAGCTTCGGCCTGCGCCGCGAAGCAAAATACCAGCATACAACCGCAGAGCGTTCTCATACCATAAATCTCCCTCAGGATAGATGCGCCAGCGGGTAATCTATAAAACCGATAGCCGTTGGATAACCCGCATGGTTCACCTGATGAGAGTGAATCGACTCCCTGTGCAGTATCCCTTTGAGGAAACCGCCCTGAGCAGGTAGACCCCTGCAGCCTGGCCGGTCATGTCCAGCTGAACGGTGCTTGCCCCCGCCGGGTAGAGGCTCCGTGACCGGGAAACTACCCTTCCGTCCAGGGAATGCACGGAAAGCACCACCTCGGAAGCTTCATCGATGAAGAGGCTCACACTGCAGCTGCCGCTTGCGGGATTTGAACTGAACGAAGCTCGGATCGGGGAGTCAGCATCACCGGTCTCAAGCCCCATCTGGGAGCATTCGCACAACACTACCCAGAAGCTGGTGAATATTGATTGATTCAGTGAAAGCACCAGTTCCTTGACCCCGTCGGCATCGTAGTCCACCGCTGAACCGGAGATGTAAAGGTTGTCGTAGATCAGAGGGTCGCATACAGGCACTTCCTGGGGTTCGCCGAACTGCATGTCACCCAGGTTCTCAAAAAGCACCAGTGCCGTGGGGTTCGTGCAGACCAGCAGGTCAGGGTGTCCGTTACCGGTGTAGTCGGCAACATCGATGATCAATCTGACCTCCATGGGCAGCTCGATGAACTC
>CAYLXG010000282.1:0-776 GCA_964387445.1 uncultured bacterium
GCATCGGCAAAACAATGCAGCGCGTGATACGGAAAGAGCGAAAAGGATCATGTATGGAGCACTTGTCAGAACTAGCATACATTTCTATGATATGACATAAAAGTCATAGTAAGGAAATGAAATGGCAAGATTCCCTGAGTTCATCTCTTTGTCGGAGAAGCTTCCTGTGGTGTCCATGGCGGACATTCGCGCGGCATTGCCGGAACTTCGACGGGAAACCCTATACAGGTGGCACCGAGCGGGAAAGATCGAGATCATTGCCCCGGGATTCTATTCGCCCAGAGGCTCGATACAGAGTGAGGAGCAAATGTTCGCCGTGGCAAACAGGATCTACAGGCCTTCATTCGTATCCCTGCAGTCAGCCCTGGCGCACCATGGGCTTGCGGCTGAAGTGCCCCTTGCCGTTACTTCGGTGACCACAGCGAAGACCCGCACCGTTCATTCTCCCTCGGGCCAGTTCATATACAGAACGGTGAAGCCTGAAAGGTGGTTCGGATACAGGGTGGAGCAGGGTATACGCTTCAGCTATCTCATGGCTTCGCCGGAAAGGGCCATCGCCGATGTGCTGTACCTCAGCCCCCGCCTGAACCGCCCGGCGGATCTGATTGAACTGCGGCTGGATCCCCGGGCCTTTGAAAAGCTTGCCGTCAACCTTGAAGAAACCGTGGAGAAGTACCGGAGCAAGGCTCTAATGAAGAGGTGCAGAGCGCTCAGGGAGGCAATGGAAAATGCTTGAACCTGAACTGGTCTTCAATGCTTACCCCGGCATACCCGTT
>CAYLXG010000282.1:786-1741 GCA_964387445.1 uncultured bacterium
GGCCTATGATTTAAAAAAATCATCAATTATGCTGGAAAAGGTCTATAAAATTCACCTGTGTTTTCTGACCGATTGCCGCCAGCACATAGTCAAGATCCAGATCATATTCTGAACCTTCAACCGGAACTGGTCTTCAAAGCTGACCCCGGCATACCCGTGTCCTTCAGAAGGGCCATGCTGACCGAGTACCTCCAGTGCAAGGCCCTGGGATACATTTTCAACTCCACCTCCTCCACCGGACTTGTGTTCATGGGGGGGACTGCACTCAGGGTTTTCTACGGAACCAGGCGTTTTTCCGAGGACCTGGACTTTGACTGCCGCAGCCTCACCATGGATATACTGGAAATGATCACGGAAACCGTTGCCAGGGGGTTCCGTATGGAGGGAGCACAGGTCGATGTTTCCCTCAGGAAGAACGATGCTTTCTCAGCAGTTTTCCGCTTCACGGAGATACTTCAGAAGTGGGGCCTTACCGGGCACAGGGACCAGGTGCTGAAGCTGAAGCTGGACGCATCTCCCCAGCACTATTCCTACGATCCGGTGATAAGGGTTCTTAACAGGCTCGATGTCACCGCGCTGGTGCCGGTGGCTTCAGACAGCCTCATCCTTGCCCAGAAGCTCCACGCGATACTTCAGCGTAACAGGGTGATGGGCCGTGACCTTTACGACGCCGCATTTCTCTTCGGGAGGACCCTGCCTGAAATGCGCTATCTGGAGCAGAAGCAGGGAACGTCAAGCGCAATAGTGATAGCCGACAGGATCCTTGCAAGGATTCAGAGCTGCAGCATGACTGATCTGGTAAATGAAGTGACCCCCTTCCTTCCCGACGGGAAGGAAAGAATGAAGGTGGAGCTTTTCCCCGGGATACTTGAGGAGTGGGCTGCGGCTTCAAGTGAAGAGGCCCTGTCCTGAAGCAGCCAGCAGGAACGGAGAGACTATGAAGAAACTCAACATG
>CAYLXG010000283.1:0-1728 GCA_964387445.1 uncultured bacterium
GCCACGAATCCCCCCAGTTCCAGAACCCCGCGCATGCCGTTGTACAACATCACCAGGCTGAATGTGAACAGGAACAGCGGCAGAAGGAACAACAGCCACTGACCGGGGGAACCGTCCAGTCCCGGGAGGACCGGATCGCCGCCGATAAGGGCCTTTCTCCATTTCTCCATGTCAGAACTTCCTGACTATCAGGGAAGCGCCCAGCACTTCCACCATGCTGAAGGGAACTGCGATCCACAGCAATCCTGCAGGAAGCACCAGAAGATTCCAGGCAACCATCCACATCATCAGGAATCCGGCGAACCACGAAAGAAGGAATGTGTCCCTGAGGCAGAACCTCCGGGAAAGGGCCCACACCAGCGCCGCCATGGAGAAGCCCCAGACCACCCATACCGCTCCGTTTACAGGCTCGGAAGGGAAAACCAGCCCCAAACCGGCGAAGTGATCTACCCAGTAGTGCCTGAAGAGCAGTTCGTTCCGCACGAACTCGCACGCGTTCACCCAAACACCCGCCAGCAGCACAGGCAGGAAAGCCTTCTTAAGCTCGGACATGAAACCCCTCTCCTAGTATTCCGGCACGCTCCCCACCGGTGTCAGCGTTATCTCTTCCTTTGTCTTCAGGGCCTCCGCCCAGTCGTCGCTGTTCTCCCCCATGAACAGGAAGCTTCCCAGGCTCCTGTAGTCAAGCTGGGGGAAGATCATCATGGACCTGTCCCGCCGGGCGGTCTTAACCGGAATGCGGGAACCTGGTATGAAGAAGCCCAGGTCCTTCCTACGAACCGGGTGCAGAATGGTGATGGAGTATTCGTTCCCGGCGCTGTCGGACACATCCAGGTCAAAGAAGTACAGGTCCCCCTTCCCCATCTTCTGCTGAGTCCTGTAAACCTTCCTCACATGGGCCCAGCCCTCCACGCCGTGGTCGGTGACCGACCGGACGGTGCTGATGATGTCCCTGGCTTTCCGGGTGATGGACTGTATCATCTGGGGAAGCACCAGCAGCACCACCGCCGCACCTATGTAAAGGGCTGTTCTGTCAGGCCCCCCCTGCTGCAGGTGGGAATGCACCGGCTCCATGAAAGGCCGGTCCTGAAAAACGAAGTAGCCCCCCACAAGTGCCGCGAACACCACCAGCAGTATGTTGGAAAACTTCTCCAGCGACATGAGACCTCCTCTGCATTTCCATGGCGAATAGTATAATTGCAGCACAATATCGGAAGGAGACCCGTATGTTCATCCTGGCTGCTGTCCTGCTGGCCACATTTTCACAGCACGATGTTCTGGAGTCCGAACTCCTGGACACCCACCCCGATGCATTCAGGGCTGATGAGAGGACCCTGATGATAGTTACCGCAGAGGGTGACACCCTCACCTTCCGGGACAGAGAGGATCCGCCCCATGGCCTTCAATCGGCCATGTACAGGCTGGTGGACCATCTGCCGGAGCTGAACTTCTGGACGGTGAAGGTAATGGGCTACGAGTTCATCGACTGGCAGACAGTAAATGGAGAAACCGGAGAGATCACCACCACCATAGGCCCGGGCATCCCCAGCCCCGACGGCACAAGGCTCCTCTGCATGAACGAAGACATACATGCAGGCTACAACCCCAACGGCATACAGATATGGGCCATTCAGCCCGACGGCTCCCTTGAACTGGAGTTCGAGGACACCAGCTGTCAACGGACACCCAGATTCCCGCAGTTGGGGGACATCCACTTTCCCGCACGTG
>CAYLXG010000284.1:0-1726 GCA_964387445.1 uncultured bacterium
GCAGGAGGGAGCTCATCGAGCTCTGCCGCCAGAAGGCGCGCCCCTACCTCTTCTCCAACTCCATGGCGCCCCCGATCGTAAATGCCTCCATCAAGGTGATCGACCTCATCAGCAAGAGCACCGAGCTCAGGGACAAACTGGAGTGGAACGCCGCCTACTTCCGCAAGGGAGTGGAGGATGCCGGGCTTTGCGTAAGGCCGGGCAACACCCCCATTGTTCCCGTTATGCTCTACAACGCCAAGCTTGCCAACGACATGTCCCGTGACATGTACGCCGAGGGCATCTATGTGATCGGTTTCTTCTTCCCGGTGGTCCCCGCGGGAGCCGCCAGGATAAGGGTTCAGCTCTCAGCCGCCCACACGAAGGAGCACATCGACAAGGCAGTAGCCGCCTTCACCAAGGTCGGAGAGAAATACGGAATACTCGGCCTGGACAAGAAGGGCATCATAGACAAGTACGGAATGTAGACCGGAAATCGAAGGCAGGGGGAGGGAAACCTCCCCCTTTCTGCAGGAGGGGATAAATGAGCGAAGCCAAACTGGCCAATCCGGCCCCGCTGGGCCTCATGGGATTCGGCATGACCACGGTGCTGCTGAACATCCACAACGCGGGATTCTTTCCCATGGACACCATGATCCTGGCCATGGGCATCTTCTACGGCGGCCTTTCCCAGATAATAGCCGGCATCATGGAGTTCAAGAAGGGCAACACCTTCGGAACCACCGCCTTCACCAGCTACGGATGCTTCTGGCTGACCCTGGTGTTCATGATAATGAGGGGCGGAGCGGACAGGGTGTTCATGGGCTGGTACCTCTTCATGTGGGGCCTTCTCACCTTCTGGCTCTGGTTCGGCACCTTCAAGAAGAACAGGGCTCTCCAGACGGTTTTCTTCACCCTCACCGTTCTCTTCTGGCTCCTGGCCATAGGCCACTGGTTCGAAATGCCGAAAGCCTTCAACACCATCACCGGAATAGAGGGCATCATCTGCGGCCTCTCCGCCATCTACCTGGCCGCCGCCGAAACCCTCAACGAGGTAAAGGGCAGAACGATCCTGCCCATGGGCTGACAACCAAGAGAAACCGGAGAACAGCAGCCAGGCACACGAAGAAGCAGCGCAGAACAGCATCGCACGAGAGCACTGCTGAACAAGCAGAAAAGAACAAGCAGAAAAGAACAAGCAGAAAAGAACAAGCAGAAAAGAACAAGCAGCACAGAACTGCAGCATAGAAGAACCAGCATAGAAGAACCAGCGCTGCAGAAGAACAGATGAGGAACAGAGAAGAACAGAAGAGGAACTGAGAAGAACAGAACAGCAGAACCACAGTAACGGAACAAGATAGAAAAAGCCGGGCCAACAAGCGGCCCGGCTTCTCTTTGACAAAAGGAAAACCCCTCTGTAGAATCGCCCGTCCACAACGGAAACAGCATATCAGCTACAACAGAAAAACCAGCAACTACAAAGGGGTACCGATGAGCGAAAACAAGCTGGCCAACCCTGCTCCCCTGGGGCTCATGGGCTTCGGCATGACCACCGTTCTTCTCAACATCCACAACGCCGGGTTCTTCCCCATGGATGTGAACATCATGGCCATGGGCATCTTCTACGGAGGCCTCGCCCAGGTGATAGCCGGCATCATGGAGTTCCGGAAGGGCAACACCTTCGGAACCACCGCCTTCACCAGCTTCGGATTCTTCTGGATAACACTGGTGTTCATCATCATGAAGG
>CAYLXG010000285.1:0-1717 GCA_964387445.1 uncultured bacterium
CCCTTCGGGTGCGACTGGGATGGCGACGGTGACGTGGACCTTGTGGTGGGCGGCGGCTACGGATGGCCCCGGATCGTCACCAACGAAGGCGCCCCCGGACGCCCGGCCTATGCGGAAGCCCGGCTCATCGAGGCAGAGGGCAAGCCCAGCTCCATCGCCTCCAGGAACGGACAGATCGACATTGTGGACATCGACGGGGAGATACTTTCCACCTACGAGGTTACCCCGGGTGCCATCATGTCCGTGACCGACGAGCAGGAGATCCAGAGGGACGACATGCTCTTCATAGCGGAGCCCTTCAGCAACCCCATCGTGAGCGAGCACTCCGGTTCGGTGCATTACGTGGACATAGAGGAGGACGTTACCCTCCAGGAGGAGATAGACGCCGAACAGCACAGGCAGATGATCATAGTGGAGGACAGGAGCAGAACCCTGCACCCCCACGTGTTCGTCCTTCCTGACTTCATGGTGGTCCTCTCCGGAAGACCCAGGCGCCGGGAAGAGGAGCTTCACACCTTCGGCGAGCTTCTGGAGGAGGCAGAGGGAACCAACGGAAGGATCGTTTTCACCTACCGTGATACCAATGTCGTGAGACCCACCTCACTCTACGACGAGATCGTGATGAACCACGCGAAGGGCGACTCCACCGTTCCGTTCCTTACCATCGACTGCAGAAGGGTGGGAACCGGAAGCTACGCCGCCTTTGCGGAGATAGTGGACAGCCTGGGCAAGGCAACTGCAAAGAGCAAGGCCGACAAAGAGGAGTTCAAGGCCCTTCAGGAAGTGACCGCGCGGCTTGCCGCATCCAGCAGCAGGAAGAACGAGGAACTCGAGGACCTGTTCATGGACACCCTGCTGGACTACAGCCTGAAGCACCCCTTCATCATGGCCATGGCCAGCCTCGACAAGGCCCACGCCGGGACAAGGCAGGTCATCCTCAGGCTCAGCGACGTGATAAGCCGGGGCAGGATGCTTGTCCTGGTGAGCTTCTACCAGAAGGGCGGATTCCGCAGCCACATCGTGGCCAGGGGAAGGCAGCGCCAGCAGGGACAAGACCCGGTGGAGCAGTTCATCAAGAGCCATGTCCGGGGCGTGTATCCCATCCCCAGCGGAGCCACCCTCCATGTCAGGGACGGTCAGCTGATAAAGACCGGTGTCCACATCGCAAGGATGCCCAAGAGGGCAGGTCTTCAGAGGGACATCACAGGTGGTCTTCCCAGGGTTGACGAGCTCTTCGAGGCAAGGCGCCCCACCGACGCCGCAGCCATAGCCGAGATAAGCGGCACAGTGACACTGAGCCCCATCAAGGCCGCCATGAGAACGGTTACGATCACAGGCGACCAGGGGCAGGAGGCCAGTATCAAGATACAGGCCACCAAGCACATCAGGGTCAGGGAGGGAGATCATGTGGAGGCCGGCGACAAGCTCACCGACGGGCCGCTGGATCCCCATGACATCCTCCGCGTGCGGGGCACCGAAAGCGTTGAGGACTACCTTCTCAACGAGATCCAGGAGGTTTACCGCCTCCAGGGTGTGAAGATAAATGACAAGCATATCGGAATAGTCGTAAGACAGATGCTTGGCAAGGCCAGGGTGGAGAACGCCGGAGATACCCAGTTCCTCGAGGGAGCCAGGATCGGAAGGCTCACCCTGAACAAGGTGAACATGGAAATGATGAACCAGGGCAGACGCCCTGCAACCAGCGATGTCATGCTGC
>CAYLXG010000286.1:0-1349 GCA_964387445.1 uncultured bacterium
GGGGATAAGGTCAGGGGACAGCATAACAGCAGTGAACGGGGTGGAGCTGGTGGACTTCTCACATCTTCAGAGGGAAGTGGAAGCATCGGAGGGCAGGTTCATAGAACTGGTCTACATGAGGCACGGCGCCGCCGACACCGCATGGGTGGAACCCATGGACTACCAGGGCAGGCAGATAATCGGTGTTACTTCCATGGGGGAGACAAGGACTTTAAGGCTTCCTGTGTTCACAGCTCTGAAGGTGGGAACCCTTGCGGCTCTCCAGGGAGCTGTTTCATTCTACGCGGGGCTGGTCAAGCTGATCGCTTCGCCGGTTCAGCTGGTGGAGATGTCTGGAGGGCCGGTGTTCGTTGCTGAGACCCTGGGGCAGCAGGCCGGTTTCGGGATCTCCAGGTTCCTGGAGACCATAGCCTACTTCTCCCTGGCGATAATGGGTTTTAACCTTATCCCGCTGCCTGTGCTGGACGGAGGGCAGTTCCTGTTCATACTCTTCGAGGGGGTCAGGGGAAAACCGGCATCTCCGAAGGTGATACAGACCGCTCAGCAGATAGGCATTTTCGTTCTTCTGATCCTGTTCGCAGCGGTGATCTTCAGGGATGTGTCCCGGGTGGTTACCAGGGTGCGCTAGAGCAGCTGAGACTGCTGGGCTTCCTGCATCTCCTGTATCATGATCTGTTCCAGCTTCGCGGCTGTGTCTGCCGCCGCCCTGAAAAACACCGGCCACAGGGATGTGTTCGCTTCTGACATGGCTTCCAGGGCCTGGAGGGCTTCCGGCCCCGGAGAGGGCGACCAGCCGCTGGAGTCGGGAAGATACGCAATGTTCCTGGCCAGCATGCCGGCGGATACCGTTATCAGCTCCATCTCCTCAGGCGTGAACTCCTCCCGGGGTTCGCTTCCGCATCCCCCGGCAGCGAGAAGTACTGCAAGAATAGCTGCTGCCGTCTTCATGGGTGTAATATGCAACCCCCGGAGGTTTCGGGCACATTCGGGTTCCTCTCTGGTATAATAAGCATATTGGGAGGCGCAATTTCTCACGGAAGGGCTCATCTTGAGGTATTTCATACTGCTACCCCTGCTGCTGTCCGCTGCCCTGTACGCAACGGAGTACGGACGGAACAAGATAACCGGCACCGACATGGACTGGTGGGTGATCCACTCGCCGCACTTCGACGTTTACTATGAAGAGGGCACGGAGAATGTGGCAGAGAGCACTGCGGTAATCGCTGAACGCGAGATAAGGCTTCTTGGGGACACCTTCGACTACCTTCCGTCGAACCCCATACCCAGTATCGTATACCGCTCCCCGGCCAGGTTCAGGGTCTCGACGATGCTGCGATTGACATCCTCGC
>CAYLXG010000286.1:1359-1688 GCA_964387445.1 uncultured bacterium
ACGGTGCTTTCCCAGGAGCTGGGTGAGGGCATCGGCGGGTTCACGGAGTATTACAAGGGCCGCATCGCGGTTCCCTTCGAGGGAATATGGAGCGACTACAGGCATGTTCTGGCCCATGAGCTGAACCACGCTTATGTCTACGACATGATGTACCGCAGGGAACTCACCGACATCATAACCTCCAGAGCCCCCCTCTGGGTAATGGAAGGTCTGGCGGAGTACACTTCGCTTGGATGGGACCTCGACAGCGAGATCGAGTTCCGCGACATGGTCATTTCCAACTACATCGTACCGGTAACTCAGCTGAACCGCAGACAGGACTACCTTGT
>CAYLXG010000287.1:0-1685 GCA_964387445.1 uncultured bacterium
GGCATCATGGAGTTCAAGAAGGGCAACACCTTCGGAACCACCGCCTTCACCAGCTTCGGTTTCTTCTGGATAACACTGGTGTTCATCATCATGAAGGGCGGAGCTGACAGGGCCTTCCTGGGCTGGTACCTCTTCATGTGGGGCCTTCTGGCGTTCTGGCTCTGGTTCGGCACCTTTAACAAGCACCGCGCCATCCAGGTGGTTTTCGCTACGGTGACAGCCCTCTTCTGGCTCCTTGCCATCGAGCACTGGTTTACCGTTCCCGCAGCCTTCAGCACCTTCACAGGCATCGAGGGCATCATCACAGGCCTCTCCGCCATCTATCTCGCAGCCGCGGAAGTGCTTAACGAAGACAAGGGCAGAACCGTTCTTCCCATCGGCGTGATAAAGAAGTAGATTAGCCCCATGGAACACAAAGCAGCATTCACCCAGCTCTGTTGTACGCCGACATCACAAATTCGGCGACGGGGCGCATGCTGCAGCCAGAAGGCATAGAGAACCACAGAACAGCACCAGACAAACAAGCGAAGCACACAGAACAGCTGAGCGGACAGAACGAACAGAGCGGATAGAACAGGCAGAGCAAACAAGCAGCAGTAACAGCAAGCCCGTGGCCGGAAGGTCACGGGCTTTTTTTGACCCTCCGGCGCGGGAAAAATCAGCAGCCAGCGAGCAGCAGTCAACAGCAAGCAGCAGCAGGCAGGCAGCCAGCGACAAAAGCAGACAACGAAAAGACCAGAAGGAAGAGAGAAAGGAAACGAACGGAATGACCGCAGCCGGAAACCTCTTAAGCTCCATAGGGAACACCCCCCTGGTGGAGCTGACGAACATGAGACCGAAAAACGGAGCCAGGATCCTTCTCAAGCTCGAGGGCAGCAACCCCGGAGGCAGCGTGAAGGACAGAACAGCGAAGTGGATGATAATCCACGCAGTTAGAGACGGCAGGCTGAAAAAGGGAATGACCATTCTGGAAGCCACCTCCGGCAACACGGGGATTGGCCTGGCAATGGTGGGCGCTGCCTTGGGATACAGGACCCTGCTCGTAATCCCGGAAGGCGCAAGCCAGGAGAGGAAGCACACCCTCATGGCCATGGGAGCAGAGCTGATAGAGACCCCGGGGGAAAGGGGCACCGACGGAGCCATAGAGGAAGTAGAGATACTCAGGGAGGAGGAAACACGAAAAGGTACGAACCGTTTCTTCATACCCGACCAGTACGCCAACCATTCGAACTGGCTGAGCCACTACGAATCAACCGCCGTGGAAATACTCAGCCAGACGAATGGGAACATACAGGCCTTCGTGGCTGGAATGGGCACCGGAGGCACCCTCATGGGCCACGCCAGAAGGTTCAGGGACGAAGGAAGGAGCATTAAGGTAATCGGAGTTCAGCCTGAACCGGGCCACTCCATCCAGGGCCTGAAGAACATGACCGAGTCGAGGATGCCCGGAATCTTCAAGCAGAACGAACTCTCAACCAGCATTACCAGATCGGATCAACAGGCATTCAGCACCACACAGCTCCTTGCCAGGGAAGAAGGCCTCTTCACCGGCATGAGCACCGGAGCCGCGGTGAGTGCCGCCCTGGAAATCTCCCAAACGATGGAGAGCACAGACACCATTGTGGCCATATCCCCGGACAGGGGAGACCGCTACCTCTCAACCGGCGTTTTCAGGGGGGCATGAT
>CAYLXG010000288.1:0-1677 GCA_964387445.1 uncultured bacterium
GATGTTCCATGTCGGCCAGCTGGTCAACGAGGAACATGCTTGCCTCTTCCATGTCCGTAACGAAACGGCCGATCTTTGCGATGTAGTAGTTGTTCGCCATCTGTATTGGGATGGCTATCACAAGACCGGTTGCGGTCGTTATCAGAGCTTCCTGTATACCGCCGGCCACCAGGCTGGCGTCTACGTTCTTGGCTGCCGCTATCTCACCGAAGGCCCGGATCATACCGGACACGGTTCCCAGGAATCCAAGCATCGGGGCGATGCTGGAAACAGAGGCGAGGACCACGAGGCCCTTCTCAAGGTGAGCCATCTCTATGGATCCGGCGCTCTCGATTGCCTTCTCCACGTCGGTGAGGCCCTTGTCCCTTCTCAGGAGACCGGCCCTGAGGATCGCCGAGACCGGACCCTTGGTCCTGTCGCAGAGGGACTCCGCGCCGCTGAGGTCGCCTTTGCGGATGTAGCCGCCGAGCTGCTCCAGGAACTTGTTCACATCAAGGCGGGCCTTGCTGAAAACTATGAGTCGTTCCACGGCAACGGCTATACCGATGAGCAGGGAGAGAAGCAGGGGCCACATGAAGTTTCCGCCTGCTATGAAAAGGTCTTTCAGGTCCATGCTTGCGCTCTGGGCCCTCTCCACCTCTTCGGCCTCGGGGGTTCCGGCTTCTTCGGCGGGTTCGGAAGGTGTCTCCTCCACGGGAGGGGTCACTTCCTCGGGGGTATCCGTCACCTCTTCGGTGGTGGTTTCTGTTGCTTCCGGTTCTTCTGTCTGCGCAATGGCCAGGGGGGCCATCAACAGCAGAAGCACCAGCAGTATTCTATGCATATTGGTAACTCTCCTCGTTTCAATCCGCGGCTAAGCCGCTTTGCAGTTGTCTACCACTCGAACTCAAGACCGAAACGGATGGCGCGCCTGCGGGCGTACGCATCGGGCTGACCTGAAGGACCCCTGGGGTCGTTGTCGGGTTCGCCGTCGCCGTCCTGGTCGGCATCGTACCATCCGGTATCCCTTATCTCGTTCACGTTGAGCCTGTTGAACAGGTTCTGGACCCAGACGTAGACGTTCACCGATGTGTCACCGATCCACCAGATCTTATTAAGCTTGGCGTCGGTGTTCATGGTCCATGGCATCCTGCCGCTGTTGATAAGGGGATCTGCGGTTCCCTGTGAACTCGCTGTGTAAGGCAGACCGCTTCCGTAGTTCCACTGAAGGGAGAGACCCAGGCCCTGGAGCCAGCGGGTTCCGCCCCACACGGGGCCTTCGCCCCTGGGAATACGGAAGTCGAAGTTGGCGTTCACGGTGTGGGTCTGGTCCCAGTCGAGGTAGCTCTCGCGCTTGGGAATGACCCATCCGGCCCAGGCGTAGGTGTAGTTCTGGGTGGCGCTGGAGCTCTTGCCCTTCGCTATGGAGTAGGTGTAGTTGGCGTTGAAGCTTATGAAGTTGGAGGGGCGCCTCATGAGGCTGAACTCGGCTCCGCGGACATTGCCGTAGTCGCCGTTGATGTAAAGGTCGTAGGCATCCACCGCTGAGAAGAAGTTCTTCTGCATGTCGACGAGGCCTGTGATGTCCTTGTAGTAGCCGGTGACATCCAGCAGGGTGAGGTCGTCGAACTGGTGCTTAACACCCACCTCGTAGGCGATGGTCTCTTCAGGCTCGAGGTCGGGGTTTCCCACTATGGG
>CAYLXG010000289.1:0-1653 GCA_964387445.1 uncultured bacterium
GAGCATGTCTGGCTGGAGAATGACGGTACAGGAACTTCCTGGACTGAACATGTTATCAGTACACTTCCCTACCATTGCCATGGTGCATACCCCGCTGACATCGACGGTGATAGTGATCTGGATATTCTGGCTAAGCAGGACAGCATATATTGGTACGAGAACCTGGACGGAACTGGTCTCAACTGGGAACAGCATGCGGTCGCCGTGCCGAATGATAGACTTCAGCTGTTTGGAATGGATGTTGATGGGGACGGGGACAATGACATAGTCGCTGCCAGTTTTGCTCAGGCAGAACTGACCTGGCTTGAAAACATAACAGGCGCAGGAGATGTCTGGCAGGAACACACGATCCTGTACGAGCCCGACTGGAAAGAATTCAATGAGATCTATCCGGTGGACCTTGACCTGGATGGGGACCTTGATGTAATCGGAGCTGTGTTTACACTGCATTCCTCCAGCACTTTCGGCTATATAGTTTTCTGCAGGAATGAGAACGGAATAGGCACTATGTGGTCATATGTCGTGATAGGTATAAATCCCGGCCAATATGACGGAGCTCCGAAATCCTGTCACGCAGGGGACCTGGACGGCGACGGCGATATGGACTTGGCAGCCGTTGATAATTCCGTACCTTACTGGGGAAGGGCTTACTGGTTCGAAAACCTCGACGGCTCCTGTGAGAACTGGGAACAGCACATGCTGGATGATTCACTTGCGGCTGCCAATGCGGTGCGCTTCGTGGATCTCACCGACGACGGATGCCTCGACATCCTGGTTGGTTCAGGGAGCTTCTCCTGGGGGGGCGATGAGGAGATCTGCTTCTGGGAGAATGTGGGTGGAGACGGCGAGAACCTGGTGCGGCATCAGCTGGCCTCGGGGTTCCCCTGCGCCGATGTGAGAGGTGCAGACATAAACGGAGACGGCGTTACCGATTTCATCTTCAACAGCGAGTGGTCCGCCGTTGGCTGGGGTTCCCTGGAAGGCTCCAGCTCGGGCTGGCTTACCTCCACCATACTGGATGTGGGCGGATACCCGGAGTGGCAGAGCTTCGACTGGGAGGGGTAATCCCTCCGGGAACGGAGATGTACTTCCAGGCCAGGGGAAGCAACGACTGGACGGACATGGGCGAATGGTCCGATTACATGTATGAACCGGGCAACCTTGAAGGATACATCGACAGCACATACAGGTACATTCAGTACAAGGTGCTCATGGAGAGCGACGGCCCCTTCGGAACCCCGGCGCTGGACATGATAGCCTTCGAGTGGGACAACATGGGTGTGGGAGAGGAAGAGGGGGGCGATTCCTTCGCCTTCTTCGGAGCTGACCGCAACCCCTCCGGCCGGTGGCCCTCCCTGTCTTTCCATCTTCCCGCAGCGGGTTCTGCCGAGCTTGCGGTCTATGACCTTGCAGGCCGTACGGTTTTCTGCGAATCGGCCGAACACCAGGCGGGGGTGTCCTCTGTGAATGTCCCTGCGCTTTCCCCCGGGACCTACTTCGCCAGGCTCCGTTACTCCGGGGAAGAGGAGTACTGCAGGTTCCTGGTGGTGCCCTTCGACTAAAGGGTTACTGCCGCGCCGTCTATCTGCAGCCCGCCTGCTTCAAGCCTCTTTATTATCTCGCTCACCGCAGCGTCCGCCGCTTTTCGCACGG
>CAYLXG010000290.1:0-1616 GCA_964387445.1 uncultured bacterium
TTCCGGCCTTGGTGCCTCAACCGCCGGATCCATAGTGGAGTACAGGGAGAGGAACGGAGCCTTCCGCAGAAGAAGCCAGCTGATGAAGGTTCCCGGGATCGGTCCGGTGGCCTTTCAGCAGGCGGCGGGTTTCCTCAGGATCCCCGATGGGACCGAACCCCTGGACCGTAGCGCAGTGCACCCTGAGAGCTACGGGGTGGTGGAGGAAATGGCCGCCGCGGCTGGAACCACCGTTGAGGGTCTTCTCAACCAGCCCGGCCTTCTGGAAGGCATGGATCTGAACATGTTCGTCCACGGCAGCAGGGGCATGCCCACCCTTCTGGACATAGCCCGGGAGATTAGGAAGCCCGGACGGGACCCCAGGGAGCGCTTCGAACCTTTCTCCTTCGCCGATGTGCACGGTCTCGAAGATCTCCGGGAGGGAATGAAGCTGCCCGGGATAGTTACCAATGTCACCGACTTCGGTGCCTTCGTGGACGTCGGGGTTCACACCGACGGGCTGGTTCACGTGAGCAGACTCAGCACAGCCTGGATACGCCACCCTTCGGAGGTTGTCCGGGTGGGGATGAAGGTTGATGTTACCGTAACAGGGATAGACTCCGAAAGGAAAAGGATAAGCCTCTCCATGGTGTAGCCCCTGGAACACCGAAGGCGGGTCAGGGTAGACCGTTCTGAAGGAGGACGAGCATTACATGAGAACCGCTGCTGCGGCGCTGCTGCTGATCACCGCACTGGCCATGGCCGGGGGAAGCGCCACCGTTGAGATAAAGAACTGCACATCCACCGACTTCTACTTCGTCTGGGTAACCGAATCCGGCCGGGAGAAGTGGATCGACATGCTGGGGCTCTCCATACTGCCCCCGGACAGCTCCGCCATCTTCCAGGTAACGGAGGGTTTCTACGATTTCAGGATAGAGGACTGCGAGTGGAGAACCTACTCGTTCTCCAACATCCCCATCGCCGGGGGGTCATCCTTCGTCTGGGAGGTTCTTCCGGTTCATGAGGACACCGACTAGGTACCCTCAAGCTCCATTCTCACCGCTTCATGCATGTTTGCGATGGCTTTTTTCAGGGTGCTGTCCTCGCTGGTATCCAGCCCCTGGTCCCCGTAGGCCACCTGGAGCAGGGCGTCGTTGGCCATCCTGAGCCTGCGGCAGACGATGGAAGAGAGGAACCGCATGAACTCCACCGCGGTAAGGGGGTCCTTGTCCAGCATGGCGCCGTACTCCGCCGATCCCATCCTGAGGATGCTTCCGGCCCCCACGGCGGTCACCGAAGCGGAACGCTCAGTCCGGTCTATGAAGGTCATTTCCCCGAAGATGTCACCACGGTTCAGCATTGCAAGTACGAAGTCCTCACCGGCTGAGTCGTCGTGGACCCTGAACTGACCCCTGGTAATTATGAAAAGCTCGTCTCCGGGGCTGCCCTTCTCTATAACCGTTTCTCCGGCCTGCACGTTAAGTCTTGTGCAGAACCATACTATCCTTGAAGCCAGTTCCCTGGGAATCGTGTTGCTCACTGGTGCTCCATCATCGTTTCCGGCTGGATGAACTCAGGGGGTGTTCCGAGATAGCCAGGGTAGTAGAGCCCCTCCCTGAGCGCCCTGCGGAGGAAGG
>CAYLXG010000291.1:0-1613 GCA_964387445.1 uncultured bacterium
CCGTCTTCCATCGAGCCGTACCTTTTCCTCACCGCGGCCACCGCCTCGTTGAAGGAGCCGTTCTCCGAAAGACCGGCGAGGGCCTCATCCACAGCTGCCTCAGCTGCTCCCTTACCCAGGAGTTCCGCCCTGAGCCTGGGCTTGCCCATGGACCTTGATGATATGTAGATGCCGCAGTACCTGAGGTCGTTCACATAGCCGTATTCCTCCGCCCAGGCCACTGTGTCTTCAGCCACCTCACCGGGATACTCCAGTGAGAGCAGTTTCTCCCTGAGCTGACCGGTGGTTCTCTCCCTGTATTCCAGGAAACGCCCGGCATCGGCCCTTGCGCACCGGACCTGGGCGGCCTGAAGGGCCTCCGGGTCGAGCTCCGAGGATCCCACAGGAGCGTCGGAGGGCGTTACCAGGAAACAGCCCGAGGGCAGGGTGACAAGTACCCTGTTCCTCCTGAGTTTCCGCAGGGAGACCACCGGTTCTATTTCTCCTCCTCCGCAGGCTTGCCGGCCTTTACCATGCCCAGCTTCTCCCGAAGGGCGGCCTCCAGGGAATCGGCTGCCTGGGGGTTCTCGTCGAGGTACTTCCGGGCGTTGTCGCGGCCCTGACCGATCTGCTGGCCCTCGATGGAGTACCAGGTTCCCCTGCGGGAAACGAGATCGTGTTCCAGGCCCAGGTCGATGAGCTCGCCGGTTCTGGATATCCCCTGGCCGTGGAGTATGTCGAACTCGCAGACCCTGAATGGGGGGGCAACCTTGTTCTTGACCACCTTCACCCTGGTTCGGCTTCCGGTGACCTCTTCGCCGTTCTTGATGGAGGCTACCCGCCTGACATCGAGGCGGAGGCTGGAATAGAATTTCAGGGCGCGGCCGCCGGTTGTGGTTTCGGGATTGCCGAACATCACGCCGATCTTCATTCTGATCTGGTTGATGAAGATAACGGCGCACTTCGACCTGGCCACGGCCCCTGTGAGCTTCCTGAGCGCCTGGCTCATGAGCCTGGCCTGAAGGCCCACATGGCTGTCTCCCATTTCGCCCTCTATTTCAGCCCTGGGGACCAGGGCCGCAACCGAATCCACCACTATGGCGTCAACGGCGTTGGAGCGCACCAGGGTTTCGGTTATCTCCAGGGCCTGTTCGCCGTTGTTCGGCTGGGATACCATGAGATTGTCGATGTTCAGGCCCAGCCTTTCCGCGTAGGCGGGGTCCAGGGCGTGCTCGGCGTCGATGAAGGCAACCTCTCCCCCGGCCTTCTGGGCGTTGGCAAGCATGTGAAGCGCAAGGGTGGTCTTTCCGCTGCTTTCAGGGCCGAAGACCTCTATTACCCTTCCCCTGGGAACTCCGCCGACCCCAAGGGCAAGGTCCAGGGAGATGGAACCGGTGGGGAAGGTATCGACCTTCATTTCCGGGGCTTCGCCCAGTTTCATTATGGAACCGGTTCCGAACTTCTTCTGGATCTGAAGGAAGGCGGCGTCGAGGGCTTTCTTCCTGTTTTCATTCACCGCTTTGTCTGCCATGGCAACACCTTTCAGCAATTTACCCGAAGTGACCCTGATCAGGGGACTATCTCCTGCCATCGGGGAAGACTATAGTAAACATATGTACCCTGCGCAACCCCGG
>CAYLXG010000292.1:0-1264 GCA_964387445.1 uncultured bacterium
TTCGTCTTTCGTTTCCCCCCCAGCGGATACCATAACCTCTGCAGGTTCCCTTAACCAGTATCTGAAACGGTACGGGCGGGACCCAGCCTCCTGGATCCCGCCCCCTATGCCTTCATGAAGGAAGCCGAGCTTCCGCCCCTGAACTAGAGCGCCGCTTCGAGCTCCGTTCTTCTCTTCCTGACCTGAAGTCTCACGTTTCCCAGGCTGGCGCTGGTGGCAGCCACAACTGCGAGTATGGCGTCGTTCCCAATTGCCGTCATCACGATGACTCCCTGGTCGTACTCCATCATGGCCTGGCTGAGCCCGCCAACATTGAGTTCCCTGCCCACGCTTTCCGCGGAACCGAGGCCGGTTGCCACCATGGCGCCAATGGCGTCCACATCGGCTCCTGCGGCGGCGGCGGCCTCTATCACGAAACCGTCCCTCCCAACGCAGACAGCGGCTTCGATGCCCTGCACCGCAACTAGAGCATTCAGGATTTCCTCTATACCCATGAGAAGGTTCCTTTCTGAAAGAGTAACGAGCCGAATAAAGACTGCAGGTATTTCTATATGCAATAGCGGAGGGAATGGCAACCCCAATATGGGTATGTTTACTTCAGGGCGGTCATGGCGGCTTCCAGGTCCTTGTTCCTCAGGTGCTCCACCGCTTTTTCCAGTTTGGCTATCTCCCCGGGCCCGGCGTTCTTCTTCCTCAGCTGCTCTATTCTCTTCTCGGCGGCCTGCAGAAGGGCGTCGATCTGCTTCTCCACGGTGCTTGCCGAGGCCACCAGGGTCCTGTACTGCCCGGGATCCGCATCCGGCTGCTCCGCCGGTGTATCATCCTCAGCCTTCGGGGGCTCAGGGGCATTCTCGTTCTCGTCCTCGATGTCCACCACTATGAAGGGGGAGGCTTCAACTTCAGCTTCAGGCTCCTTCTCCGGCGCATCGGCTTCCTCCCGGGCAAGGCAGCTGTCTCCCTCCTTAACTGGAACCGGCTTCTCCCCCTTCAGGCCGGGGACATCATAGAGATGCATGGACTTCAGGAGCTTTTTCACCGTTGGAAGGTCGATCTCGCTTCTCCCCGGGGTGGCCAGCAGGCAGGCGACCACCGCCCTGGCCGCGGCCTTCAGGGTCCTCACGTTCTGTGTGATCTCCCCGGCTATGTACTCTATTATCTCGTCTTCGGGACCGAATCCCGTATGGCTGAACTTCTGGCGGAGGAGCTCCACCCTGGCATCAAAATCAAGCACTTTTCCCGAATTTCAAGTGCTCGCTGATAAAGT
>CAYLXG010000292.1:1274-1605 GCA_964387445.1 uncultured bacterium
CTCAGCCGGTTGAAGACCGAGCAGTGGAACTTCTGGAAACCGAAGTTGCCCTGTGCGAACTGAATGTCGTCGAGAAGAAGGAAGTTGTGCCTGGTGATCCAGTTGAGCAGCTCCAGGTCCTTCTTCGCCTCAAGGCAGTACTTGTACTCCATCATCAGGTCGTTGGTGTTCAGTATCAGCGACCGCTGCCTGGATGCCTTGGCCATGGCGGAGAGCAGATGGGTCTTGCCCTGACCTGTGTGGCCGTAGAAAAGGACCGGGGAAAGGTTCCGCCATATCCTGGGTATGAGGGCCACCGTCCTGGCCAGTTCGATGGCGTGGAAATTCTCGT
>CAYLXG010000293.1:0-251 GCA_964387445.1 uncultured bacterium
CACGTCCTTGCGGTCGATCTCGTCCTGATTGTGCAGGGTGGCGTTGGTCACGGTAACTCCACCCACCCTGACCGGCTCCAGCCTGGCCGTGGGGGTGAGCCGCCCGGTCCTGCCCACTCCAACGTCTATCCTCACAAGGGTAGTTGCCACCTCCTGGGCGTGGAACTTCCATGCGGTTGCCCACCTGGGGGCCCTGGAGACGAAGCCCAGCCTCTCCCTGGCTGCGAAGTCGCTTACCTTCACAACAACGC
>CAYLXG010000293.1:293-1595 GCA_964387445.1 uncultured bacterium
GAGAATCCACGAAACGGTTCTCCGGGCTGACATTGAAACCCCAGAGGGTCAGTTTATCAAAAAGTTCCTTCTGGCTGTGAACACCCTCGGGGTCACTTCCCGCGGCATAGGCCATGAAGCTAAGCGGCCTCTGTGCCGTGATGGAGCTGTCCAGTTGCCTGAGGGAACCGCTGGCGGCGTTCCTGGGGTTCTTGAAGGGCTGTTCGCGCCCCTGGTTCATCTCATTGAAATCCTTCAGTGTGAAGTAAACCTCCCCACGGACCTCCACACTGACAGGTTCGGCGGAATTCAGTCTGAGCGGCACGGACCTTATGGTTCGGGCATTGGCGGTGACGTTCTCCCCGGCCGTTCCGTCGCCCCGCGTGCCCGCCCGGACGAGGACCGAGTTCTCATAGACCAGGGCCAGGGACACTCCGTCCAGCTTGGGCTCCACCGAGTATTCGATGGGGTTGGTGCCCAGCTCCCCTGCGATCCTTGTGTGGAAAGCCATGAAGTCTTCCTCTGTGAAAACGTTGGAAAGACTGAGCATCGGCGGGTCGTGGATAACGGTCTCGAACACGGACAGCGGCGGTGAGCCGACCCTCTGGGTGGGGGAATCCGGGGTCCTGAGGTCCGGATGTTCCTCCTCGAGGGCGCGAAGCCTGTTCATCAGGGCATCGTACTCCCTGTCGGATATCCCGGAACCGTCTGCGGAGTAGTACTGCCTGTTGTACTCCTCTATGAGATCCCTGAGCCTTGCGGCCTCCTTCAAGGCATCCGAGTGAAGGGTCATTGCGAGCTGCTGTCCCTCCGGTACATGAAGTCCGCCGGTATCAGCCAGGAGGGGTTCAGGTCGATGGCCGTGACCGGCCCGCTGGCTCCCGGAGGGAGGTTCAGCTGAACCATCAGGGAGCCGTCGTGATAGAATGTGGTCCTTACCAGAGAGGTATCCTGAAGATGGACCCTGCACTGGATGCCCTCCAGGGGAAGATCGAAGGGTTCGCCTGGCTGTATCTCCCTTGCGGCCATGTTAACCGCACCGGACTCCTCCCTCCAGAGTACCTCTATCTGGGGGATGCCAGGCCTGTAGAACAGGCTGCGGAGCAGCTCCTGATACCTCTGACTGAACCTGAGGCTGGAGTATATCCTGGCCCAGTAGTTGGCGCTGGAACGGTGGGTGAAGTCCTGCAGGAGGTCACTGAGATTGTTCAGGAGCCCCAGGGAGTTCATGTATTCCAGGACGATCACCCCCTTGCCGCCGGCTACGTAATGCAGCAGCTCCGACCCCTGAAGCTCCGGGTCCGCCAGGGAATACTCGGTCAC
>CAYLXG010000294.1:0-407 GCA_964387445.1 uncultured bacterium
CTCCGTCATGGCTGATCCGTGAATACTTGCCGTGCATGACCCGAGTTGCATGACGGATATCCCCGCCGAAGGCCTCTACAATGCACTGATGTCCGAGGCAGACACCAAGGATAGGAATCTTTTCGTGAAATTCCCGGATCACATCCAGCGATATCCCTGCCGAGCCCGGCGCTCCCGGACCGGGAGAAACAATTATCCCGGCCGGGCACATCCGGTCAATCTCAGAGAGGGTGACGGCATTGTTCCGTCGCCCCGCACCATCCTCCCCCATTGCCTCGACGGCCTGCCCCAGGTTGTAGGTAAACGAATCAAAGTTGTCTATCATCAGGATCATGCTATCCCTCCCAGGGCCAGACTCAGCGCCCGCAGTTTGTTGTCGATCTCCGCTATCTCGTTTGCGGGTTGGG
>CAYLXG010000294.1:417-1536 GCA_964387445.1 uncultured bacterium
CGATGCCCGCACCGGCCTGAACAAACACCTTGTCGTCGCGGATGAACATGGTACGGATCGCAATGCCGGTGTCGACATCACCATTGAACGAGAGATAGCCTACAGCCCCGGCATACGGCCCCCGGCACATGCCTTCGAGCTCATCGATGATCTCCATGGCCCTGACCTTTGGCGCCCCGGATACCGTGCCTGCGGGGAAACAGGCTTTCAGCACATCAATATTGGAGAGATGGTGTTTCTTGCGACCCTCAACACACGATACGATGTGCATCACATGCGAGTAGTACTTCACCTCTTCCCGGGATACGATTTTCACGGATCCCGGTTCCGACACCCTCCCTACATCGTTCCGCGCCAGATCCACCAGCATGAGGTGCTCGGCCCGTTCCTTCTCGTCGCACATAAGCTCTGAAGCAAGTCTCTCGTCATGGTCGCTTGATGTGCCCCTGGGTCTCGTCCCGGCAATGGGAAGAGAGGTGATGGTATCACCGCTGAGCTTCACCATGACCTCAGGAGACGACCCGATAAGGATAACATCAGAGAACCGTAGGTAAAAAAGGTACGGAGACGGGTTGATCTGCCTCAGTCTTCTATAGGTATCGAACGGATCGCACGAGGTACGAAGCTGCAGTCTCCTTGAAAGGACCGTCTGCATGATGTCGCCGTCCTTAATATAGGATTTTGCCTTGTTCACCGCATCAACGAAATCCTTATCATCGATGGAGATCGTTTCCACCGAGCATTGATCAGGAACCCTTGCCGCAGGCATCGACTGTTTTCCAACCAGTTCGTCTTCGATCCGGGAAAAGGCCTCTTTAGCCTGTGCAAGGGCCCTGTCTTCTTCGAGGCAAGGGGTCATTATGGTATGGATAAGCGATACCGACTGATTGAGATGATCAAATACTACCAGTGTATCCGCCCTTGCCAGGATGGTATCCGGGAAGCCGGAAGGCCTGCCTGGTCGGGGCAGTTTCTCGATCCCCCTGATCATGTCATAACCCAGATAGCCCACGTAGCCTCCAATAAAGGGCGGCAGCCCGTTGCGGTTGAATTCAAGCTTGCTGCCTGCAAGAGGTATCCTGGTCCAGGGATCGTCCTCGTCGTGAATGGTGATCACAT
>CAYLXG010000295.1:0-1518 GCA_964387445.1 uncultured bacterium
AAGGCAGTCAATACGGCAAGCGATTGCGCCTGTTCCGGTACTCATTTATGATTTTGTGATGAACCCTTTACCAGAGGTGTTGAGCATGGGGAAACATACGGTACCCACTCTGATCATTGCCGCCGCGGCTTCCGCACAGATATTCCAGGATGCCTCGGTGATCTGCCCTCTTGATGTTGCGGTGAAGGAGATACTCTGCTGTGATCTCGACGGGAATGAGTACCAGGACATTCTGCTGAGGCCCTGGCCATCCGGGAATCTCAGGGTGATAATGAACGACGGCTCCGGGTTCTCCGGACCATCTGAAATTCCCTGGGCCGGGAACAATCCCCGGGCAGCCGACATCAACGGAGACGGACTCGATGACATCCTGACAGGGCTTGCCGGCCCTGTTCTCTTCTCCAACGGCGACGGCACCTTCACCCCTTCCTCCTGCCAGGTCCTGGGGTGTGCAGTACCCGGAGATTTCAACGGTGACGGAATGCCCGACCTTCTAATGGGATCGGGAAGGTATTTCTGCCTCGCCGTGAACAGCGGCTGGGGGGAGAGCTTCGAAACCGCATGGTCCGACTCCATACCCTTCTGGCCCGGTGTTCATGTAACGGGTTTCTTCACCGGGGACATGGCGGGAGATCCCTTCATGGACTTCGCAGTCATTTTCTCCTACGGCCTCAGGGTCTACGCCGCCCAGGGCGCATGGGATTCCTATCTCATGGTGGAAGCGGAGGATGACCTGTACACCTATCTCAGTGGTTCTCCTCCATACCGACAGTGCGATATAAACAACGACGGCCACCCTGACCTGCTGAACTCCGCCTGGGACATCTATCCATCTCCCCCACCTCCTATAAATATCAGCATGTGGGTAGACGACCCCGGCGCATGGTACTGGCCGCTTACCGTGATCTATGCCGATTATCTCCCCACTGTGGGGGGGTGCGACTTCAACGGCGACGGCTTCGACGAGGTGTTCTACTCAAGCTCCTATGAGCTAACAGTCCTCGAAGGAACGCCTTCGGGACTTGGGGATATCCTGTTCTCGGACTCCCAGTACTTCTCCGACGCTGCTGGTTGCGGCTTTCTCTCCGGTGGCCCCAATCCGGACCTTCTCTCGGCGAACTCCCAGTATCTTTACTGGTATCAGAACACACTGACCTCAGCCTGGGAAGACTGCAATACACAGATCCCCCCTTCGCTGAGCATCTCCTCCAACCCGTTCTCCGGTGTGCTCAGCGCTTCTTCCGACTTCCCCGGGACCTTCCGCCTGATGGACCTCTCCGGAAGGGTGCTCACCTCCTCCACAGGAACATCACTTGAATTCATCCCCGCCGAACTGCCCGCCGGAAGCTTTCTGCTGGAGTTCACAGGCGGCGGGAACCGCATATGCGAAAAACTGCTCTATCTCCCATGAAGAAAGGATCCTCATGAAGCTTCTTGCAATAGCCGCAGCTTTCCTGGCGCTTCCCTGCGCCGCCGGCACCTGGTTCCTGGACGTTGAGGGAGGCATGGCCTTCCCGG
>CAYLXG010000296.1:0-1511 GCA_964387445.1 uncultured bacterium
CTGTCAACCGCTTCCTTGACCCTGGCGAATCTTCTGCTTTTAGCCATCGATCACCTCCAGGCCCATGCTCCGCGCGGTTCCGGCTATCATGCTGATGGCCGTTTCCATGGTGGCGGCATTCAGGTCCTTCTGTTTCATTTCGGCGATCTCCCTGCACTGGGCGATTGTGACCTTGCCAACCTTGTCGCGGTTGGACTGGGAAGATCCCTTTGCAAGCCCCGCAGCCCGCTTCAGCAGCACCGAAGCAGGAGGCGACTTGAGGATGAAGGTAAAGCTTCTGTCCTTGTAGACCGTAACCACCGCAGGAACGATAAGGCCCTCTTTGCCCTGGGTGCGGGCATTGAAATCCTTACAGAACCCGGCCAGGTTTATACCGAACTGGCCGAGGGCCGGGCCAACCGGCGGAGCCGGTGTAGCCTTGCCTGCGGGGAGCTGAAGCTTTACCACGCCCAAGATTTTCTTGGCCATGGTAACTCCTTTCGCTGCCTTCCCCTCCCCTTACTGGGGCAGACAGTGTTCCGCCGGGAAAAAATCAACAGGAATGAGGCCCCGGCTGCCTCAGACCATCCTTACCTGTTTGTGATCTATCTCAACGGGCGCTTTGCGCCCGAAAATGGTGAATATGATCCTGACCTTGCCCCGCTCGGGGTTCACGGACTCCACCACTCCGGTGAAGTTCCTGAAGGGCCCCTCGGTGACCCGTACGTTCTGACCCACCTTGAACTGCATTCGAACGGCCTTGCGGTCATCGGTGCCCTCGGTCTGACCCATTATCCGCTTAACATCGATGGCGGTGAGGGGAACCGGTCTTCCACGGTTCATGGGCGGGAAACCGCTGACGTTGCTCATTGCCCGTATATCCATGATCATCTCGTCGGAGATGTCCAGCTGAACGAAAACGTACCCGGGATAAAGCTTCTTCTTCCGTGTGTATTCCTTGCCGCTCTTCCTGTGCGTGATCTCTTCAGTGGGGATCAGTGTCTTTCCCACTTTTTCAGGGTATTTCCTGGCAAGCTGACCCTCGAGGAACTTGGCAACTCTCTGCTCGTAGCCGGAAAAGGAGTGGACGACGTACCACTTGAGGCTGGAACTGACGTCGTCTTTCTTCGGCTCTTCCGTTTCCTCTGCCTTCACTTCTGCCGGTTCTTCAACAGTCATGCATTTGCCTTTCGATTCGATCTGGTTCTATCAGCCAAGAAGCCTGATGAGCCCGGCCATTATCATCGCGGTGGCCTTGTCCACCACGAAGATCCAGGCGGCTACCACCACCACGGCCCCTATTACTACCCAGGTGGAGGCAACAGCTTCATCCCTGCTTGGCCAGGCAACCTTCGAAAGTTCCGCCTTGACCTCGCCGAGGAACTCCACCGCGGTCTTCCACAGCCTTACGGGCAGGCTTTCCCTGTTCGCAGCCTTAGCCGCCATCGTTACATCCTTTCAGACACAGAAGAGAGGGTGGCAGGGCAGGAAGGACTCGAACCCTCAACCCCCGGATTTGGAGTCCGGTGCAC